>NZ_PHGS01000024.1:0-7415 GCF_003031125.1 Agrobacterium sp. LAD9 | reverse complement strand
ATGTCGGCAGGCGCTTCCGTTATCCGGGCGGGCGCTTCCGTTTCCGGCACGCTGCCATTGGGCGCGACGGCAGCGACATCGGTTTCAATGCGCAGGAGCGGCGCCTTCACCGGCACGGTGTTTCCAACCGTCACGGCAAGCCAGGTGACCACGCCCGCCACGGGTGAGGGGATTTCAACCGTCGCCTTGTCCGTCATCACCGCGGCCAGCACCATGTCCTCATGGACGAGATCACCCGGTTTGACGTTCCATTCCACCAGTTCGGCTTCCGCCACACCTTCACCGACATCAGGCATAGTGAGAACAAATTCCGCCATAATCAGGCCTCCATGACTTCGACGAGGGCTCGCCCGACGCGGGCAGGTCCCGGAAAATAGTCCCATTCCTGCGCATGGGGATAAGGCGTATCCCAGCCGGCGACGCGGACGACGGGGGCCTCCAGATGATAAAAACAATGTTCCTGCACCAGCGACACGACTTCCGCCCCGAAGCCGGAGGTCAGCGTCGCCTCATGCACCATGACGCAGCGGCCGGTCTTCGAAACCGATTTCACGATGGTATCGAGATCGAGCGGCAAGAGGCTGCGAAGGTCGATAATCTCGGCATCCACACCCGTCTCTTCCGCCGCCGCCAGCGCCACATGCACCATGGTGCCATAAGCGATGACGGTGACACCATTTCCGGGGCGGCGGATTTCGGCCTTGCCGATGGGAATGGTGTAGTGACCTTCCGGCACCTCGCCCATCTCGTGTTTGGACCAGGGCGTTACCGGCCGGTCATGGTGCCCGTCGAAGGGGCCGTTATAAAGCCGCTTCGGCTCCAGAAACATCACGGGGTCGGGATCTTCGATGGATGCGATCAGCAGCCCCTTGGCATCATAAGGATTGGAAGGGACCACCACCTTCAGCCCGCAGACATGGGTGAAGAGGGCTTCCGGGCTCTGGCTGTGCGTCTGCCCGCCAAAAATCCCGCCGCCGGTGGGCATGCGGAGAACGATCGGGCAGGTGAAATCGCCATTGGAGCGATACCGGATACGCGCCGCTTCCTGGGTGATCTGGTCATAGGCGGGATACATATAATCGGCGAACTGGATTTCGACGCAAGGCCGCAGACCATAAGCGGCCATGCCGATCGCCGTGCCGACAATGCCGGATTCGCTGATCGGCGCGTCGAAACAGCGCGTCTTGCCGTATTTTCCCTGCAGCCCCTGCGTGGCGCGGAAGACGCCGCCGAAATAGCCCACATCCTCACCGAAAACCACGACATCGTCGCTGCGCTCCATGGAGACATCCATGGCGCTGCGGACGGCTTCGATCATCGTCATTCTTGTCATGTCTCACCACCCTGCCTTCTGGCGCTGGCGGGCGAGATGCGGCGGCATCTCGGCGTAGACGCCTTCGAAAATATCCTTTTTCGGCGGTTTTCCACCCTCATGCAGCGTACCGTGGCTTTCCGCCTCGCGCTGGGCTTCCAGCACCTCATCGGCGATTTCCGCCTCCGCCTGCCGGTGCCGTTCGTCCGACCAGACGCCGCGCAGGACGAGATGTTTCTTGAGCCTCAGAACCGGGTCACCCAGAGGCCACGCCTCGGACTCCGTCTTGGGGCGATAAGCGCTCGGATCATCGGAGGTGGAATGGGCGCCGACACGATAGGTGACATATTCGATCAGCGTCGGACCGAGGTTGCGGCGCGCCCGTTCCACGGCCCAGCGCGCCACGGCATAAACGGCGAGATAATCATTGCCATCGACCCGGAGTGCGGGAATGCCGAAACCCAGCCCGCGCGCCGCAAAGGTGCCAGAACCGCCGCGCGCAATGCCCTGAAAGGTGGAAATCGCCCATTGGTTATTGACGATGTTGAGGATGACCGGGGCCTTATAGGTGGAGGCAAAGACCATTGCCGAGTGAAAATCCGACTCCGCCGTCGAACCGTCGCCGATCCAGGCGGCCGCGATTTTCGTATCGCCCTTGATGGCCGACGCCATCGCCCAGCCGACCGCCTGCACATATTGTGTGGCAAGATTGCCGGACACGGTGAAGAAGCCGTGTTCCTTTGAGGAATAGAGAACCGGCAATTGCCGCCCGTGCAGCGGGTCGAGCTCGTTGGAGTAAATCTGGTTCATCATGGTGACGAGCGGATAGTCATCGGCGATCAGCAGGCCTGCCTGCCGGTAAGTCGGGAAATTCATGTCGCCTTTGGAAAGCGCCTTGCGGAAGGCGCAACTGACAGCCTCTTCGCCCAGATGCTGCATGTAGAACGACGTCTTGCCCTGCCGCTGCGCCATCAGCATGCGCGCATCGAAAGCCCGCAGCCGCATCATGTTTTTGAGGCCCACCAGCAATTCCTCGTCCGAGAGAAGCCCGGCCCACGGCCCGACGGCCTCACCCTGATGATTGAGGACACGGATGATCGAATAGGCGAGATCGCGCATGCTTTCAGGGGCAGCATCCACCTCCGGGCGTGGCACGGAGCCGGCCTTGGGTATTTTCACATTGGAGAAATCCGGCTGGTCGCCGGGTCGCACCGCAGGTTCGGGAACATGCAGGCTGAGATGTGGCGTTTCGGTTATATCCATTCGACTCCTCCCGTCGCAGTCTCCTCCAGACCGCGAAACAACTCTCAAAGGTTCCTCGCGATCACCATCCGCTGGACATCGCTCGTCCCCTCGTAAATCTGGCAGATGCGCACATCGCGATAGATCCGCTCCACCGGATAATCCGCCATATAGCCGTAACCGCCGTGAATCTGGATGGCGTCCGAGCAGACACGCTCGGCCATTTCGGAGGCGAAAAGCTTGGCCATCGAAGCTTCCGAAAGACAGGGTTCCCCCGCCTCCTTCAGCGCCGCCGCATGCAGCACCAGTTGCCGCGCCGCCGTTATGCGCGTCGCCATATCCGCAAGCCGAAACGCCACCGCCTGATGCTCGATGATAGCCTGTCCGAAAGCCTTGCGTTCGCGGGCATAATCCCGCGCCGCCTCGAAAGCGGCCTGCGCCATGCCGACCGCCTGCGCGGCGATACCGATGCGGCCGCCTTCCAGATTGGCGAGCGCGATGCGATACCCCTGCCCCTCTTCACCGAGCCGCAATTCGGCTGGGACCGCCATGTCGGTGAAGGCGATCTGGCAGGTATCGGACGAATGCAGGCCGAGTTTTTCCTCGACCCTTATGACCTCGTAACCCGGCGTATCGGTCGGCACGATGAAGGCGCTGATGCCCTTCTTGCCCACCGCTGCGTCGGTGACGGCAAAAACGATAACGACATCGCCATTCTTGCCTGACGTGATGAACTGTTTCGCGCCATCCAGAATATAACGGTCGCCATCCCGCCGGGCGCGGGTCTTAAGATTGGAAGCGTCGGAACCTGCCTGCGGCTCTGTCAATGCAAAACCGCCGATCCATCCGCCGGAGGCGAGCTTGGGCAGGAAACGCTGCTTCTGCTCTTCCGTGCCGAATTTCAGGATCGGCACGCAGCCGACCGAATTGTGAACGCTCATGATGGTGGAACAGGCGCCGTCACCGGCAGCGATCTCCTCCAGCGCCAAGGCATAGGCCACGGCACCGGTTTCCGACCCGCCATAGTCTTCAGAGACCAGCATTCCGAGAAAGCCGAGTTCGCCCATCTCTTTCAGCTCATCTTTCGGGAACCGGCTTTCCCGGTCGCGCGCGGCGGCACCGGGGGCGAGCCGCTCGCGGGCGAAATCGCGGGCCATGTCCCTGATCTGCTGCTGGGCTTCGTTCAGGATCATCGCCGCCTCCCCTCAGTGTAGTTCAACCGCGAGCGCCGTCGCTTCGCCGCCGCCGATGCAGACGGCGGCAACGCCGCGCTTCAACCCGTGACGCTGCAAGGCCGCAAGCAGGGTGACGACGATGCGTGCACCGGAAGCCCCGATGGGATGGCCGAGCGCACAGGCACCGCCATGCACATTCACCTTCTCATGCGGCAGATTGAGATCGCGCATCGCCGCCATAGCCACCACGGCAAAGGCCTCGTTGATTTCGAACAGATCGACATCCTTCGCCGCCCATCCGGTTTTTTCGAACAGCTTTTTCATCGCGCCGATGGGAGCCGTCGGAAATTTTGCAGGCGCATCCGCATGGGAGGTCTGGCCGATGATCGTTGCCAGAGGTGAAAGACACCGCCTTTCCGCTTCCGATCTGCGCATGAGAACAAGAGCGGCCGCGCCATCCGAAATGGAGCTGGAATTGGCCGCCGTCACCGTTCCACCATCGCGAAAGGCGGGCTTCAGTTGCGGGATTTTTTCCGGGCGGGCCTTCCCCGGCTGCTCGTCTACGGCAACATCGCCGACAGAAGTGATTTCCGCCTCGAAAGCCCCTTCCGCGATAGCGCGTCGGGCGCGTTCCAATGATGCCAACGCGTAATCATCCTGCATGGCGCGCGTGAACTGATAATCTTGCGCGCAATCTTCCGCGAAGGTGCCCATCAGCCGGCCCTTGTCATAGGCGTCTTCAAGGCCGTCGAGAAACATGTGATCGGTGAGCTTGCCGTGGCCGAGACGATAACCATTGCGGGCGCGGTCCAGCAAATAGGGCGCGTTGCTCATGCTCTCCATACCACCCGCAAGCACGACGGAAGAGCTTCCCGCCGCAAGCTGGTCATGCGCCAGCATGATCGCCTTCATGCCTGATCCGCACATTTTATTGATTGTTGTAGCCCCAATCGAATTTGGAATGCCGGCGGCAATCGCCGCCTGCCTCGCTGGAGCCTGCCCCTGCCCGGCCGTAAGCACGCAGCCCATCAGCACATCGTCGATCTCAGAGGATGGAATTGCAGCCCGTTCGATGGCCGCACGGATCGCCGCCGCTCCAAGATCGGACGCAGCCACCGATTTGAATTCGCCCTGGAACCCACCCATAGCAGTACGGGCGGCCCCGACGATAACGACAGGGTCATGCGCAGCCAAATTCACCTCCCTTGGCCATCCTCCCACTTGAGAGAACGACCCGCCGCAATCTCCTCCAGACCGCGACTGACGTGAACGCTATCACTATCTCGAATTCATTTCAAAGCTATTTTGATTGACAGTTTTTTGATTGACGATATCTTTGATCCAACAATTAGTCATATCATAGAGCAAATGATCCATGATTGAGCTCGACAGTTTCGACCAGAAGATTCTCCATGTGCTCGGCGATGACGGGCGGGTGAGCTGGCGCGATCTGGCGGCCCGGATCGGCCTTTCCTTCACGCCGACGCTGCGCCGTGTCCGCAAGCTGGAAGAGGAAGGCATCATTCGCGGTTACACCGCCGTCTTCGATGAGAACCGCCTGCTCGGCAACATGGGCGTCTTCATTTCCGTCACGCTGGAACGGCAGATCAAGGAAGCATTGACGACCTTCGAACACCACGTCGCCTCCATTCCGGAAGTGGTGGGCGGCTACCAGACGAGTGGCAGTTCCGATTATCTCATTCACGCCATGGTGCGGGATTTGCCGCATTATCAGCAGCTTCTGGATTTCCTGACCACGGTTCCCGGCGTGTCGCGCATCCAGTCCAATTTCGCCATCAAGACATTCGTGCGCCGTTCCGCCGCCTTCACCGGAGGTGACGCGCCATAAATGAGAGTTGCCAGCACGGAGGAGGTGCTGGTCGCTGACGAGAGGGCGGTCGCAAACGGCCGTCCGGAGGAGGAGACGCGATGAGTTTGAACCTCGCCGCCATTTTCGATGCCGATCTCGGCCCGGAAATCGCAGCGCTGCGCGACAGCGCAAGAGCATTCGCCGACGATAAAATAGCCCCGCTCGCCGCCGAGATCGATCGCGACGACCAGTTTCCGCGCAAGCTCTGGCCGCAGATGGGCGAACTTGGCCTGCACGGCATCACCGTTTCGGAGGAATTCGGCGGTGCTGACATGGGCTATCTCGCCCATTGCGTGGCGATGGAGGAGATAAGCCGGGCTTCCGCTTCCATCGGCCTTTCCTATGGCGCGCATTCCAACCTCTGCATCAACCAGATTCATCGCTGGGGAACGGAAGATCAGAAGCGCAGATATCTGCCGAAGCTGGTTTCCGGCGAGCATGTCGGTTCGCTTGCCATGAGCGAAACGGAAGCCGGGTCAGATGTCGTCTCGATGCGGTTGAAGGCGGAGCACAAGGGTGACCATTATGTGCTGAACGGCACGAAGATGTGGATCACCAATGGCCACGAGGCGGATACGCTGGTGGTTTATGCCAAGACGGACATGTCCGCCGGCCCGCGCGGCATCACGGCCTTTCTGATCGAGAAAGGCTTCAAGGGGTTTCGCCCCGCACAAAAACTCGACAAGCTCGGCATGCGCGGCTCGCCAACCTCCGAACTGATTTTCGAGGATTGCGAGGTGCCGGAGGAAAATATCCTCGGGCGTCTCAACGACGGCGTGACGGTGCTGATGAGCGGGCTGGATTACGAGCGCGCCGTGCTGGCCGCAGGCCCCGTCGGCATCATGCAGGCGGCCATCGATCTGGTGCTGCCCTATGCGCGCGAGCGCAAGCAATTCGGCAAGCCGATCGGCGAATTCCAGCTGGTGCAGGGAAAGCTCGCCGATATCTATTCGGCCATGAACGCCTCCCGCGCCTATGTCTATGCCGTGGCACGCGCCTGCGACAATGGCCGCATCACGCGGCAGGATGCGGCAGGCGCGATCCTTTTTGCTGCCGAGCGGGCGACGCAGGTGGCGCTGGATGCGATCCAGCTTCTCGGCGGTTCCGGCTACGTCAATGAAAGCCCGGCCGGACGGCTGCTGCGCGACGCCAAGCTTTATGAAATCGGCGCGGGCACCAGCGAAATCCGCCGGATGCTGATCGGCCGCGAACTGGTCAAAGGCAACGGGTGAGGAACGCGATGAAGCTTACATCCAGTCTGAACCGCGATCCCACCTTCACCGCCAATACCACGTTCATGTCTGGCCTGGTGGACGACCTGAGGCAGCACGTCGAAAAAATCACGCGGGGTGGCGGCGACAAGGCCCGCGAACGGCATCTGTCCCGTGGCAAATTGCTGGCGCGCGACCGGATCGAAGCGCTTCTCGATCCCGGCAGCCCGTTTCTTGAATTCTCGCAATTCGCCGCTTACGAAGTCTATGACGAACCCGTTCCCGCCGCCGGGATCGTCACCGGCATCGGCCGGGTGTCGGGCCGTGAATGCGTCATCGTCGCCAATGATGCGACGGTGAAGGGCGGCACCTATTATCCGCTGACGGTCAAGAAACATCTGCGCGCGCAGGAAATCGCCACTGAGAACCGCCTGCCCTGCATCTATCTGGTGGATTCCGGCGGTGCGAACCTTCCAAATCAGGACGAGGTGTTTCCCGACCGCGATCATTTCGGCCGCATCTTTTACAATCAGGCCAATATGTCGGCGGAGGGCATCGCGCAGATCGCCGTGGTGATGGGCAGCTGCACGGCTGGCGGGGCCTAT
>NZ_PHGS01000023.1:0-49431 GCF_003031125.1 Agrobacterium sp. LAD9 | reverse complement strand
GGCGGCCCGCCGCTGGTGAAGGCTGCAACTGGTGAAGTGGTGAGCGCGGAGGAACTGGGCGGCGCGGATGTGCATTCGCGGCAATCGGGCGTCACCGATCATTACGCCCATGACGACCGCCACGCGCTTTCACTGACCCGGCGGATCGTCTCCACGCTCAACCGCCGCAAACAGGTGGAGCTGGACATTCGCGAACCGATGGAGCCGCTTTATCCGCCGGATGAACTTTACGGCATCGTTCCCGCCGATACGCGAAAACCCTTCGAGGTCCGCGAGATCATCGCACGTCTGGCGGATGGTTCCGAATTCGACGAATTCAAGGCGCTTTACGGCACCACGCTGGTCTGCGGTTTCGCCCATATTCATGGCTATCCCGTAGGCATCATCGCCAATAATGGCATTCTCTTCTCGGAATCGGCGCTGAAGGGCGCACATTTCATCGAACTCTGCTGCCAGCGCGGTATTCCGCTGGTCTTCCTGCAGAACATCACCGGCTTCATGGTCGGCAAGGCCTATGAGGCCGGCGGCATCGCCAAGGATGGCGCAAAGCTTGTCACCGCCGTCGCATCGGCAAAAGTGCCGAAATTCACCGTCATCATCGGCGGCTCCTTCGGTGCCGGCAATTACGGCATGTGCGGTCGCGCCTATTCGCCCCGCTTTTTGTGGATGTGGCCCAACGCCCGCATTTCGGTCATGGGCGGCGAACAGGCGGCCTCTGTTCTGGCACAAATCCGCCGCGATGGTATCGAGGCCGATGGCCGCCACTGGTCGAAGGAAGGCGAAGAGGCGTTCAAGCAGCCGATCCGGGAAAAATACGAGCGGGAAGGACATCCCTATTATGCCAGCGCGAGGCTGTGGGATGACGGCATCATCGATCCCAGGGATACCCGCCTCGTGCTTGGCCTCGGTCTCTCCGCCGCGCTCAACGCACCGATAGAACCCACCCGTTTCGGCATATTCAGGATGTGAGGCGACCATGTTCTCGAAAATACTGATCGCTAACAGGGGCGAAATCGCCTGCCGCATCATCCGCACCGCCGCCAAGATGGGCATACGCACCGTTGCCGTCTATTCGGATGCCGACCGTGACGCCATGCATGTGGCACTGGCCGACGAGGCAATCGCCATTGGCCCCGCGCCCGCGCGTGCTTCCTATCTCGACGGCGAAAAAATCATCGCCGCCGCAAAAGCGACCGGCGCGGAAGCGGTCCATCCGGGTTACGGTTTCCTCTCGGAAAATGCCGGTTTCGCCGAAGCCTGTGCCGCCGCCGGTCTTGTTTTCATTGGCCCGCCGGCAGCAGCGATCCGCGCCATGGGCGGGAAAAGCGAGGCAAAAGCGCTGATGGCGAAGGCGGGCGTTCCCGTCGTTCCCGGCTTTCACGGTGAGGATCAGGCGGAAGAGCGGCTGCGCAGTGAAGCGGATGCCATAGGTTATCCCGTTCTGCTCAAGGCCTCGGCCGGCGGCGGCGGCAAGGGCATGCGCATCGTGCGGAAGAAACGCGAATTTGCGGCGGAACTTGCGGGCGCAAAACGCGAAGCGCTGGCCGCCTTCGGCAATGACCGCATGCTGATCGAAAAATATCTGGAGCGGCCGCGACATGTGGAAGTGCAGGTCTTTGCCGATGGCCACGGTAATTGTTTCTCACTTTTCGAGCGCGATTGCTCGATCCAGCGCCGCCACCAGAAGGTCATAGAGGAAGCCCCCGCCCCCGGCTTGCCCGATGCGCTCAGGCAACGCATGTATGAAGCGGCGGTCGCCGCCGCCCGCGCCATCGACTATCGCGGCGCGGGAACGGTGGAATTCCTGCTCGACCCTTCCGGCGAGTTCTATTTCATGGAAATGAATACAAGGCTTCAGGTCGAACATCCGGTGACGGAATATATTACCGGCCTGGATCTGGTCGAATGGCAGCTCCGTGTTGCGGATGGTGAGGCACTGCCGCAGGACTGGGCCGATCTCGGCATAAATGGTCACGCCATCGAGGCCCGGATTTATGCCGAAGACCCGGCGTACGATTTCCTGCCGTCGATCGGCACGGTGAGCCAACTCATTTTTCCCGATCAAGGTCCTCACGTCAGGATAGACAGCGGCATCCGCGCCGGCGACGCCATTACCGTGCATTACGATCCGATGATCGCCAAGCTGATCGTCTGGGATCGTGATCGCCCATCGGCGGTGCGGCGTCTGCGGTTGGCATTGGAAAATCTGGCGATCTGTGGCGTCACCAGCAATGCCGCCTTTCTGACCCGGCTTGCGGGACTGGAGGCCTTCGCAAAAGCCGAACTCGACACAGGCTTCATAGCCCGCAACGATGTCGTGCTTTTTGCCCCGGCCCCGAATGACGGGAACGAGATAGCGATGGCCGCGCTTGGCCTGCTGCTCTCGCGGCAGAAAAACGGAAAGTCAGGTTCAGAGGCCGATCCCTATAGCCCGTGGAACACGGCAGCCGCCTTCCGCCTCAACGCGCCGTCGCGGGAAACGCTGTATTTCACCTTTGAGAACCAGCCGCTTAACGTCGGCGTCACGCATGAGGCGGACGGTTTTTCGCTTGCCATCGACGGGCGGACGATCAGCGCCCATGGCAGCCTCTCGGACGACGGCAAATTCCGTGCAACCATGGAAGACAGGAAAAGGCAGGGCCATTTCTTTGCAGAAGGCGGCAGTTACGCGCTTTTCCTGGATGGCGAACATTATCGCATCGCCCAGCCTGATCCCGTCGATATCGAGGATTCCTCCACCCACACCGGTGGTCTGGAAGCACCCATGCCCGGCGTTATCCGCGCTTTGCTGAGCCATAACGGTGCTGCGGTTGAAGCCGGCGAGGCGCTTGTGGTGATGGAGGCGATGAAAATGGAGCACACGATCCGTGCACCGGCGAAAGGTACGGTCACGGCCATCAATTGCGTCGAGGGCGATATGGTCGCGGCCGGTGCGGTGCTGGTGGATTTCGAACCGGAGGGGGCGTGACATGAGCTGGCCCCGAACGGTAAAAATCGTCGAAGTGGGCGCGCGCGACGGCCTGCAGAACGAAAACGCCGAGGTTCCAACCGCCATCAAGATCGAGCTGATCGAACAGCTGGCCGCAGCCGGATTGACTGCGGTGGAAGCGGGCGCTTTCGTCTCGCCCAAAAAAGTGCCGCAAATGGCAGGCTCGAAGGAGGTGTTTCAAGGCCTCGAACGACGATCCGGCACCGCCTATCCGGCGCTCGTTCCCAATATGAAAGGTTTCGAGGCCGCCATTGATGCCGGCGTGACGGAAATCGCCGTTTTTGTGTCCGCCTCCGAAGGCTTTAGCCAGCACAATATAGGCTGCTCGCGCGCCGAAAGCCTCGAGCGCCTGCGCGATGTCGCGGAGGCGGCGGGCGGGCGAAACATCCTCATACGCGGTTACGTTTCCTGCATTGCCGGCTGCCCCTATGACGGCGCGGTCGCGCCCGATGAGGTGGCGGCGATGGCCGAGGCGCTTATCGCGCTTGGCTGTTACGAAATCTCGCTCGGCGATACGATCGGCATCGGCACGGCCGCGCATATTCGCAAAATCATCGAACGGGTGTCGGCCAACATTCCGCGCAAAAAAATCGCCATGCATTTTCACGATACCTATGGCCAGGGCGTCGCCAATGTGCTGGCCTCGCTGGATGAAGGTATCTCCGTCTTCGACAGTTCCGTCGCCGGGCTGGGCGGCTGCCCCTTCGCGCCGGGCGCCAGCGGGAATGTCGCCACCGAAGACGTCGTTTACCTGCTGCAGGGGCTTGGCATTAAAACCGGTATCGACCTGATGGCAGTGGCTAAAACCGGCGACTGGATCAGCCGGCATCTCGGCAGACCGAATGCAGCCCGCGCCGGCAAGGCGCTGCTTGCGGCAAGACAGGAAGGGTAACGCGCATGGCGGATGAACTGCTGAGCGAAAGGCGCAAGGACGTTCTCTGGCTGACACTCAACCGGCAGGAGGTGCACAACGCGTTGAATGCTGCGATGACGGACGCCCTGGCGAAGGCCATCCGCGCGGCATCGAGTGATGGTGGCCTGCGCGCCGTGGTGATAACGGCCGCGGGAGACCGCAGTTTCTGCTCAGGGGCAGACCTCAAGGAAAGCGCCGGCGGCATGTTCCTCTCGCCTGATGGAACGAACCCCATTGCCGATGTGATGCGCGCCATCGAGGGCTGCGACAAGATCGTCATGGCCCGCATCAATGGCCGGGTTCTGGCTGGCGGGCTTGGCCTCGTCGCCGCCTGTGATCTTGCCTATGCCGCCGCTCATGCCGAATTCGGTTTGCCGGAAGTGCGCGTCGGGCTTTTCCCGGCCATGGTGGCGGCAAAGCTGCTGGCGAAGGTGCCACTGGGCCAGCTTCAGGAAATGGCCTATCTCGGCGTCGCGATCAGCGCTGCTGACGCGGAGCGTCTTGGCCTCGTCACTCGGGCCGTCCCGTCGGCCGAACTCGACGGCGTGGTTGAGGATGTTCTCGCCCGGCTGCGGCAGAATGCGCCGGGCGCGATCGCGGCCGGAAAGGCGGCATTGCTGAAGATGCGCGATATGTCGTCCGCCGAACGGCTTGCCTTTGCCGAAAGCGTCATTGCCACGATCAGCGGTAGCAACGAGGCGCGGGAGGGGCGATTGGCCTTTGCCGAAAAAAGGAAGCCGCACTGGGTGGAGTGATCGCCGCCGCGCTGCCCGAGGACCGATTTTTTTCGAAAGTCGTCCTGGGGTCAATCGATATAATCCCGATGCGTGCGTTGACCCCGTTGGGCAAATCGCGTTCTATCCAGCACCTTTCGCCGGACCGCGATTGGGGGAGCCGGAGGAGACCCATGCAGCTTGTAAAAACCGTCGCCGAATTGCGGGATGCCACCGCTGCCTTTCGCCGTGCGGGCAAAACCATCGGCTTCGTGCCGACCATGGGCTTTCTCCATATCGGCCATCTGACGCTTGTTGCCCGATCCAAAGCCGAAAACGACGTGACCGTGGTTTCGATCTTCGTCAACCCGCTGCAATTCGGCGCGAATGAGGATCTGGCCCGTTACCCGCGCGATCTCGCCCGCGACAGCGCATTGCTGGAAGAGGCTGATGTCGACATTCTTTTCGCGCCCGAAGTCTCCGAGATGTATCCGCGCCCGATGCAGACCGTCGTGGATGTGCCCGAACTGGGCAGCCAATTGGAAGGCGCGGTGCGGCCGGGGCATTTCGCCGGCGTTACGACCGTCGTGACCAAGCTTTTTAACCTCGTCCAGCCGGATGCCGCCTATTTCGGTGAGAAGGACTATCAGCAGGTGACACTGATCCGCCGCATGGTCGAGGACCTCGCCCAGCCGGTCAGGGTCGTGCCCGTCGCCACCGTGCGCGAGGCCGACGGGCTCGCCTGTTCCTCGCGCAATGTCTATCTAAGCCCCGCAGAACGCGCCGGCGCCGTGATTGTGCCGCGCGCGCTGGATGAGGCGGTACGCCTTTATGGTGAAGGCTTCGACGACCCCGCCGCATTCGAGGCAGCCATAGAAAAATTCATCGCCGCCGAGCCGCTGGCGTCGCCGGAAGTCGTCGCGGTGCGCGATCCCGATACGCTCGCCCCCGTTGCTTCATTGCAGGCGGGACCGGTGCTGGTGGCGCTGTTCGTCAGGGTCGGAAGTACACGGCTTCTCGACAACCGCGTCATCGGGCGCGTCAAGATCGATCAACGGGAGGCTGCCCAATGAGCGCCCATGGAAAACACAAGCGGCTGACAACAGCCTCCATCCGGCAGATGAAAGGCGAGGCGCGCATCGTCTGCCTCACCGCCTATACGACGCCGATTGCCCGCCTGCTCGATCCGCATTGCGATCTGCTGCTGGTCGGCGATTCGCTCGGCATGGTGCTTTATGGCATGGACACGACGGTCGGCGTCACTCTGGACATGATGATCGCCCATGGCCGCGCCGTCATGCGAGGCGTCGAACATGCCTGCGTCATCGTCGATCTCCCCTTCGGGACCTATCAGGAATCCAAGGAACAGGCGTTCCGCAACGCCGTGCGGCTGATGCAGGAAACCGGCTGCGACGGCGTGAAGCTGGAGGGCGGCGAGGAGATGGCGGAGACCATCGCCTTTCTGGTGGCGCGCGGCATTCCCGTCTTCGGCCATGTCGGGCTGATGCCGCAGCTGGTGCACACCGCCGGCGGTTTCCGCTCGCTCGGACATTCGGACGCGGAAACGCAGAAGATCTGGCGTGACGCGATTGCAGTCGATCAGGCCGGCGCCTTCGCCATCGTCGTGGAAGGCACCGTCGAGCCGCTGGCCCGGGAACTGACCGAAAAACTCGCCGCGCCGACGGTCGGCATCGGCGCATCTCCGGCCTGCGACGGGCAGGTGCTCGTTTCCGACGACATGCTCGGCCTTTTCACTGACTTCAAACCGAAATTCGTCAAGCGTTTCGCCGATCTAGGTTCAACCGTTTCGGAAGCGGCGGCAAGTTATGCAGATGAGGTGCGCTCCGGGGCGTTTCCGGGGCCGGAGCATACGTTTCAGGTTCGCAGGCAATCGCCTTCGCGCGATTGAAGGATCCGGACTGACTTGCTGGACAACGCCCTGACTAAAACTCGGTGTCATCCTCGGGCTTGACCCGAGGATCCATGGCGTGGGGGCTCTGGATCCTCGGGTCAAGCCCGAGGATGACGGAGGAGAGGTTGAGGCGACGCTGTCAGCTCTCAGCGGTATATTCGGCCTGATCGCAGGCTTTGCATCCAGCAAAGCGAACGACTACACAATCCCGCCACTACCGCCAACCGAAGCCGGGCGCTCCGCCGCAACCTGCTTGCGATAACCACTCGCCCGATAGGTCGCCACCGGATCGATAGCGCCGCCCGCCAGCTGCCGGGCCTTGGCGAGGATCGGCTCCACATCGGTACGGTAAGCCCTTTTCAGCATATCTGATGCCATCAGCGCATCATTATCCTGCTGATAGCCGTCGAGAGCCGCGCGATCCACCAGCAGCGCCTGCGCATAGGCGCGGCGGATTTCGTTGGCGCTGGAAATCAGGCTTTCGATCGGGTCTGTCACATTGTGCGACTGGTCGATCATATGGGCGGGATGGAAACCCTTCACGCCGCGATATTCGGCATCCACCAGTTCGTTGAAAACGAGGAACAGGCGATATGGCTCGATTGAGCCGGCATCCAGATCGTCATCGCCGTATTTGCTATCGTTGAAGTGGAAACCACCGAGCTTGCCGAACTGGATGAGCCGGGCGACGATCATCTCGATATTGGTGTTCGGCGCATGGTGGCCGAGATCAACGAGGCAGAAGGCCTTTTCGCCGAGCGTATTGGCAATGAGGTAATTGGTGCCCCAGTCCTGCACGACAGTGGAATAGAAAGCCGGCTCATACATCTTGTGTTCGGAAAAGATACGCCAGTCATCCGGCAGCGCCTTGTAGATATCGGCCATGGCGGCAAGATAGCGCTCGAAACTTCTGGTGAAGTTGCTCTGGCCCGGGAAATTGGAGCCGTCGCCCACCCAAACCGTCAGCGCCTTCGAGCCGATGGCCTTGCCGATCTCGATACATTCGATGTTGTGCTCGACGGCCTGCCGGCGCGTCGCGGCATCCGTGTGGCTGAGCGAACCATATTTGTAGGAATGGCTCTGACCCGGCGCGTCCGAAAACGTGTTGGAATTCATGGCATCGAAGCCGAGACCCAGCGCCGCGGCATGGGCCTTCAAACGCTTCGGGTCCTGTTTGTCCCACGGAATGTGAAGGGAGACGTTCGGCGTCGCCCGTGTCAACTGGTTGATGACAGCGCAATCATCCAGCTTGTCGAAAATACCGCGCGGCTCGCCCGCGCCGGGAAAACGGGCAAAGCGGGTGCCGCCGGTGCCAACGCCCCAGGACGGCACGGCGACGAAAAACTCCGCGACCTTGGCCGTGACTGCGTCGATATCGATATTGCGACGGGCCAGCTGGTTGCCAAGCGCCTGATAATCGTCCTTCAGCGCGCCAGCGCGTTTTTCGTTTTCGGCCGCGATGATGTCGGCGGCGATTTTCGTCTCGGTCATCTCTTCCTCCCGGGAATCGGTCCAGTGCATGCTAGTTCATCGCGCTCACCTCCGTCATTCCGGCCTTGAGCCGGAATCCAGCCGACGCACGTCTGTGCGGCGGAGAGAGTCTTTTCAGCCCAAGGACTTGGGCTGGCTGGATTCCGGCTCAAGGCCGGAATGACGGAAGTGAGAACGTGCCGAACGTCCTACCGCGTAAAGCTCTGCGCGTTGCCGGCATCGACATTGATGATGTTGCCTGTCGACTTGGCGGAAGCATCGGACGCCAGGAAGTAGATCGCTTCGGCGATGTCTTCCGGGAACACATTGAGCTTCAGCATCGAGCGCTTGCGGTAATGCTCCTCCAGATCGGTCACCTCGATCTTGGACGAGGCCGCGCGCTGCTCGCGCCACTCGCCGTTCCAGATTTTCGAGCCACGCAGCACGGCATCGGGATTGACGGTGTTGACGCGAATGCCCGCCTCCGCTCCTTCCAGAGCAAGGCAACGGGCAAGGTGGATTTCCGCTGCCTTGGCCGTGCAATAGGCGGAAGCATTGGGCGAAGAGGCAAGACCGTTTTTCGACGCGACGAAAACCACGTTGCCGCCGAGGTTCTGACGCCGCAGCAGGCGGAATGCTTCGCGCGACACAAGGAAATAGCCCGTCGCGAGAATATCTATATTCTTGTTCCACATGGCAAGCGTCGTGTCTTCCACCGGCGCGGAGGAAGCAATGCCGGCATTGGAGACGAGAATATCCACGCCGCCGAATTCCACGCTCGCTTCCGCGAAGGCGGAAATCACGGCATCTTCCTTCGTCACGTCAAGCTTGACGGTACGCACCGCATCCGCGCTGTAGTGCTTGACGAAATCGCCCTTGGCTGCTTCCAGCGCCGCCTCGTCAATATCGGCCAGCACAACGCAGGCACCCTCGGCCGCCAGCCGTTCCGCCGTCGCCCGGCCGATGCCGCCGGCTCCACCGGTAACGAAGGCCACGCGGCCGGCAAGGCTTTTCGGCTTCGGCATGCGCTGAAGTTTCGCTTCTTCCAGCAGCCAATATTCGATGTCGAAGGCTTCCTGTTCGGGAAGGCCCTGATATTCGGACACGGTGGAAGCGCCGCGCATGACATTGATGGCGTTGACGTAAAATTCACCGGCGATACGCGCCGTCGCCTTGTCCTTGGCAAAGGACAGCATGCCGACGCCGGGGATCAGAAAGATCACGGGGTTCGGATCGCGCATCTTTGGTGAATTGTCGTGGCGGCACGCCTCATAATAGCGGCTGTAGTCGGCCCGGTAAGCCTCCAGCGCCTCGTCGAGACCCGCCGTCAACGTATCCACATCGGGATTTGCCGTATCGAGATCGAGGATCAGCGGGCGGATTTTCGTGCGCAGAAAGTGATCGGGGCAGGATGTGCCGAGTGCACCCAGCGGCTTCAGATTTTTCGAATTGACGAATTCGAGAACCGCATCCTGGTCGTCGAAATGGCCGAGCTTGCGTTCCTCACGGCCGATGCGGCCACGAATTTCCGGCATCAGCCGGGAGGCGATGGCGCGGCGTTCGGCAACCGGCAGGCTTTTTGCCGTGGCACCGCCGAAAATCGTCTTTCCTTCGGTTTGCGCAGCGAACCATTCAATCGCCTTGTTGATGATGGCGAGCGTCAGTTCGTAACACGCCTTGGCGTCGTTATCCCAGGTGAACAGGCCGTGGCTTTCCAGCACGACACCCTTGGCCTTGGGATTGGCTTTTACGAAAGCCTCCAGGTCGAGGCCGAGCTGAAAGCCCGGACGGCGCCAGGGAAGCCAGCCAATGTCATCGCCGAAGATCTGCTGCGTCAGCTCTTTCGAGTTTTTGGAGGCGGCAATCGCGATGATCGCATCGGGATGCATGTGGTCGACATGATCATAAGGCACGAAACCGTGCAGTGGCGTATCGATGGAGGCCGCGCGCGGATTGAGGTTGAAGGTGCAATGCGGCAGGAAGCCGACCATGCGATCCTCGTCCTCCACACCCTTGTAAATGCCCTTCAGCGCTTCCAGCTTGTCGAGATAAAGCGTCGCAAAACCATCGAGCTTGATGGTGCCGACATCGCCGCCGGAGCCTTTCACCCACATGACGCGGACCTTTTCGCCGGTCAGCGGATCGGTTTCGAGCACCTTCGCGGATGTGTTGCCGCCACCGTAATTGGTGATGCGCTTGTCCGCACCTAGCAGATTGGAGCGATAAAGCAGCTTGCCCGGCTCATCGAGCGTCTTGGCGTAAGCATCGTCCCAACGGCTTTCGAGAAGGCGGGATTTTCCCGTCATGTCTTCCTCCCAATATCTGTCTGCATTCGCGGAGCCGATACCGGCCCGCCTCCTTTGATGGCAGATATCGCGCATCCAAAAGCACAATGTCAATCAAAAACGATCATAAATTTTCATGTTGCAGCGCGATATTGATTAATTTGATCGTTCTTGATTGACAACGTAAAGAGATTGCGAATAATCACGACCAGGAGGACCCCATGCACGAACGCGAACGCCATCGCATCATCTTGAGCGCCACACAGGAAAAAGCTGTCGTGACGGTGCAGGATATTGCCGAACTGACGGATGCGTCGGAAGCGACGATCCGCAGGGATATCGCGTCGCTGCACGTTCAGGGCAAGTTGCGCCGCGTGCGTGGTGGAGCCGAAGCGGTACATCCGCCGCAACTCGGCAATCTCGCGGCAAGGCCGTTCCGTGTATCCGAATCGGTCAACATCGACAAAAAACGCGCAATTGCGCGCAAGGCGGTTGATCTCTGCAATGATGGCGATGCGATCATCCTGAATGGCGGCACGACGACATTCCAGATGGTGCACTACATGGCGGCGCGCCGTCTGCAGGTGATGACCAATTCCTTCGCGATTGCGGAACATCTGGTCAAGCATTCCAAATGCAATGTCAGTGTGCCGGGCGGCGCGATCTATCGCGACCAGAGCCTCATCCTGTCGCCTTTCGAGAATGATGCGATCCGCAATTTTTATGCACGACGCATTTTTCTCGGCGCACAGGGCGTGGGTGCGCTCGGCATCATGGAATCCGACGCACTGGTCATCCAGAGCGAGCAGAAGCTGATGCGACAGGCGGAAGAACTGATCGTGATGGTCGATTCTTCGAAATTCAGAAAACGATCCAGCCTCATTTTATGCCCGCTCGAAAACGTCTCGACCATCATTACCGATGACGGGATTTCCGATGAGGCGGCGAGGATGGTGGAAGATGCCGGCGTCGAATTGCTGATCGCCGGCGCGGTGAAGGATGGCAAGACAGCCACCCCATCGGATGAAGAGGATTCTTCTTCGGTCGCCTGAGGAGCACCGGAGGGAGGAAAAAGGTTCAAAACGGGAGGAAAAGGGACATGAAACTTACACGCAGAACATTGACGAGCGCTCTGGCGCTCAGCGCGGCGCTCTCCGTCGCTGGACTGGGCGGCGTTGCCCAGGCAGCCGATGTGAAGATCGCACTGGTGGTCAAATCGCTCGGCAACGGCTTTTTCGAAGCCGCCAACAAGGGCGCGCAGGAGGCCGCAAAAGACCTCGGCGGCGTCGAGATCATCTATACCGGCCCGACCAGCACCACGGCGGAAGGCCAGATCGAAGTCATCAATTCGCTGATCGCGCAGGGTGTCGACGCCATCGCCATTTCCGCCAATGACCCCGACGCCGTGGTTCCGGCGCTGAAAAAGGCGGCGCAGCGCGGCATCAAGGTCATTTCCTGGGATTCCGGCGTAGCGCCTGAGGGCCGCATTCTCCAGCTCAACCCCTCGTCCAACGCACTGATCGGCAAGATGTGCCTACAGCTTGCCGCATCACATCTGGAAGGCGGCAAGGGCGATTTCGCCATTCTTTCGGCCACCACCACCTCCACGAACCAGAATATCTGGATCGACGAGATGAAAAAGCAGCTGAAGGATTTCCCCGGTCTCAACCTCGTCACCACCGTTTACGGTGACGACCTTGCCGACAAGAGCTACCGCGAAGCGCAGGGCCTGCTTTCCTCGCAGCCGAATGTGAAGGTCATCGTCGCACCGACGACGGTTGGCGTTCTCGCCGCCTCGCAGGCCGTGAAGGATGCGGGCAAGATCGGCCAGGTGTTTGTGACCGGCCTTGGCCTGCCGTCCGAGATGGCCGGCGCCATCAAATCAGGCGCGACCAAGGAATTCGCCATCTGGAACCCGATCGACCTCGGTTATTCCGCCACCCAGATCGCCTATCGCCTTGTGAAGGGCGAGGCAGACGGCAAGCCGGGCTCGGAAATCGAAGCGGGACGGATGGGCAAGATCAAGGTTGGCGAAAACAGCGAAGCTGCAATGGCCGATCCCTTCGTTTATGACGCGAAGAATATCGATCAGTTCTCGAAGATTTTTTGACCTGAGTAGCAGCTAACGGCGAGCGGAGGGCACCCCCCTCTGCCCTGCCGGGCATCTCCCCCTCAAGGGGGGAGATCGGCCGGAAGAGAACGCTCGCTCATCCTCAACGTTGGAGATGGCCGAGAGGTCGCCACATATCGATCTCCCCCCTTGAGGGGGAGATGCCCGGCAGGGCAGAGGGGGGTGCCCCTCACCGCTTCAATCAAAACTGACCGGTAAGACGGATGATGCGTATCGAAACGAAAATTTTAGATGTCGCCGAGGCTTCAAATTCAACGCCCATTCTGGAAATGCGCGGCATCAGCCAGATATTCCCCGGCGTCAAAGCGCTGGATGGTGTCGATATCGCGCTTTATTCCGGCAAGGTCACCGCTCTGATCGGCGAGAACGGTGCTGGAAAATCCACGCTCGTCAAAATCCTCACCGGCATTTACCGTCCTAACGAGGGCGAAATCCTTCTCGATGGCCAGCCTGTCCATTTTCACAGCGCGCAAGACGCCATCGATGCCGGTGTCACCGCCATTCACCAGGAAACCGTGCTGTTCGATGAGCTCTCCGTCGGTGAAAACATCTTCCTCGGTCATGCACCAAAAGGCCGTTTCGGCCTCATTGACTGGAAGACCATCAATGCGCGCGCAAAGGTTCTGCTGGAACAGCTCGAAAGCACCATTGATCCGACGATCCGGCTGAAGGACCTGTCCATTGCCCAGCGCCATCTCGTCGCCATCGCCCGCGCGCTGTCGGTCGAGGCACGGATCGTCATCATGGACGAACCGACGGCTGCTCTTTCCCGCAAGGAAATCGACGATCTCTTCCGCATCGTCGAAAATCTGAAGCGGCAGGGCAAGGCGATCCTCTTCATCAGCCACAAGTTCGACGAAGTCTATGAGATCGCCGAAAATTACGCCGTGTTCCGGGACGGCAAGATGGTCGGCGCGGGCAATCTCGCCGCCACGCCGCAGGACGAAATCGTACGCCTGATGGTCGGCCGCGATGTCACGAACGCCTTTCCGAAACAGGCCGTCACCCTCGGCCCGACGGTTCTGTCGGTCCGCGACTATTCGCACCAGACCGAATTCCGCGATATTTCGCTCGATCTGCGCAAGGGCGAAATTCTCGGCCTTTACGGGTTGATCGGCGCCGGGCGTTCGGAACTGTGCCAGTCGCTTTTCGGCATTACTCGCCCAGCCTCCGGACAGATTACCCTCAATGGCGAACCGCTCGTCATCCGTTCGCCGGAGGATGCGATCCGCGCCGGTATCGTTTATGTGCCGGAAGAGCGCGGCCGCCACGGTCTCGCGCTCGAAATGCCGATTTACCAGAACATGTCGTTGCCCTCCCTCACGCGAACCTCGCGCAAGGGATTTCTGGCCGCGGCCAATGAATTCGCGCTGGCGCGCAAATATGCCTCGCGGCTCGATCTGCGCGCCGCCGCCCTCTCGGTGCCCGTCGGCACGCTTTCGGGCGGCAACCAGCAGAAGGTGGTGATCGGCAAATGGCTCGCCACCCAGCCCAAGGTCATCATTCTCGATGAACCCACCAAGGGCATCGACATCGGCTCCAAAGCCGCCGTGCATGGCTTCATCAGCGAGCTTGCCGCCGAGGGGCTCTCCATCATCATGATTTCATCCGAACTTCCCGAAATCCTCGGCATGTCCGACCGCGCCATCGTGATGCGCGAAGGCCTGATGGCGGGCCAGTTCGAACGCGCCGATTTTTCTCCGGAAAAGCTGGTGCGCGCCGCCACCGGCAATGCCTGAGAGGGGCAAAACCATGCAACGTCTACTCAAAAATCGCGAATGGCTGCTGGCGGGCATCATCCTCATCATGATCGCCGGTTTTGCGCTGCGCGCGCCCGGTTTCGGCCGGCCGGCCAATCTCGTCAATATCTTCAACGATACTTCCATCCTTATCATTCTGGCGCTGGGCCAGATGGCGGTCATTCTCACCAAATCCATCGATCTCTCCGTTGCCGCCAATCTCGCCTTTACCGGCATGGCGGTGGCGATGACCAATGCCGCCTTTCCGGGCATTCCGCTGCCGCTTCTCATCGTCATGGCGGTCGGCATCGGCGCTTTTCTCGGTTCGCTTAACGGCGTACTGGTCTGGTGGCTCGGCATTCCGCCCATCGTCGTCACGCTCGGCACGCTTACCATCTATCGCGGCATGGCATTCGTGCTTTCAGGCGGCGGCTGGGTGAATGCGCACCAGCTTTCGCCGACCTTCCTCAATGTGCCGCGCACCATGATCCTCGGCATGCCTGTCCTTTCCTGGGTGGCGATCCTCATCATCGCTGGCGCCTGGCTGGTGCTCAGCCGCACCTCCTTTGGCCGCTCGGCCTATGCGTCGGGCGGTAATCCGAGCGCGGCCGTCTATGCGGGCATCGATGTGGGCCGCACGCGCTTCTTCGCCTTCGTGCTGTCAGGCGCACTTGCCGGCCTCGCCAGCTATCTCTGGGTATCGCGTTATGCGGTTGCCTATGTCGATATCGCCGCCGGTTTCGAGCTGGACAGCGTGGCGGCGAATGTGATCGGCGGCATCTCGATTGCCGGCGGCATCGGCTCGGTGGCAGGTGCGGTGCTCGGCGCGCTGTTCCTCGGCGTCATCAAGAACGCCCTGCCCGTCATCGGCATCTCGCCCTTCGCGCAGATGGCGATTTCCGGCGTGGTGATCGTGCTCGCCGTCGTCTTCAACGCCCGCGCCGAAGCTCGAAAAGGCCGCATCATCCTGCGTGACCGCGCCGCAGCCGATCAGGCCAAGGAGGCCGCAGCATGAGCACGCCATCTCAACCGACGCAGAACGCGCGCATCATTCCAGACAAGCTCGGCACGCCACTACGCCGCATCATGGCCAGCTGGGAAGTGCTGCTGCTTGGCGTTGCGATCCTCATCTTTATCGCGAATTCGCTGGCCTCGCCCTATTTCCTCAATGCCTGGAACCTGTCGGACGCGACTTTCAATTTCACCGAAAAGGCGATTATCGCCTTCGCCATGGCGCTGCTGATCATTGCCGGTGAAATCGATCTTTCCGTCGCCGCCATCATTGCGCTCGCCTCCACCGCCATGGGCGCTGCGGTGCAGATGGGCATCGGCACGCCGGGCCTCGTCGCCATCGGCATCGGCACCGGGCTTTTATGCGGGGCATTTAACGGTTTTCTGGTCGCAGGGCTGAAACTGCCGTCCATTGTCGTCACCATCGGCACGATGAGCCTGTTTCGCGGCATTTCCTACATGGTGCTGGGCGATCAGGCCTATGGCAAATACCCGGCCGATTTCGCCTATTTCGGTCAAGGTTACGTCATCTCCGTCATTTCCTTCGAATTCGTGCTGTTTATCGTCATGGCAATCCTCTTCGCCATCCTGCTGCACGCCACCAATTTCGGCCGGCAGGTCTATGTGATCGGCAACAACCCGTTCGCCGCCCGTTTCTCCGGGATTCCCGTTGAACGCGTGAAGTTCATCCTGTTCCTGCTCACCGGCCTAATGAGCGGCATCGCTGCCGTCTGCCTCACCTCGCGCCTCGGCTCCACCCGCCCGTCGATCGCTCAAGGGTGGGAGCTTGAGGTGGTGACGATGGTGGTGCTGGGCGGCGTTTCCATTCTCGGCGGTTCCGGCACCATCGCAGGTGTGGTCATCGCGGCCTTCGTCATGGGCCTCGTCACCTTTGGGCTTGGGTTGCTCAATGTGCCTGGTATCGTCATGTCGATCTTCGTCGGCCTGCTTTTGATCATCACCATCGCCATCCCCATCGTTGTGCGCCGCCTTCGGGCCATGAGAGGCTGAGCCATGCCGGAATTCGAAAAACACGCCTTCAGGATGAAACTCTTTGCCGGAAAAGAGGCCGAATATAAAAAACGCCATGACGAGATATGGCCGGAACTGGTGGCGCTGCTGCATGAGGCGGGCGTCAGCGATTATTCCATCCATCTCGACCCGGAAACCAGCATCCTTTTCGGCGTGCTGACGCGGCCGAAGAACCACGGCATGGCGGCACTGCCCGACCATCCCGTGATGAAGAAGTGGTGGGCGCATATGGCTGACATCATGGAGAGCAATCCGGACAATTCGCCCATTGCGAAAGATCTGGTGACGGTGTTCCATCTGCCATGAACGACAGCATCAAACCGGGCCGTGTCGCGGTCATCGATATCGGCAAGACCAATGCCAAGGTCGTCGTCATCGACACCGGCAGCGGAGAGGAGATTGCTGCCGAGAAACAGGCGAACCCTGTCCTTCGCGATGGAATTTATCCGCATTACGATGTGGAAATGCTCTGGCGCTTCATTCTCTCCGCCCTTCAGCGGTTCGGCCAGCAGCACGGTTTCGATGCGATTTCCATCACCACCCATGGCGCTTCGGCAGCGCTTCTCGATGGGAACGGCGATCTCGCCATGCCCGTGCTAGATTATGAACACAGCTACCCCGCGGCCATTCAGGAAGCCTATCGTGGCATCAGGCCCGATTTTGCCGAGACCGGCTCACCGCAGCTTCCCGCCGGGCTGAACCTTGGCGCGCAAATCCATTTCCAGAAAGAGGCCTTTCCGGACGATTTCTCCAGAGTGCGAAGTATCGTCACCTATGCGCAATATTGGGCGGGGCGGCTGACCGGCGTTCAGGCCACGGAAACGACTTCGCTCGGCTGCCATACGGATCTCTGGAACCCGCGGCGGAAGAATTTCTCCTCGCTCGTCGCGCGTCTCGGCATCGAGCAGCTGATGGCGCCGGTTCGCTCCGCTTTTGATGTGCTGGGAACAATCCGCCCATCGCTGGCAATGGAAACCGGCCTTTCGCCGCATATGCCGGTCTATTGTGGCATCCACGATTCCAACGCGTCGCTCCTGCCGCATCTTCTGCGCCGGGACGGTGATTTTTCGGTCGTCTCCACCGGCACCTGGGTGGTGAATTTCGCCATTGGCGGCGCGGCGGGTGCGCTCGATCCCACCCGTGACACACTCCTGAATGTCGATGCTTTCGGCCGTCCCGTTCCCTCCTCCCGCTTCATGGGCGGCAGGGAATATGAAATGCTCGCGCAACAATTCGGGGCAGCGGAAGACGAAGCGATAGACGCGGCGCTCAGCGGCGTGGTTGCCAGAGGCATGATGCTGCTGCCGAGCGTCGTCAGCGGCTCCGGTCCATTTCCCGACAAGGCGGCGCGCTGGATCGGCGATGAAAATGCCACGGCTGCGGAACGGCACGCGGCGACGTCGCTTTATCTTGCCCTGATGACGGAATTCAGCCTTTCGCTCATCGGGCGGAAAGGTCCAATCCTTGTGGAAGGCCCCTTCGCCAGCAACGCCTTTTATCTGAAGGCGCTGGCCGGCTTTGCAGAGACGGAAGTAACGGCAGTCGAAGGGTCTACCGGCACCAGCGCAGGCGCGGCCCTGCTCACCGGCATCAAGCCGCTTGCCGGTCGCGAGCGCCATTTCACGCCGCACGATATTCCCGGCCTCACTTCTTACCGCAATGCCTGGCGAGGCCGTCTGGCCTGATGCGAAACAAAAAATGCGGCCGAATGATCGGCCGCATTATGATTATGAAGAAGGATCAGCCCTTGATGAAGGCCAGGAGATCGGCGTTCAGCACATCGGCGTTGACGGTGAGCATGCCGTGCGAGAAACCGGGATAGGTCTTCAGCGCGCCGTTCTTCAGGAGCTTCACGGCTTTCAGTGCGGAGTCGGCAATAGGCACGATCTGGTCGTCTTCGCCGTGCAGAACCAGCGTCGGAACGCTGATATTCTTAAGGTCTTCGGTCTGGTCGGTCTCCGAGAAGGCCTTGATGCCATCGTAATGGGCCTTTGCGCCGCCCATCATGCCCTGCCGCCACCAGTTCTGGATAACGCCTTCATGAACGGTCGCACCATCGCGGTTGAAGCCGTAGAACGGGCCGGCTGGCACATCGCGGAAGAACTGCGCGCGGTTTGCGGCGAGCGACGAGCGGAAGCCATCAAAAACCTCCATCGGCAAGCCTTCCGGATTGGCCTCGGTCTTCAGCATCAGCGGCGGCACGGCGGAAACGAGAACCGCCTTGGCGACACGGCCGGCGGGTTCGCCATGTTTGGCGACATAACGGGCAACTTCGCCGCCGCCGGTGGAGTGGCCGATATGGACAGCATTCTTCAGATCGAGAGCTTCGACGACGGCAAAGGCGTCGGCGGCGTAGTGGTCCATATCGTGACCGTCGGCAACCTGGGCGGAACGGCCATGACCACGGCGGTCATGGGCGACGACGCGAAAACCCTTGGAAACGAAGAACAACATCTGCGCATCCCAGTCATCGGAGCTGAGCGGCCAGCCATGGTGGAACATGATCGGCTGAGCGTCCTTCGGGCCCCAGTCCTTGTAGAAGATTTCGGTTCCGTCTGTCGTCTTAACAAAGCCCATGATCGTTTCTCCTTCGGTTGCGTTGGCATCTCCGGTGCAGCCTGTTGTGCGCCGGTTTGATGGAGAGATGATGACGCAGGATAACGGTTGCGACAATTGCAACAATAATTGAGAATGAATTGCTGTTTATGAAATTATCTTTTCGAACCGCATACCATTCCGGCACACGCGTCGACCCGCTCCACGCCCTCATGCACGGGTAAGAACGAGATGACAGGCGGACGGTTCCTTGAATTCGACGCGACCCTCGGCCTCAGTCAACCTCGGGATCGTATTCTCTCGGGCTCTCGTCCTTCGAGAACAGGACGCAGGGCCCGCGTGAACCGCGCGGATCATAGGCATATCCCTTGGCGGTCAGGGCCTGCATGATATCGCGAACCCCGGCGAGACCGTAAAGATGGTCATGCAGCTCCACGAATATCCGCTCCACGCCGGTCAGATCGGCCCTGCCGAGCAGGTCGCGTTCCGCGCCCTCGATATCCATGACAAGCGCGGTAATGCCCCGGCTGGCGATAAATTCATCGATATTGGCGGAGGAGACTTCGATGCGCTTTTCATAGGGGCCCTGGTTTTCGTCCATGGACGACATCCAGAGATCCTTGCGAACGTAAAAAGAATAGGAGCTCGGCTCGTCGGCGGTAAGAAGTCCCTGCGAAAACACGACATTGCCGCGGCAATTCGCCTTGATCACCCGTTCTGCCAGCGCCGCCGTGGAGGGGTTGGCCTCGAAAGCCCAGACGGAAACATCCTCAATGCCGGCAATGATCGACGTGATGATCCCGATACCGGAGCCCAGCTCCAGCACACGATCGCCGGGCTTGATGGCTTTCAGGACGCTGCGGGCCTCTTTCGCCTCGTAGCTGCCGTCGGTCAGCGCCTGCCAGATGACGGGCGACACCTCATCGGAAGAAAGAGGCAGGGCAACTCCATGCACGTCCAGTATTTCCATGTCTCAAGCCTTTTCGTAAAACCCGGCCGCTTCGTCGGAATGATCCCATATCGACCGGGAATGCTCTACAGCATCGTTGCGGCAACCGGTATCGGTTTTCGCAAGCAACAATATGACTTGGTAAAAATTCAAGATACGGCCGCCGTCAAACAGGCCCCGTCTCAGACGGAACTCCAGGCCACCAGCTCCTTGGCCGGCAATGGCCTGCTGATCAGATATCCCTGAACCTGATCGCATCCCAGACGCCTGACGCATTCATATTGCTCTTCCGTCTCGATACCTTCGGCAATCGTCGTCATCCGCAGACTGCGACCGACACCGACCACGAATTCCACGATCGCCAGCGCATCGCGGTCGCTGGTGATATCGCGCAGGAACGAGCGGTCGATCTTGATCTTGTCGAAGGGTACGCCGCGCAAGTTGGCGAGCGATGAATAGCCGGTGCCAAAATCATCCATGGCGATCTTGATGCCGACAGCCTTCAACCGCGACAGCGTATTGATCGTCTGGTCGCTCTTGTTGAGCAGGATCGATTCGGTGATTTCAAGCTCGAGCCGGCTCGGCTCCAGCCCGCTTTTCTCAAGCGCGCCCATGACGTTCTGGATGAGACTGGTGCTGTGGAACTGAACCGGCGACAGATTGACGGCCACCTTCATGTCCTCGTCCCAGCCCATCGCCTCGCGGCAGGCGGTCTCCATCACCCATTTTCCGAGCGAATGGATGAGACCGGTTCTTTCCGCCACGGGAATGAAAACGCTGGGCGGCACATCGCCCCGCACCGGATGTTTCCAGCGCAGCAGCGCCTCGAAGCCGCAGAGCTTGCGGGTCTGCGTCGCCACCTGCGGCTGGTAATAGACTTCCATCTCGTCGTTCTGCAACGCGGTCTGCAGATCGGCCTCGAAGGATTTCTTCTCGGTCAGCTGTTTCTGCATGCGGACCTTGAAAACGCTCGCCCGGCCGGGGCCGATAGCCTTGGCCTCATAAAGCGCCAAGTCGGCACGCTTGAACAATTCATCCGCATCGACGGCGCCGTGCGAAATGGCGATGCCGATGCAGGTGCCAATTTTGACCTCCTGCTCACCCAGCTGGTAAGTGCGGCTGATCTGGTCGATGAGCTTGGTGGCAAGGCGGCGGGCGGCGTCCTCGTTCAGATCGTCGGAGACGACGGCGAACTCGTCGCCGCCCAGACGGCAGACCATGTCATAATCGCCGCCGATGGCCGAAAGGCGCTGCGCCACGGCCTGAAGCAGCGCATCGCCCGCATCATGGCCGAGCGTGTCGTTCACGTCCTTGAAGCCGTCGAGATCGAGGAGAAGGATGGCCGTCGTTCCCGTACCGCCGAAGGATCGGCGCAATCTCTCGATCAATTCCTGCCGGAACAGCGCGCGGTTCGGCAGGCCCGTCAGCGCATCGTGATAGGCATCATGCTCGAGCCGGACATTTTTCGCCTGCAATTCCAGCGTGGCGGCACGTAGATCGTCCGTCAGGCCGCGCATGCTTTTCTGCGCGCGGTTCAGGAGGTCGTTCTGGCGAAGCAGCAATATGACAAGCGCTATACCGCACAGGATGAGGCCGCCTGCCAGCGCGGTGTAAACGATATGCAGCTTGCGCACATCCTCATGGGCCGTATCGATGAGATTGACGTCATAAGCGACGGAAGACGAGGCCAGCGTCGTCATCGGCGCGTCAAGTGCGCTCATTGCCGAAAGCAGATCCGGCACATCGGCCGGATTAAGGTTGTTCACCTGCTGCTCCAGACGGGCCAGAACGGCATCAAGACGGGTCACTAGATCCCGCCACTGCTGCTTTTCGTCAATGAAGGCGCCCAGATTGCCCTGCTTCAGAAGCTCAAGGCGGCTCAGCATGATGTCCAGACGCAGTTGCAACTCGTCCCGGTCGATCTTGCCGGGATTGAGCGCAAAGACGGCCAGCTTGTTCTGGAGGCGCAGATATTCGGCTACGGTCTGGCTGACGGCCCAGGAATCATTGTAGCGGGCGAATTTCTGCAGAGCGGTCTGCCGCTCGGCAATGACGAAAGCGATATAGCCCGTTGCCAGGACGAAGCAACAGATGATCACCGCCACAAGTTTTCGCAAACGGCACCTTTATTCCACTATCAGTTTGGCAACTTGCCATGCGGACCGCGAATAATAGGTCTGCTTCTGCAGCTCCGGGTCGCTGTCATAGGGATAGATGACGAACAACGGGCCTTTTTCGCGAACTGTCATGTAATTGCCGTCCAGCTTGATCGCCAGGATAACGTTAAATTTCTTAAAATCTTCAATAGGTATCGTGCTGACATAATCGTTGAGAGCGACCGCCGTGACGCTGGTGCCCTTTGCACCGACGACATCCATCAGTTTCGCCAGCGAGACACCATCGAAACGGACACGGCCGTCATGCCAGGGCGTCGTCGTCTCCACCGTCTCCATGCCGAGCGCTTCCAGCATGTCACGATCAAATACCGCGGCACCATCGGCATTCGTATTACTGATGTTTCCGGATATGGTTAATATCGGCTTTCCCTGCGGTTTGGCAATTTCCCCGGCTTCGGCACAGGAAAGCCACGCAAGCGACAAGAACGCACTGAGAAGTACCCGGGCGAAACTCATACTTTTTCTCCATCGATAACGTTCAGGTCGAGGGTTTTCACCAACCTTTGAAGGTCAAGGGAACCGACGTTAGCAATATATATCAGGAACTGATGTTATATCCTCACTGAGATTTTATCCGTATTTTCTCTAGGTTTTGAGTAAACCCTTTGGATAATTTTTCCGTCTTATTGTAGTTTTTTACACTCGACGCCCTGTTATGACGCAGGCGGCAAGCCCCGGAGACCCCTCCCGATAATTCGTCAGGTGCGACAAAGGCCGAATTGTGGCGAGAGCCTCGCCGTCGCCGCACAGGTTCATCTGATTCGCGTGAGGCGGCCGGGCAGGCGTCGCCCCATCTCCACGCCGGATTGAAATGACGAATGACAAATTCCGCATCATAGAAAAATCATGACGATTGCCGGAGCGCATGGTTGAAACATACCGCCCGGAACTTAATATAAAGGCTGTCGTTTCCGTTTCCGGCAATTCCAGAAGCCTCTTGTCGGAAATATCCAGACACATGTTCCGCGCAGCGAAAGCCGCGATGCCGGTTTCGTCCGGCCAGGACAATTCTGTTCACGTCTCCGGGCCGGACGGCTTCCGCCGTATCGGCCGCATCATGAAGGTAGCCCCTATGCACACCTATCCCGACATCAAACTTCTCATTGATGGCGAATGGCGAGACGCCGTTTCCGGCAAGACGATCGCCGTGTCCGATCCGGCAACCGACGAGATCATCGGCGCGATCGCGCACGCCGAGAAGGAAGACCTCGATCTGGCGCTTGCCGCCGCCGAGCGCGGTTTCAAGCTGTGGCGCGACACCTCCCCCTTCGAGCGCTCGAAGATCATGCGCAAGGCGGCCGATATCCTGCGCGAGCGCAAGGACAAGATCGCCTATATCATGACCCGCGAGCAGGGTAAGCCGCTGGCGCAGTCGGGCACCGAAATCATGGGCGCCGCCGACACCATCGACTGGTTCGCGGAAGAAGCACGCCGCACCTATGGCCAGGTCATCCCGGCCCGCGCGAGCGGTGTTTCGCAGCTTGCCATCAAGCTGCCGGTCGGCCCTGTGGCGGCGTTCACGCCGTGGAACTTCCCGATCAACCAGATCGTCCGCAAGCTTTCCGCAGCGCTCGCCACCGGCTGCTCCATCATCGTCAAGGCGCCCGAGGAAACACCGGCATCGCCGGCCGAACTCATTCGCGCCTTCGTGGATGCGGGCGTACCGGCCGGCGTCATCGGTCTCGTTTACGGTGTTCCATCCGAAATTTCGGAATATCTGATCCCGCATCCGGTCATCCGCAAGATTTCCTTCACCGGTTCCACGCCCATCGGCAAACATCTGGCCGCACTTGCGGGCAAACACATGAAGCGCGCCACGATGGAACTGGGCGGCCACGCGCCTGTCATGATCTTTGACGATGCCGATATCGACAAGGCGATCGAAGTGACCTCGCTTGCCAAGTTCCGCAATGCCGGTCAGGTCTGCGTCGCCCCCACCCGCTTCCTCGTGCAGGACGGCGTGGCCGATCGCTTCCTTGAAGGTTTCGTGGAAGCGACGAAAGCCATCAAGGTCGGCAACGGTCTCGAAGATGGCGTCATCATGGGCCCGCTCGCCAATGAGCGCCGCATTCCGGCACTGGAAGGCCTCATCAACGACGCCGTTTCCCATGGCGCAGAATTGAAGACCGGCGGCCGTCGCATCGGCAACAAGGGCAATTTCTTCGAGCCGACGGTTCTCGCCAATGTGCCCACCACCGCCAAGATCATGAATGACGAGCCCTTCGGCCCGGTCGCGATCATCAACCGCTTCTCGAGCTTCGATGACGCCATCACCGAAGCGAACCGCCTGCCCTTCGGTCTTGCATCCTACGCCTTTACCGGTTCGGTCAAGACCGCGCACGCACTTGGCCAGCAGGTAGAGGCCGGCATGCTGACCATCAACCATAATGGCCTTGCGCTTCCCGAAGTCCCCTTCGGCGGCATCAAGGATTCCGGTTATGGCACGGAAGGCGGCTCGGAAGCGGTTCAGGCCTATCTGGAGACCAAATTCGTCAGCCAGATGAGCTGAAGTTAGTTTGTCACGAAACTTCTTCTCCCCGTCGGGGAGAAGAAGTAAGCGGCACCCACTCGGTCCGTCAGCACTCTTCGAAAGTTGCTCAGCCCTTGCCTCCAGCCTCATCCTGCCCTAAAAGAACAAAAAGTGAACTTTGAGGGCAATATGAGCGACACGGCGGCACCTGCATTGAAGGAAATCTTCAACCGCGAGAAACTGCGGCATATCGCCGATCAGACCAGGGCCGTTCATCCGCAGTTTGACATCTCAGCCTTCATGGCGCTCGCCACCGAAAACCTCGAGGCCTTGGGCATCATGCAGCGTATGCGGCAGGTGGCGACGAGCCTGCATGCGACACTTCCCGGCGACTATGCCCGCAACATCGAAATCCTGACCGCCGCAGCGCCGGGCATCGGCAACGGTTTTGCCTCCATTTCGCTACCGGAATATGTGGCGCTCTACGGCCTCGATGATTTCGATCTTTCCATGGAAGCGCTGCATTATTTCACCCGTTTCGGCTCCTCGGAATTCGCCATCCGTCATTTCCTGCAAAGGGATATGGCCCGTACCCTTGCCGTGATGGAGACATGGTCACGACATGAAAACGAACATGTGCGGCGGCTGGCGAGCGAGGGCTGCCGGCCGCGCCTGCCATGGTCATTCCAGCTCAAACCCCTGATCGACGATCCATCCCCGGTCACTGGTATCCTCGAGGCCATGAAAGCTGATGAGGCGCTTTATGTGCGCAAATCCGTCGCCAATCATCTGAACGACATCACCAAGGACAATCCCGCTTTCGTGCTGGCGCTCATCGATGCATGGCCGAAGGAAAACCCGCATACGCGCTGGATTACACGCCAAGCCCTGCGCACGTTGATCAAGAAGGGCGACGCCGCCGCGCTTGCCCATCTTGGCGCACATGAGGAAGCGGAAATTGCACTTGCGGCATTTCAGGTTACGCCGGACAAGGTGGCTCTCGGCAACCCTGTGCGGATTTCAGCCTCTTTCACCTCGACGGCGAAACGCCCGCAGAAACTGGTGATCGACTACGCCGTGCACTACGTGAAGAAGAGCGGCGACGCCTCGGCGAAAGTCTTCAAGTGGAAAGAAATCGAGCTTCAGCCCGGTGAGACATGCGCGCTGTCGATCAGCCGCGCCATACGCGATTTCACCACCCGCAAACACTATCCCGGCCTTCACAGGGTTGAGCTGATGATCAACGGCAAGCTTGTGGCAGAAAGCGCCTTCGAGCTTCTGGGCTGACAACGGCTCATGCCGCCGGGAAAATCTTCGCCCGGCGGATGATGACGGAACCGCGGTCACCGGCGGCGACGTCGTTTTCCGGCGGCACGTCAAATTCCAGGATGTCGCCGCCATCGGTGCTGGCGATTACCCGGCGTTCACCCGCCCGGTCGAGAACCCGCGCCACCGAGGCCGGAATGCCCTCATGCAGATCTTCCCATTCGAGATCGCCGGGGCGGGCATAGATATCCACGACGCCATCGCCCTGCGCATAGGAGAAAGGCAGCTCATTGTCACCGACATAGACCTTGCCGCCGCGCGCCACGCCGGAGACCCGGTTGGCATCACCCAGAAAGCGCATGACGAAGGCGCTGTTCGGCTGGCGGCAGACCTCCTTCGGCGTGCCCTCCTGTACGATTTCGCCCTGATTGAGGATGACAACACGATCGGCAAGATCGAGCGCCTCTTCCTGGTCATGCGTCACGAAAATCGTGGTGATGCCGAGCGAATCGTGAATCTCGCGCAGCCAGCGGCGAAGATCGCGGCGCACATTGGCGTCCAGCGCTCCGAAAGGCTCATCCAGCAGCAGCACCTTGGGATCGACCGACAGCGCACGCGCCAGCGCCACGCGCTGCCGCTGGCCGCCGGAAATCTGCGCCGGAAAACGGTCGCCGAGGCCATCGAGCTTCACCAACCGCAGAAGCTCTTCGACGCGGGCGTCGATCGCCGCCTTGTCGCGCTTCACCTTCGAGACCTTCATACCGAAAGCGATGTTTTGATGCAGAGTCATATGCGGGAAGAGCGCATAATGCTGAAACACAAAACCGACGCCGCGGTCACGCACCGGAATATTGGTGGCGTCCTCGTCGCCAAAAAAGATCCGGCCGCCATCGCTATATTCGAGACCGGCAACCATGCGCAAAATCGTCGTCTTGCCGGAGCCTGAGGGACCGAGCAGCGCCAGAAGCTCGCCGCTTTCGATATCCAGCGAAACATCGCGCACGGCGCGGAAGGTATCGAAGGTCTTCACCACATTTTCGAGGCGGATTTTCATGGGAATCAGGTCTCCGTGGCGATGGCGGCATCGCCGTTGGTCTTCTTGGCGCCGCGTCCGGCGCCGCGCCCTTCCAGCGCCACCTTGGCGATGATGGTGACGACAGCGAGCAAGGCAAGGATGGAGGCGGACGCGAAGGCGCCGGCCGTCTGGTAATCGTGGTAAAGCAGCTCGATATGCAGCGGCAGCGTATTGGTCTGGCCGCGAATATTGCCCGATACGACCGATACCGCGCCGAATTCGCCCATCACGCGGGCATTGCAGAGCACGACACCATAAAGCAGCGCCCATTTGATGTTCGGCAAGGTCACCGAAAAGAAGGTACGCCAGCCGGATGCGCCAAGCGAGGTCGCCGCCTCCTCGAGATCGCGACCCTGCGCCTGCATCAGCGGGATCAGTTCGCGCGCCACGAAAGGCGCAGTCACGAACATCGAGGCGATGACGATGCCGGGAAGCGCGAAGAGTATCTTGATATCATGCGCATCGAGGAACGGGCCGAACAACCCCTGAAGGCCGTAAACGAAGAGATAGGCGACGCCGGCGACGATCGGCGAAATGGAAAAGGGTATTTCGATCAGCACCAGCAGGAAGCGCCGGCCCGGGAAATCGAACTTGGTGATCGCCCATGCGGCGGCCACACCGAAGGCGGTATTAACAGGCACGGCGATCAGCGCCGTCAGTACCGTCAGCATGATGGCGTGGCGGGTATCGGGATGGGCGATGGTGGCGGAATAGACCTTCCAGCCCTGCGAAAAGGCTTCGACGCCGATGATGACAAGCGGCGCTAAGACCAGCAAGGCACCGATAACAAGCACGAAGGCAATCAGGCTGCGGCGAACAAGAGGCGCGTCGCCAACCCGTGGCGGCTTGCGGTGTGAAGAAACGGCACTCATGTCTCAGCCCCTCACCGTGTAACGAAGCGCGCGCGCCTGCAGGTAATTGGTCACCGCCAGCATCACGAAGGCGGTGATGAGCAGCACGGAGGCGATGGCGGCCGCCGCCTGATAATCATATTCCTCCAGCCGGATGAAGATCAGCAGCGCGGTGATCTCAGTCGAAAACGGCTGGTTGCCGGCGATGAAGATGATCGCCCCGAATTCGCCGAGGCTGCGGGCGAAGGACAGCGACAGACCGGCGAGCAACGCCGGCGTCAGGAGCGGCAGGATGATCTTGCGGAAAATTTCGAGATCGGAACCACCGAGCGATTGCGCCGCTTCTTCCAGCGCCGGATCGAGGTCTTCCAGAACCGGCTGCACGGTGCGCACGATAAAGGGCAGGCTGGTAAAGGCCATCGCCACCATGATGCCAAGCGGCGTGTAGGCCACCTTGATGCCGAATTGGGAAAGCACCGAGCCGAACCAACCATTGCCCGCAAAAAGCGTCGTCAGCGCAATGCCGGCAACGGCGGTCGGAAGCGCAAAAGGCAGATCGACGATGGCGTCCACGATGCGCCAGCCGGGAAAGCGGTAACGTGTCAGCACCCAGGCAAGCGCCACCCCGAAAATGACGTTGAACAGCGTGGCGGCCAGCGCACAGAGCACGGTAACACGATAGCTGGCGACGGCGCGCGGAGAAGAGATGATCGACCAATATTCGGCAGGGCCTAGGCTTGCCGCCTTGAACACCAGCGCCGAGAGCGGCAGAAGCACGATGATGGCGACGTAAGTCAGGGTAACGCTAAGGGACAATTTCAGCCCCGGCAGAACATTCCGTTTCAAACCCCGCCCCCAATTCATCAAAAAGCGACCCGGCAGTTTCCCGCCGGGTCTTCTATCTGTTCTTTGTCGTTGTGATTAACGTCTGCCGTAAAGCGTATCAAGCGTCGCGCCGGATGCAAAATGCTCTTTCTGAATTTTGTCCCAGCCGCCGAAGACATCATCGACATTGACGAGGCGAATGGCGGGGAACTTGTCCTTGAACTCGCCGACGACCTTTTCATCGTGAACGCGGTGGCCGAATTCGGCGGCGATGCGCTGGCCTTCCTCGGTATAGAGGAAGTCGAGATAGCTCTTCGCCAGATCACGCGAGCCGCGCTTGTCGACCACCTTATCCACCACGGCCACCGGAAATTCGGCGAGCAGGCTGACGGAGGGCACAACGCCTTCCACCTTGTCGGCGCCATATTGCTTGGCGATGCCGCGGGTCTCGGCTTCGAAGGTGATCAGCACGTCGCCGATCTCGCGTTCCACGAAAGTGGTGGTGGCGGCGCGGCCTCCGGTGTCGAAAACCGGCGTATTGTCGAAGATTTTCTTGACGAATTCCTGGACCTTCTTCTCGTCGCCGTTGAACTTCTCCTTGGCGTAAGCCGTGGCGGCGAGATAGGTGTAACGGGCGTTACCCGAGGTCTTCGGATTGGGGAAAACGATCTTCACATCGTCGCGGGCAAGATCGTCCCAGTCCTTGATACCCTTGGGATTGCCGGCGCGCACGAGGAAGGACGGGAAGGAATAGAACGGCGATGCGTCGTTCGCAAAATCCTTCTTCCAGTCGGCGGAAACGAAGCCCTGCTTCACCAGAAAATCGACATCGGTCACCTGGTTGAAGGTGACAACATCGGCTTCAAGACCCTCGACAATGGCGCGCGCCTGCTTGGAGGTGCCGGCATGCGACTGATCGACGGTTACGCCCGGATGCTGCTTGATAAACGCCTCGTTCTCGGCCGCAAAAACTTCGCGGGCGACATCGTAGGATGCGTTGAGGATGGTGGTCGGAGACTGCGCCTGCGCCGCACCTGCAAAAAGAGCGGCAAAAGCAGTACCGATAATGAGAAGACGTTTCATGAATACCCCCGGCAATTCGAATGGTGTTCAACATAGCGGGCGGCGGCAACGCCCGCGAGAAACAACTGTGCCTTGCAGGGGTATGGATTGGAAATTTCACCCAAAGAATAAGCACTCAAAAGGTGATGATTTCATATAGGGCAAGAAGCCGAATTTCTTTTGCGTCACCCTTCCCAAAATCTCGGAGAGAACCATGAAATTCATTACGCCCGAAACATGTATTCGCATTGAGCGTAGCCCTCGTCCTTGTGCTTGTCACAGGAATGAGGGCGGAGATTCGCCAGTCTCCAGGCAACAGGCGCGGTCTCCACTGATCTAAAGGCGATGATCGGGAAACAGATTGCCGGAATGCCCGGCAAAATAGGGCGCCAGATTCTCCTCCCGCACCTCTTCCAGCCGCGCCGGTTGCCAGCGGGGATTGCGGTCCTTGTCGATAAGGGCCGCACGCACGCCTTCGTAAAAATCGTGCTGGCGCAATATCTCCGTGCCGGCGGCAAATTCCCGCTCCAGGCATTCGATGAGGCTCGCACTTTCCCGACCGAGGCGCAGCAGCTTCAGGGTCAGTTTCAGACTGGTGGGAGAGCGCTTTTGCAGGACCTCAAGGGTCTCGCGCGAAAACGCATCTTGGCGCGCCGAAAGCGCGGCGAAAATCTCCTCAACCGTGTCGAAGCGGAATGTCGCGTCGATAATATCCCGATTTATGGATAAAACGCCTTCATCGGCCTCAACCGCCTGCGCCATGATCGCCGTCTCGATGCTGTCTATATCCGCCGCTTGCGACAGGTTCTGGACCAGACCGTCGAGACGGTCCGAAGGAACAATATAATCGGCAAAGCCGGCGTAGATGGCATCAGCGGCCGTAACCGCGTTGCCCGTCAGCCCCAGCCAGGTGCCGCATTCGCCCGGCGCTCGTGGCAGGAGCCAGGAGCCGCCGACGTCAGGAAAGTAACCGATGCCGGTTTCCGGCATGGCGAGTTTTGTGCGTTCCGTGACGATGCGGTGGCTGCCATGGGCTGAAATGCCGACGCCGCCGCCCATGACGATGCCGTCCATCAGGGCAATATAGGGCTTGCTGAAGCGGGCGATGCGATAGTTGAGCGGAAATTCTTCCCGCCAGAAATCAAGCACCTGCGGGTCGCCGGCCTTGCCAAGATCATGAATGATGCGAACATCGCCCCCGGCGCAAAGCCCCCTGTCGCCTTCCCCGGTCAACACCACGCAGGCAACACCGGCATCCTCCTCGAAACGCTGAAGCGCCTGAAACAGGCCGCGAACCATCGGCAACGTCAGGCTGTTGATCGCCTTCGGGCGGTTGAGGCGAATGATGCCAGCCCCTCCCCGCTTCTTGACGATGACCTGCGCATCCGCTTCCGTTGTCTGTTCCAAGACCGCCTCCTCCGCTGCCCATTCATCCGGCCATCTTGGCGGCCTTGGGCCGATCACGCAACGTTGATCTTCTCTTGTAGGAACGTCTTTCGCGCAAACCGCTTTAACGGGGACAAAATGCCAGAAATCCGTTTTTGCAATGCAGCATGTTTGCTTGACGCCCGGAAAATCATGGCATGTAATGGGCTCTGGAAATGCCGGCATTGATTCCTGTCGAGCGTGTGCCGGACCAAGCGGAATGTCGCCTTCTCAAAGGCGCTGTAAACAGCAACGGGAGACGAGCATGCAGGTTTCGGAACACGAATGGATCAGCAAACGGGCATATACACTCTGGGAAAAGGAAGGCCATCCCACTGGGCGCGACGCGCACCACTGGGAACAGGCCAGACATGAATTTTCGCTGCTGAAGACATCGGAAGCGACAAAACCCGCAACGCGCAAGAAGGCCGCTCCCAAGGTCGCGGCTGCCGATGCCGCACCGGATGCAGAAACCCCGGCGAAACCCAAGAGCCGTACTCGCAAGGCTGCCAGCGCGAAGTAGCGGCAAACGATCACACGGACGCCGATTGAAAGTTTTGAAGTCTCCTGCATCCGAACGATGCGCAGGTGTTGTAGCCTTGCCGCACGGGGAATTTTACGGAGACATCAGGCATATGCTTCGAAGGGAAAAAATGTCCCCGGCACTAAACCGGGGACATTTTTCGTCAATTATGTTTGGCTGGCGGGAATTTCCGCCAGTCTAAGTTATTGTCTCGACAGGCATTCCGTATCGGCCGGATCACACGCCCGGTTGCTCCGGGGCGCCGGCTCGGGCGGACGAACCTGTTCCTGCGACGGAGCGCGGCCTTCCGGACGCCGTTGCTCTTCAGGTTGAACACGACGCTCGGGGCGACGCTGGCCATCATCCTGATTAAACTGACGATTACGATCCCGGTTCTCATCTTCCCAGCGCCGGCGATCGTCATCGCGACGGGGCCTGTCCTGATTTCTGTCGCCCTGGTTCCAGTCGCCATAACGACGTTCCCAGCGTCCGTCATTCGGACCGCCGCCCTGACGGGGATCGCGCCACTCGTCACGACGACCATCACGCCAGTCATCCCGGCGTCCGTCACGCCACTCGTCACGCGGACGCGGGCGATCCCATCCGGCACTCGGCGGCGGGGCGTTCCAGTAACCGCCTGATGGCGGCGGACGACGCCAGCGGTCACGCTCGCGGTAGAAGTCGCGGTCGCGGTAATAGCGGTCCCAATAACGGCCGACTTCGAAGGTGATCACCGGCACGCCGAGATCGCGGTAATAACGCGGTTCGACATAGACCCGGTTCTGCCGGTAGGTCGTGGCGATGTAACGCCCGGCTACCCAGCCGCGACCACCCACAAACGCGACGTCGCACCAGGGCGTGTCGGAAAGGCAGCCATGGACGGTGAGCGGCGCGCCATTCGGGATCACCACAACAGCCGGATAGGCCGTGCTCGGGCCGGAGCGCATATTCACATTCGCGGTGGCGAAACCGCGCGTCGCAGCTTCGGCAAGTGCCGGCGCGGCGAGCATGGCCACCAGCGCAATTGCGCCAAACAGTTTTTTCTTCACTTCTTTCTCCTCAAGCAAAGGCCCGCTTTGCCCTTGTCGGCATCCACCACTTCGATGGACGAGTATGCGTTCCGCATACTGCCACGATCGGAAAATACGCGTTGCTGCATGAACGCAGCATGAAACAAATGAGACGCCTCATCAGTTCCACCTGCGGCAATGAGCGCCCGACAAATTGCCGCCGGAATGGACCGCCGGTCTTGACTTCGGGGGGCAATCATCCGACTTCAATGCAACAGCAATATGGAGCAGAACCATGAGCGAAACCGCACAGACGACCGTCGACCAGAGCGAAGTGGATCGCTTCTCCGCGATGGCTGCGGAATGGTGGAGCCCGACCGGCAAGTTCCGCCCGTTGCACAAGTTCAATCCGGTGCGGCTCGAATATATCCGCAACCGGATCTGCGACAATTTCGGCCGCGACCCGAAGGCGCACCGCCCGCTGGAAGGGCTGCGCATATTGGATATTGGCTGCGGCGGCGGCCTTCTCTCCGAACCCGTTGCGCGCATGGGCGCGGATGTGGTGGGCGCCGATCCCTCGGAAAAAAATATCGGCATCGCTTCCACCCACGCCCGCGAAAGCGGGGTCAGCGTTGACTACCGCGCCGTGACCGCCGAACAGTTGCAGGAAGCTGGCGAGACCTTCGACGTCATCCTCAACATGGAGGTGGTCGAGCATGTGGCCAATGTCGATCTCTTCGTCACCACCTGCGCAAAAATGGTGCGACCCGGGGGCCTGATGTTCGCCGCCACCATCAACCGCACGCTCAAAGCCCGGGCACTGGCAATCTTCGCCGCCGAAAACGTGCTGCGCTGGCTGCCGCGCGGCACGCACCAATATGAAAAGCTGGTTCGCCCGGAAGAGCTCGAGAGGCCGCTGGTGGCAAGCGGCACGGATATCATCCACCGCACCGGCGTGTTCTACAACGTGCTGCAGGACCGCTGGAATCTTTCACCTGACATGGAGGTCAACTACATGATGCTGGCGAAAAGACCGGCGCAAGGCTAACGCGGGGCGCTCTGTGAGTGATGTCGTTCTAAAGAAATTCAGTTGACGTCGTCAGGCAAAACCGGCAGCGGCGCGATCTCTATACCCTCATCCAGCAGGGCCTTGGCTTCCTGCGCAGAGGCATTGCCGATGATGCCGCGCTCATCCGCCTCGCCATAATGGATCTTGCGCGCCTCTTCGGGAAATTTATCGCCGACATCCTCGGCATTGGCGCGGATATTGGCGACAGCCTCGCGGATTTTCGCCATCGCCTCTTTCCTGGCCGTATCCATGGCGAGCGTCTGGCGTTCGTCTTTCTTGCGGGCGGTGGAGACCGAGGGCGCCATCAATAGCTTGGAGACCTGCACGGAATTGCAGACCGGGCAGGACAGGAAACCGCGCTGCAACTGATTGTCGAAATCGTCGCTACCGGCAAACCAGCCTTCAAACTCATGGCCTTTTTCACAGGCCAGCGCATAACGGATCACGCCGCTTCACCTCCGGCAGGTTTCAGGGGAATGACAGTGTCCAGTCCGAACTCGCGGGCATTGCGCAGATTGGGAATCTTGCCACGCGCAGCCGCGACCAGCGACGTGTCGATCTCGGCGAAGATGATCTCTTCTCCAGCGCCGCCGGCAATGGCCAGAACCTTGCCCCAGGGATCGATGATGATGGAATGGCCAAAGGTCTCGCGCCCGTCCTCATGCACGCCGGCCTGCGCGGCAGCAATGACAAAAGCGCCATTTTCAATGGCGCGGGCGCGCAGCAGGATCTCCCAATGCGCCTCCCCCGTCTGCCGGGTGAAAGCCGCCGGAACCGTCAGAACCTCTGCACCGGCCAGTGCTTCAGCGCGAAAAAGCTGCGGAAAACGGACGTCGTAACAAATCGCAAAGCCGAATTTCGCCAGCGGAAGTTCAGCGATACGCGCCACCTCGCCGGGTTGATAAGCAGCGCTTTCGCGCCAGCTTTCACCATTGTCGAGATCGACATCGAACATATGGATCTTGTCATAGCTGCAGATGCGCGAACCATCCGGCGCGAAGAGAAAACCGCGATTGGCGATCTTGCCATCCGGCCGGGCAATCGCGGTCGAGCCGACATGGACATGAATGCCGAGTTCGCGGGCGAGACGCGCGGCCGTCGCAACGATGATATCGCCATCGTCATCCTGCAATTGCGCACGCAGCGCCTGCCTGTCCTTCTGGATGGCGCCCGTCATTTCCGGGGTCTGCACATAAACGGCGCCCTCGGCTGCAGCCGCCCGCACCAACCGTTCCATATCGGCGGCGTTTTTTGCCGGGTCGACGCCGGAACGCATCTGAATGGCGGCAGCCTTGAAACTCATCATATCCTCCATGCCCGCAAATCGGGCCGATCAGGCGGCCAGCAGCACGTCCAGTTTGCCGGCGCGCTCCAGCGCGTGCAGATCATCACAACCGCCCACATGCTCGCCATTGATGAAGATTTGCGGGAACGTTGTACCACCTGATTTCTCGATCATTTCCTGCCGGTATTCGGGCGTCGTCGTAGCGTTATATTCGGCGTAATCCACGCCCTTGCTGTCCAGCAGCGCCTTGGCGCGCGCGCAATAACCACAAAAATCCCGCGTATAGATCGTTACCGGTGCCATGTTTTCAAAGCCCTCGCAAACGTGCGGTAAAACGCACGATAAAGTCATGTCATTCAGGTTTCATATAGGGCCGGAAATGGCCATTGCAAAGGTCAAAACCGTCACATCCACGGCACCGGCCTTGCGCAAGGCACGGCTTGCCGCACCCACCGTCGCACCTGTCGTATAGACATCATCCACCAGCACCACGCGCTTGCCATGGACATCGGTTTCCCGGCCGGGCGCGAGCGCGAAAGCGCCGCGCATATTGTCCTGTCGGGCAAGTGCCGAAAGCCCCACCTGCCGCTCGGTCGGCTTCACGCGCAACAGCGTGCCGGCAAGCAAGGGCTTGCCGGCGGCCTTGGCCAGATGCCGTGCCAGCTCGGCGGATTGATTGAAACGGCGGCGCAGGAAACGGTGACGATGCAACGGAACGGGCACGATACAATCACAGTCACCCACCGTTCCGTCACTTGCCCTCAGCATCCACAGCGCCATCAGTCGGGCGAGATCGGTCCGGTCCTGATATTTCAGCCGGTGCACGAGCTTGCGGGCGGTTCCCTCATGGCTTGCGACGGCACGCAGCCGGTCAAAGGGCGGCGGTTCGGCAATGGCCCGCGCGCTCACAAAACCGTCTCCGTGATCCCGCGCGAAGGGAATGCCCAGAACCTCGCAAAAGGGGCGATCGATAAAGCCCACATCCCGCCAGCAATCCGCGCATAAGGCACCCTCGCCGCCGGTCATGCGGGTGCAGCCCGCGCAGGTTGGCGGGTAGACCATACGGAATAGCGCGCGCCACATGTCTCCCGCTGCCGCCGGCACGGTCGCGGACTTCGATAGCAACGCCGAAAACAGACTTTCACCAGCACCCATGAGGTTGACTTTACCGCTGAACGGGTGCCTTTGCGAGAGCGATAGTTCCGTCCCGTCACCGGGAGAACGATGCCCGCAGCGGCATGACAGTAACGATACGGCCCGCCGATCCCGAAGGCGTTTGAGGCCGAGCAGGCAAGACGATGGATATTCTCTTTGACCAGGCCCTGATCGAACAAAACCGTCACCGGGCGTGGGCCAGACGCGATGACAAGGCCCTGTTTCTTCTCGATATGGCGGCCGAAGAGCTGGCCGACAGGCTCGCCATCGTCGAGCGCCAGTTCGAGACCGCGATCGAACTTCATGGCGGAACCGGCGTCACCGCCCGACGCCTGTCGGAGACCGGCAAGGTCGATACCATTCGCCGTATCGAAACCGAGAGTTCTTTTGCGACGGATGCAAATATTCCCGAGGCCGCTTCCATGGAGCATCTGCCGCTTGAGGAGGCCTCCGCCAATCTCATCGTCTCACCACTTGCCCTGCATCTGACCAACGACACCCCCGGTGCGCTGATCCAGATCCGGCGGGCATTAAAACCGGACGGCCTGTTTCTCGGCGCCATTCCCGGCAGCGGCACCCTGCAGGAACTGCGCGATGTGCTGCTGACCGCAGAGGCCGAACTGACCGGGGGCGCAAGTCCGCGTGTCATTCCCTTCGCCGATGTGCGCGATGTCGGCGCGCTTTTGCAGCGCGCCGGGTTTGCGCTTCCCGTTACCGATGCGGAAAGCTACACGGTTCGTTACGATTCTATTTTTCCGCTGATGCGGGACCTGCGCGCCATGGGCATGGCCAACCCGCTGGCAAGCCGCAGCAGAAAACCGCTCAACCGCGCCTTTTTCCTGCGCGCAGCGGAGCTTTACGCCGAGCGCTATTCAGATCCTGACGGGCGGATAAGGGCGACATTTTCCATTATTTACGTATCAGGCTGGGCCCCGCACGAAAGCCAGCAGAAACCGCTAAAGCCCGGCTCCGCCAAGGTGCGGCTTGCCGATGCCTTGAAGACAACAGAGGTGAAGCTGTCCTGAGCGATCAGCCCTACAGGTTCGACTGGGCAAAAGTATCTACGATGAACTGAAACACGGCATTGATATTGCTGCTGATGTTGCCTGCGCCAGCGATGAGGGCGGCGGAGAGCAGCCCCACGATCAAGCCGTATTCAACGGCTGTCGCACCGTCTTCGTTTTTGCAAAAATTGATAAAAAAATGCAGCACAGGATATTCCCCATCCACCGGTGCGTTCCGACAACCGGCATCTGCCCTGTTGAAATCAACACTATCCTAGGTCGGCGATGTGAGAAATCCGTTACCGTTGATGGTAAACGATCAGCAACCGCTCTCGTTGCTGTAACCCGTGACCACGCAGGGCATCTCCGGCATCGGCTGGGTGATGCTGCGACGAATGGAATAGGTCTTGCCGACATCGGTCTTCTTGATGGAGCCCGTGCTGATCATGTCGTAATTTTCGGGAAACTGCGCCACGCGCGTGGAAGATTTTCCGGCAAGCATGGGGGTGATGATCAGGGAAAGGGCGATAACCGCCGTGCCAAAAAGCAGCGCCACATTGAGCACGCCGGTGCGACGGGATTTGTTGGAATACAAATGACGACCTTCCACCGTCTTCCAGAAATCCTCGTTCATGACCAACCTCGTCTCGCGCAGTTTACCGCTTCTTTAGCTTAACAATCTGCCAGAGGGTGCTGAACGATCTCTTAACACAGCCCCGTTTTGGTACGGTAAAGCGCTGGCAACAGGGCATTTTCACGAAGCTGTGACGGGATGACCTTACAAGGGTGGGATCCAGCCTCGCACTCGACAATTGCGTACTCGACAGGCTGATCCCGATCGCGCGCAAACGCCACGCCGCCAGCTTACAGCAGATCCTGCAGGAAGGGGATGAGCGGCTCATCGGCCGGCGGCATGGGGTAATCGCGCAGAGCCTGCGGCTTTACCCATTTCAGCGCCTGCCCTTCCCGGCCATGTGCAATGCCCTCATAACGGCGGCACACGTAAAGCGGCATCAGGAGGTGAAAGGTCTCATAGGTGTGGCTGGCGAAAGTCAGCGGTGCAAGGCAGGCGACCTTGGTCTTGATGCCCAGTTCTTCGTCCAGCTCGCGAACAAGGGTTTCCTCCGGCGTCTCACCGTGCTCCACCTTGCCGCCCGGAAATTCCCACAGGCCGGCAAGCGACTTGCCTTCAGGACGCTGCGCTAGAAGGATGCGCCCATCCTGATCGAGGAGCGCACAGGCGGCGACCAGCAGAATCTTCTTGCCCGCTTCGCTCATTTTTCGTCAACCTTGCGCCAGTAGCGATAGAGGTAGGCATCGGTGAAACCGAATTTTTCATAAAGCGCGATTGCGGGCACATTTGTCGAGACGACCTGCAACCAGGCGCTTTTGGCACCGCTGATCCGTGCCCAACGCAGCGCCGACGCCAGAATCTGCGTACCGAGGCCCTTCTGGCGCTGCGACTTGTCAACGTCGAGCGACAGGATACCGGCGAGATCGTTATCCTGCACGCAGATCACAGTCGCAAGCGGGCTGCCTTCAACTTCCTCGTTGATGAACAGGCCGAGCGTCGGCTTGATCGAACTAACGATTTCTGCGATCGCTGATCGCTGGGCCGGGTCGCTATCGCTGACCTTGATGCTCGCCTCGACAAAACGGCCGATATCGTGGCTCGGCAGGCTGACCAGCGTTTCCGGCAGTTCCATGCCGGTGAGGTCAGCCGTCATGACCCTGACCTCTTCGACCATGGACCAGCCGTCCTTGACCAGAAAGTCCTTGAGTTGCGGCGGCATCAGCGTCGTTTCACGCACCACCAGCGGACGACCGAAATCCTCGAAGCGCTTGCGTGCCTTTTCCAGCCGCACGGCGCTGTTTCCGTAGTCGGAAGGGTCGAGCGGCACCACGCAGTTGATCCGCTTGGAGGGATGCGAGCCTGTGAGGCGGATTTGCCAGCTGCCGTCATAAATCACCGACGAGGCAGGCCATGCCCGGAAGCTGACGGCTTCCAGACGGCGAACCAGCGGCAGATTGACGGCCTTGTTGTCCTGCATTCTCTTCGGCTCCAACGGTCAGCTCCGGTAGTCGCCGTTGATCGCAACATATTCCTTGGTGAGATCACAGGTCCAGACAGTGGCCTTGCCCTGACCGAGACCAATATCCACCTTCACCGGAATGTCTTCGAGACGCATCACCGCGGTCGTCTCCGCTTCCGAATAATCCGGATCGCGCTCGCCATTAACCGCCACGCGCACGCCGCCGAACCAGATCGCGAGACGGTCGCGGTCTGCCATTTCGCCGGATTTGCCGACTGCCATGACGACACGGCCCCAATTGGCGTCTTCGCCGGCAACCGCGGTCTTCACCAGCGGCGAATTGGCGATGGAAAGAGCGATCTTCTTGGCGGCGGCATCGTTTTCCGCGCCAGTGACAGTGACTTCCACCATCTTGCGCGCGCCTTCGCCGTCGCGAACCACCTGCAAGGCTAGGTCCTTCAGGAGATCGTTCAGCGCGACGCGGAAGCCGGCAAGGCGCTCGTCATCGGCGCTCGTCACCTTCACCTGGCCGTCTTCAGCTGCCGCACCCGTGGCAAACAGCATCAGCGTGTCGGAGGTGGAGGTGTCGCTGTCGACCGTCACGGAATTGAAAGTCGGGCCGACACCGGCCGAAAGCAGCGCCTGCAGGGCTGCCGGCTCAATGTCCGCATCCGTCACCACGAAGGAGAGCATCGTCGCCATATCGGGCGCGATCATGCCGGCGCCCTTGGCGATACCGTTGATGGTAACGATGACGCCGCCGATTTCGGCAGTGCGGGTCGAAACCTTGGGATAGGTATCGGTCGTCATGATCGCCTTGGCGGCTTCCTGCCAGAAATCGGCTTCGGCCATACCGTTCATATCGCCCAGAACACCGGCGAATTTGGTGGCGTCCAGCGGCTCGCCGATCACACCGGTCGATGCCAGAAATACCTCGTTTTCGGAGCAACCGACGGCAGCGGCGGCGGATTTCGCCGTCAACTCGGTCGCTGCCTTACCCTTGACGCCGGTAAAGGCATTGGCGTTGCCGGAATTGACCACCACGGCACGCGCCACGCCGCCGCCGAGATTGGCGCGGCAGAAATCAACCGGCGCAGACGGGCATTTTGATTTGGTGAAGACGCCGGCGACACTTGCCGGCGTGTCGAACACCATCAGCAGAACATCCGTGCGGTTCTTGTACTTGATGCCGGCGGCGGCCGTCGCCATGCGAACACCGCGCAGCGCGGGCATGTCGGGATAGGATTTCGGAGCGAGCGGGGAAACGGCAACGGACATGGGAAGCGCCTGAAATTCTGGAAAGGAGGATCTGGGAATGCCTGAGATGAAACGGGGCGGCCCATAGCCGCCCCGTAACCTGAGTTTTTTACTGCTGCGGCTGAGCCTGCTGTTCCTTCGAGGCTTCGTCGTAGCCCTTCTTCAGCGTCTCATCCATGATTTCGATCTTCTGGTCAGCCTTTGCCTTCTCGATGAGGGCAACGTACTTGTCACGCATGACAAGCTGACGAACCTGCGGCTCAACCTGCTCGAAAGCCGGCGGCGGGGCGATGCGCTTGTCTTCCAGCTTGATGACGTGGAAGCCGAACTGCGTCTTCACCGGGGTCTTGGTGTAGGCGCCCTTTTCGAGGCCAAAAGCAGCTTCTTCGAATTCCGGAACCATGCGGCCCTTGCCGAACCAGCCGAGATCGCCGCCGTCATCCTTGTTGGAATCGGTCGACTTTTCCTTGGCGAGCGCGGCGAAATCCTTGCCCGAATCAAGCTGCTTGATGATGTCTTTCGCTTCGTCCTCGCTGGCGACGAGAATGTGCGCGGCCTTGATTTCTTCTTCCTGCGGCAGGGCTGCGACTTCCTTGTCGTAGCGCGCCTTCACCTCGTCATTGGTGACGGCCTCGACCACATGCTTGCGGAAATAGGCGTTATGCAGCTCACGGTCCTGGATGAATTCCATGCGCTTCTTGAAATCTTCAGTCTTTTCCAGACCTTCGGCGCTGGCGTTCTTTACCAGAAGCTTGACGTCGATCGCGCCGGAAAGGGCTGCGACCTTCTTCTGCTCATCGGGAAGCTGCGCGAGCTGCGGGTCGAGGTTGCTCATAGCGAGGTCGAGTTCGGACTGGTGGATTTCCAGATCGCCGACCTTGGCGACGACCTTGTCTTCCTGTGCGAAAGCAGGGAACTGGAGGCCGAGCGTGGCCACAATCACCGCAGCCGCAATTTTATTATAGCGCAACATTTTGAACCTTTCGGGGACAATGCCGGCTCCAGACATGGTTTCCGGCTCTGAAAAAACTTCCAAACACCGGATTGTGGCCATTCTGTAACGGGCAGAACCGTTGACATCATTTGCCCCCCCTCTTATCTGTCACGCAACCTCGCGTCCAGATACGTTGAAGGGCGAAGTCCGTCATTTGTGCTGAAAACAGCGTGACGGAGAAAAGCGCCCGGCAAAACGGAATTTCAGAAAGGGCCAGTAAGATGGTCAGTCTCGGCGGTATAGCCCGCAAGTTGTTCGGTTCGGCAAATGATCGCCGCGTCCGCTCCTATAAAAGCAAGATCGCAGCCATCAATGCGCTGGAAGAGGCCACCAAGGCGCTCTCCGACGAAGCGCTGGCGGCCAAGACCGCCGAGTTCCGCCAGCAGCTGGCAGACGGCAAGTCGCTGGACGACCTGCTGATCCCGGCTTTTGCCGTGGCCCGCGAAGCATCGCGCCGTGTTCTCCACATGCGTCCCTTCGACGTGCAGCTGACGGGCGGTATGATCCTGCACGGCGGCGCCATCGCCGAAATGAAGACGGGTGAAGGCAAGACGCTGGTGGCAACGCTTGCGGTCTACCTCAACGCGCTCGCCGGCAAGGGTGTGCATGTCGTTACCGTCAACGACTATCTTGCCCAGCGCGACGCCGCCACCATGAGCAGGCTTTACCGCTTCCTCGGCCTCACCACCGGCGTGATCGTGCACGGGCTGGACGACGACCAGCGCCGCGAGGCCTATGCCTGCGACATCACCTACGCGACGAACAACGAACTCGGCTTCGATTATCTGCGCGACAACATGAAATATGACCGCGCGCAGATGGTGCAGCGCGGCCACAACTACGCGATCGTCGACGAAGTCGACTCGATCCTGGTCGACGAGGCGCGCACGCCGCTCATCATTTCCGGCCCGCTGGACGACCGTTCCGATCTCTACAACACCATCGACGCCTTCATTCCGCTGCTGGCACCAGAAGATTACGAAATCGATGAGAAACAGCGCTCGGCCAACTTCTCCGAAGAAGGCACCGAAAAGCTCGAAAACCTGCTGCGGCAGGCGGGCCTCCTGAAGGGCGAATCGCTTTACGACGTCGAAAACGTCGCCATCGTCCATCACATCAACAATGCGCTGAAGGCCCACAAGCTCTTCACCCGCGACAAGGACTACATCGTCCGCAACGACGAGATCGTCATCATCGACGAATTCACCGGCCGCATGATGCCCGGCCGCCGTTATTCCGAAGGTCAGCATCAGGCTCTCGAAGCCAAGGAAAAGGTGCAGATCCAGCCGGAAAACCAGACGCTTTCCTCCGTCACCTTCCAGAACTACTTCCGCATGTATGAAAAGCTGGCCGGCATGACCGGTACGGCCTCGACGGAAGCGGAAGAATTCGGCAACATCTACGGCCTCGACGTCATCGAGGTGCCGACCAACCTGCCGATCCAGCGTATCGACGAGGACGACGAGGTTTACCGCACCGGCGAGGAGAAGTTCCAGGCGATCATCACCGAGATCAAGGCGGCGCATGAACGCGGCCAGCCGGTTCTGGTGGGCACGACCTCCATCGAAAAGTCCGAGCTTCTGGCCCATATGCTGCGCCAGTCCGGTTTCTCCGACTTCCAGGTTCTGAACGCCCGTTACCACGAGCAGGAAGCCTATATCGTTTCGCAGGCCGGTGTTCCCGGTGCCGTCACCATCGCCACCAACATGGCCGGCCGCGGTACCGACATCCAGCTCGGCGGCAACGTCGAGATGCGTCTCGAGCGCGAGCTGGAAGGCATGGAACCGGGTCCGGAGCTTGACGCCAAGGAAGAGGCCATCCGCGCCGAGATCAAGGTGCTGAAGGAAAAGGCGCTCGCCGCCGGCGGTCTTTATGTCATCGCCACCGAACGCCACGAAAGCCGCCGTATCGACAACCAGCTGCGTGGTCGTTCCGGCCGCCAGGGTGACCCCGGCCGTTCGAAATTCTACCTGTCGCTTCAGGATGACCTGATGCGCATCTTCGGTTCCGAGCGCATGGACAGCATGTTGCAGAAGCTCGGCCTGAAGGAAGGCGAAGCGATCGTCCATCCGTGGATCAACAAGGCGCTGGAACGCGCCCAGAAGAAGGTCGAAGCCCGCAACTTCGAGACCCGCAAGAACCTTCTGAAATATGACGACGTGCTGAACGACCAGCGCAAGGTGATCTTCGACCAGCGTCTCGAGCTGATGGAAGCCGACAATATCGGCGAAACCGCAGCCGACATGCGCCACGAAGTCATCGAAATGCTCGTCACCAAGCATGTTCCGGAAAATGCCTATGCCGAACAGTGGGATATTGCGGGCCTCAAGGCCGGCATCGCCCAGTTCCTGAACCTCGACCTGCCGGTAGAGGACTGGGCCAAGGAAGAGGGCATCGCCGAGGACGATATTCTCCAGCGTGTCACCGAGGCCGCCGACAAATACGCCGCCGAGCGCGCGGAACGTTTCGGCCCCGAGATCATGACCTATGTCGAACGTTCGGTCATTCTCCAGACGATCGACCATCTGTGGCGCGAACATATCGTCAATCTCGATCACCTTCGTTCCGTCGTCGGTTTCCGCGGTTATGCCCAGCGAGACCCGCTGCAGGAATACAAGGCGGAAGCCTTCGAACTGTTTCAGGCGCTGCTCGCCAATCTGCGCGAGGCGGTCACCGCCCAGCTGATGCGTGTGGAACTGGTGCAGCAGGAACCGCAGCAGCCGGAACTGCCGGAAATGACCGCGCATCATCTCGACCCCAATACGGGCGAAGATGAAATGGCGCAGGGCATGCAGCCCACGCCCGTCAATTTCGTGCCGGCCGAGGAACGCGATCCGAACAACCCCACCACCTGGGGCCGTATCGGCCGCAACGAAATGTGCCCCTGCGGCTCCGGCAAGAAATACAAGCACTGCCACGGCGTTTACGAACAGGCGTAAGGCGCTTGTTATCAGTCTGAAATCAATCGCCCGTAACCCGCGTTACGGGCGATTTTGTTTGGGCCGGGTCATTGCCGGTGAGCCGACTGTTGACTGGTCTCGGCGCTTTCCATAAGGGAGCCTGATCATTTTCTGGAAACTGCTTCCATGGCCCCTCGCGATCTCGCCGCCTATATTTTTCTCGCGCTCGCGTGGGGAGTCTCTTTTCTGCTGCTTTTACAAGTCGTAGCTGCCTTCGGCTGGATCGGCGCCGTCACGCTTCGTTCGCTCATGACCGCTGCCGCCCTCTTTCTCATTGCGCGGACGGTGCGCCGAAAACTGACATTCTCGGCCGGCTGGCGCGCCTTTACGATCGTCGGTGCCACAACGGTCGCGGGGCAACTGATCGGCCTGTCCTACGCCACACCGCAGATCGGCACTGCTATGGCTGCCATATTGGTGGCGACCATTCCGCTTTTTTCCATGCTCATCTCTCAGCTATGGGGTATTGAGCGTCTGACGCGTCAGGGCATTGCCGGTCTCGTTATCGGCTTTGCCGGCATCGTTCTGCTTGTCGGCTTTCCCGCCGTTCCAGTTACAACCACCTTCATCATCGGCTGCGCCGCTGCTGTCGCCGCCTGCATCTGCGCGGCCTATGGCAGCAATTTCGCCAGCCGCCACCTGAAGGGCGTAGGTTCCTGGGAAATCACCATAGGCTCATTCCTGACAGGCGGCCTGATGACCCTGCCGCTTCTCTTCGTGGTCCCATTGCCGAGAACACCTGATCTCATCGATTACGGTTATCTTTTGATACAGGCGGTGGTCATGAGCGGCCTTACCTACATCACCTATTTCAAGCTGGTCTCCTCGATCGGTGCGACCAAGGCGATCAGCGTTGAATTCGCCGTCACCGTCGTGGCGGTTCTCGTCGGTGCTTTGGTGCTGGATGAGCCGCTTTCGCTTCCCCAGCTTTTCGGTGCCGGCATCATCATTTTGGGCTGTGCGCTGGTCCTTGACCTTATGCCCAAGAAAAAGGCTCCACCCACCCCTTCCGGTGCGTGAAGAGTTTATTAGCGTTTTCCACCAATAGTCGTGCTGGTCATTGCTGATCGCGTTTGCGGCACGGGGGAAAAATGCAACCGGGCAAGTCAGACTACGAGCATTATTGGGACCCGCTCAGGGCTCTCCTCATGCTGCTTGGCATTCCCTATCACGCCTCCCTCATCTACAGCCATGCGTTGCCATGGGACATCAAGGATTTTGACACCAGCCCGCTGCTGAGCGCGCTTGGCGCCGTGCTCTCCACCTTCCGCATGCCAGCTTTTTTTGTGGTGGCCGGATATTTCTCCACCATGGTCATCGGCAAGAAGGGCAAGATGCGCTGGCTCAGGCAACGTTTCCTGCGCCTCGGCGTGCCCTTTATTGTGGCGGTCCTTCTGCTCGGGCCATTGCAGCTTTTCCTGCTGCAACTGGCCGGCGTCGCCAAGGGCGAGATCCCGGCCGACCGGCTACTGGAGAGCCTGCCCGGCCTGCTGCGTCCGAGCGAACAGTGGATCATGCATCTGTGGTTCCTGCCGGCCCTTATCGTTTATTCCATTCTACTTGCCAGCCTGCTGTTTCTTACGGAACATCAGCCATTGGCACATGCGAAAGACTGGTTCGACAGCCTGCGGCAGCGACATGCCACACTGTTTTTCGCAGCACTCTGCACTGCGCCTATCCTGTGGGAATTGATGATCTACGGATCCGGCCTGCTTGCGGCAAAGAACGGAAGCAGACTCTTTCTTCTCTATGAGCGCGCTTCCGACCCCTATGCGCGCTACCTGCCATTTTTCCTTGTCGGGGCCCTGCTGCACCGTGATCGCGCCCTCTTTCACCGCTTTCGCCAGACGGGACTTCTCACCGGCATCGTCGCGGCGGGCGCCATCGCAACCTCGGTGAGCCTGCGGCTGCAAAATCCCCTTTCGAATTCGGCCCTGCTGGTGCTGGTTTCGGCAATTGCGGCGGTGGCCACGAGCCGTCTGTTGATCGACCTTGCCTGCCGTTATTTCGATCGGCCAAACCGCTTTGCCAGACGCATGACGGATGCATCCTTCACCATCTACCTGTTTCACCATCCACTGATTTACGCCTTCGGAACGCTCTTCATCCTGATCGCGCTGCCGCCGATCCTGGAATTCGCCATCATCGTCGCGGCCACCACAGTGGTGGCCTATATGCTGCATCAGGTGATACGGCTCAGCCCGCTCGCCCTTTTCCTGTTCAATGGCATCCGCAGGCCGAAGGTGGTGGACGACATTGGCACACAGGCCGGCGCCTCCCAAACCCTTCGTTAAGGATGAAGCGCGTATAATCGGCTTGCCTATTCAACTGGAAATGATGGCGTGTGGATCATGGCTATCCTCAACACGGCGGAAAAAGCCTTACCCGCAGGCCTGCGCGCGAAGCTTTCGCCGCTGGTAGCGAAAGTCGCCGTCCTTCTTTCCGGCGGAGATGAGGTTTCCCGTGCGCAGCGCATGGCGCTGGTTGCGTTTGCGGTGCGCATCGTCAGCGCCGGCATCGCCTTCATTTCCCAGATCATCCTTGCCCGCCTGATGGGGGAGTTCGAATATGGCCTGTTTGCCTTTGTCTGGGTCCTGGTGATCCTGTTCGGCAACCTCTCCTGTCTCGGCTTTCACACCACCGTCATCAGGTTTTTACCCGGCTACCGTCTGGAGGATGCCCATGACAAGATCATGGGACTGACCTCGACGGCGCGCGTCTTCGCCATGTTTTCGGCCAGCGCTCTTGCGATTTTCGGTTTCGTTTTCCTGTACTTCTTCGGCGAGCGCATCGCCTCCTATTATCTCATTCCCGTTTCGCTGGCGCTGTTCACCCTGCCGATGGTGGCGCTGGGCGATGTGCTGAACGGCACCGCGCGCGCCAATGGCTGGGCGGTTTCCGCTCTCAGCCCCACCTATATTATCCGCCCGGTGCTGATCCTGCTGTTCATGCTGGTGGCAATCGGTTTCGGAGCGGAAAAAACCGCGACGACGGCCATGCTCACGGCCCTTCTTGCCACCTATGTCACCACGCTTTTCCATTTCGTCTTCATGGACCGCCGGCTCAACCGGCATTTCCGCAGCACAGCCCGCAGGGTTCATTTCCGCCACTGGATAAGGTTCGCCTTTCCGATGTTCCTGATCGACGGCATCGGGTTTTTGATGACCAATTCCGATGTGGTGATTGTCGGGCTTTATCTGCCGCCGGATAAGGTGGGCATTTATTTCGCCGCGGCAAAGACCATCGTGCTGATGCAATTCGTGTTTTTCTCCGTGCAGGCGGCAGCCGCCCCGCGTCTGGCCGCCCTGATGTCTGCCAATGACAGGCAGGGGCTCGCCGGTTTCGCCAGCCAGGCCGCGCGCTGGGCCTTCTGGCCGTCGCTTGCCGTCGGCAGCGTGGTGCTTCTGGCCGGCCCGTTCCTGCTATCGCTGTTCGGTCCGGGCTTCGTTCAGGGTTACGAGCTGATGTTCTTCCTTTTCGCCGGTTTCCTCGCCAAAGCGCTGATCGGCCCGGGAGAAACATTGCTGAATATGGCCGGCAAACAAAAATTGTGCGTCGTGCTTTATATTATTATCTTTGGTTGCAACATTGCACTCAACATGGCGCTCATTCCGGTCTATGGTCTGGCAGGGGCCGCGGCAGCGGTGGCGATAGCCATGTGCATAGAAGCTGTGCTATTGCATATTGCCATTCGCCGCACACTCGGGATCGTCCTTTTTGCCTTCAACGATCCCCGGGCGGGCCAAAACACTGGGAAGGCGGTGTAACGATAAGCATGTCCAGCGATCCAAAGAATCCGGATTTTCAGGACCCGCGCATCGCCGCACTGATGGCGTCTGCGGAGCGTGACCGTCCCGTAGCCGACAGCAGCCGACGCGTGGGGCGCGATGGCCGGGAATTCTGCATCTATCCGGGTCAGCTCGGTTACGACATGCAGGAAGAACTCGACTTTCTGTCCAACCGCGTGATGGAGGCGAATGTCTTCTTCACCGGACGTCTTCTCGCACCCGCCATGCCGCGGATCGAGGACAAATCCGTGCGCTTCGCCCTTATTCGCGACGAGAACGGCGCCAGAAGCCGCATGCGCTTCCTGATGCCTTTCACCGTGGAAAAGCCCGGCTTTTCCATCGGCCCTTCCATCATTCGCGTCTGGGCCAATCCGTTCGGGCCGCTTGGCACGCCGCTGGTTGATACCGAAGGGGCCGCCGAAACCCTCGACAATCTTTTCGATGCCCTTTCCGACCGCAACATGCGGCTGCCCAACGTTCTGGTGCTGCCGGATGTTCGGCTGGAAGGGCCTTTTGCCCGCATGTTCAAAGCCATCGCGCTCAGCCGCAACCTGCCGGTGACGACGACGGGCAATTATCACCGGCCGATGCTGGAAAGCCTGCTTGATGGCAGGGCCTACCTGCAAAACGCCCTTGCGCCGCACCATCTGCGTGAAATGAACAGGCAGTGGCGCCAGCTCGAAAAACTCGGGCCCCTCGCCTACACCGTTACCCGACAGCCGAAGGACGTGCGCTATCGCATGGAGGAATTTCTGGCGCTGGAGGCGAGTGGCTGGAAAGGCCGCAAACGCACCGCGCTGGTCAACGACCGTTATCGCGCCGCTTTCGCCCGCGAGGCGATCACCAATCTGGCCGAAGCGGATGCGGTGCGTATCCACACCATCGACCTCAATGGCAGCGCCATCGCCTCCATGGTCGTCTTCATCACGGCCGGTGAGGCCTATACGTGGAAAACCGCTTTCGACGAGAGCTATGCGCAATTTTCTCCCGGCAAGCTGCTGGTGCAGAAACTGACCGACTGGCATCTGGATGACGCCAATATTCTGCGCAGCGACAGCTGCGCCGTGCCCGATCATCCAATCATGAGCCGCTTCTGGCAGGAACGCCAGGAGATGGGCACGCTGGTGGTTGGGCTTGCCCAGAACAGTGACCGCGACGTGCGGCAGGTTTCCACGCAGGTGGACATGTACCGCAACACCCGCAACCTCGCCCGCAGCCTGCGGCAGAAGATCCTGTCCTTCGGACGCAAGGGCAATTGACCCGAAGGACGCCGGCGGCGTCCTTCGGAGTTTATGACGCGGGTAAAGGCCGCTTCAGCGCGAGGCCGTCCGGATCATCTTGCACAATTGCGTCAGAGCCACATCATATCCGCCGCCCAGAATATCGACACAACGGCGGGCGAGCTTGATCTGCTCGGTCCGCGACATATCGTTATAGGCTTGGAGAGCGTTGCGCACCGCGCCGGGAGACACCGTGCCCGAGCCGCCGGGAGTGGTGGTGCT
>NZ_PHGS01000022.1:0-99026 GCF_003031125.1 Agrobacterium sp. LAD9 | reverse complement strand
CGAGACCAACACCGCCCGAGCCGCCCACATTGGCCCCGACATTGGCATTGATGCCGTTCGAGCCGCCAACGGAGGCGTTCACGCCCGCATTGACGCCACTGGAACCGCCGACGGATGCATTAACATCCGCATTGACCCCATTGGTACCGCCGACTGAAGCGTTGACATCCGCGCCCAGTCCGCCGCCGCTTCTACCGCCGACATCCGCACTGGCGTTGACACCACCGCCGCCGCCAACGGAGGCATCGACCCCGAGCCCGCCGCTGCCATTGCCGCCAACACTGGCATTGACCCCATTCTCACCACCGACGCCGATATCCAGCGCATGGGCATGGACCGGCAGGATCAGGCAGGCGGACAGTAATAAATTGCGAGAAAAAGCCCTCATAATTTCCTCCCTATGAGTTTGGCCATTCCCGCCCCGCGTGGAAACTCCACCGTGACATCATAATTCAATTAGTAATTGCGCATATTCTAATTTATTAGAGGTGCCTAATATTAACCTAATGCTGCAACTGCAGGTGTCGCGATCCGGCACAGCCATCGGCCGCAACATTTTGATCGGCGGCCTCGGCAAAGACGGAAAACCGCCCGCGCAAACACGCGCAATTCAAAAGGATAAGTCAGCTTTGGGGTTGCACGCATGGCCCTCACCATGATAGACGCCGTGGCATTACCACCGTTGCCCCAATGGCGGAATTGGTAGACGCGCCGCACTCAAAATGCGGTTCCGAAAGGAGTGCTGGTTCGATCCCGGCTTGGGGTACCATTACCTAAAAATCGCATTGATTTGTTTAGGTTTTTTGGCGCTAAATGTCCAAGTGGTTTGCATTACCTAGAAAAGTTGGACACTTTTGTTCTGCTTTTGGTCAATCGTCGCTGTCGTCAACAGCCTGATCCATCAGCTTGACGGCACTCTTTCCGAGCACCTTTTGGCGAGCCGCCTTGGTGTAGCGGATTACCTCTTTTGATGTTGTATGGCCTGTGATTGCCATAATCTGATGCTCGGTCGCGCCGCGATCTGCCAGCCGTGCAGCGGCGGCTTTTCTCAGCCCGTGGGCGCTGCAATGCGTAAGTTCGGCTTCATCGCACCGTTTCCGAAACCAGTTGCCAAAGCAGTTTGACGTGAAGGGCTTGTTGAATTCGGTGACGAGCAAGGTCAGATCGCCGCATGGCGCAGCCTCGATAGCCCTCACAAGATTTGGATGCAGCGGCATTTCCAATCTGCGGGGCTTCCTCTTCTTGTCTTTCTCCTGAACAAACCGAAGCCAACCTTTTGTCATGTGTTGCTTTCCGAACAGCACGATATCGCTCCGGCACTGGCTTGTATAAAGCATCAACATCAAGGCCAGATATCGCTTGCATCGGAAATGGGAACGCAGCCTGTAGTCTCTATTCCGAGCCAAAAACGGAACATAGTCGCAAGCCGGAGTGGTTCGCTGCGCAGATCGAGCGGCAATGGCCGTCTCTCCGCAAAATCGAGCTTTCCAGCGCCGCGACAGTCTGGCTAAGGGCGACATTCGCCTAAACGCCATGTGGGATTTTTGGGGTAATCAGGCAGGCTTGCCAGAAGGCGGTCTCGTATAACTTTACTCGGCTTTCTTGTTAATGATTTCCACAAAATTTGGCGGGTCGACGTTCTCCGCTCCTTGACCGGGGAGCGGCCGAAAGAGCGCGCTGAGCATCAGACCGCGTTCCTCAATCGTGGCTTTGTTTTTCTCAACCAAGTGAGCGTAGGTGTCCATGGTTGTATGCCGCTGCCTCGCGTCATCCATGAGCATCATCGATCGCGTGTTGAATCGTACAAGCAGTTTTATCGCCCAAAAATAGAGCGCCAGTGGCGCGGACACGATAACGAGGCGACTAATTGCATTTGCGGTCACCTGTGCCGCCGATCCATCGCTTGGAGTTCCGTGCGTTGCGGCAATGCTAATTCTCTCAAGCAGATTGACAACATCCTCGACATGAGTAAGCGCATAATAAGGTGGCAGCGTTATCACCGCTGCTATCACGCCAGCGGATACCCAAAAAGACGCCGCGCTCCAGTAGCTGCGATACTTCCAAAGCTTCTTGGTCGCATCAGTACCGAATTCCAGGCGAACTGCGTCGGCAAAAGCTTTTACGTTCGCTTTGCTTGCGTCGACCTCCCGAAGAAGAGCTTCAAGTTCCTGTCTGGACGCCTCCAAGGTCTGGTTCATTCCGGACACCTTCGCGCGCGTCGTTTCGCTTTCCACTCCAAGGCGTTGGATTGTTTCATCAAGCTCGCTCTTGGTTTCGTTGACGATAGCGCCCAGCGTACCGATGCTCTGCCTCTGTCCATCAAGAAGAGCGTCAACCTCGTTTTTAAGAAACTCAATTCGTCGTTGTTCGAGGGCGTTCAATCCAAAAACATCGTTCTCGCCGCTTCTGGAGGATTGTCCGATCTTCCAAGCCGAATAGTTATTGAATTCCGCCAGAACGTTCGGCGGAATGTCCCGTCGCTGTGGAACAGGGCCTACGACCCAGATTTCACGTACCTCATACAGAAACGCAGCAAAAGCTTGGGCGCCGATAGCGAACTGACTGAACGGAGTCAGAGGATCACGAAGTGCGTCGATGCGCTTCATATATTCCTCAACACTTTGTTCGACCAAAAGGGGGACAACCGGCCGCTGAGTCTCACCGGGCAACAGGCAGCTGTCCAAATGCTGTTTCACGCACTCCAACATCTCATGCGCCGATTGGTGGAGAAGTTGGCCCGTTTGTCCCACAGACAAGTAACGCGACAATCTAGTGATGAGCGTATCATAAGCCCGGCGCGTCTCCCCGATTGCGGACGCGGTTGGCGACGAGTCGCTCCGGTTCAGTGTGTAGATGTACTGAAGTGCACCAAAAGTCTGATAGTCCATCGCCCCCTCGCTCGCACCATTAAATCAGATCAGTCTTGCCATAGCAGAAATTTCAAATCGCTTAATGGCGCACAACTTTGGGTGGTCACATGATGGGCCAATCGAAGCAATCTCGTGTGCGCGAAAGGGGTCGGCTGGCTCGTATTTCCAAAAGCGCATTGATTTCTCTAGGCTTTGTCCCGAACGTGCCAGTGAATTCTCTAATGGCCCCACGCCGGCCGGCAAGCTCACGAAACTTTGCTTGCGCACCCCCCGAATATTGCCAGGCTTTCATTTGCCAGATGCGGCGGACTGGATTAGACGAATCCCGTTACACCCCGTGAGGACCGGCGACTTAATTTCGCCATCACGCCCGCCTTTTTGAAAGCCCGTCCGGGATATCTGCTTCTTCGCGAAGTTTGAGGAAAACAACATGGCCAATGCGACCACCGCCGACAATAGCCGCACGCTCGCCGCTCTCGGCGTCACGGCGGGAATGATCTTCACCGTCGGCTCCGCCCTCGGTTTCCAGCATATTGGCGGTTATACGCCCTGCGCGCTGTGCCTGCTGCAGCGCGATCCCTATTATTACGCCATTCCGCTGGGCATATTGGCCGTTGCGACCAGCGTCTTCAAATTGCCGGTTCAGATCACCCGGGTGCTTCTTGCCCTTATCGGCGTGGCGATGCTGATCGGCGCCGGGCTCGGCGTTTATCACGCCGGCGTGGAATGGGGTTTCTGGGCAGGGCCGATTACCTGCGCCACCGGGGCGCCTTCCATCACGACGAATGCCGGCGATCTCCTGGGTAATCTGAACGCCATCAAGGCGCCCTCCTGCAACGACGCGGCCTTGCGGGTGCTCGGCCTTTCCTTCGCGGGCTGGAATGTCATCGCAAGCGTTGCACTTGCGGCAGTCGCCTTTTTTGGCGCGAGCCGTAAAAGCCGGTAAGCGGAAAAGCCGCATTGCAGTTCTGAAAAGATCAGGGCTGCAGTTCGGTATCCCAGTAAAGATAGTCCATCCAGCTTTCGTGCAGATAATTGGGCGGGAACAGCCGCCCGTTATTGTGCAAATCCTGAACCGTGGGCTGGAAGGGCCTCTGCGCCGGGAACATGCCCGCCTGCTTGGGAAGCTTGCTGCCTTTTTTAAGGTTGCACGGAGAGCACGCCGCAACGACATTGTGCCAGGTGGTTTCACCGCCATGCGCGCGGGGAATCACATGGTCGAAGGTCAATTCGTCCCGCGTGCCGCAATACTGGCATTCGAACTTGTCCCGAAGGAAAACGTTGAAGCGTGTGAAGGCGGGGTTGCGGGTGGGCTGCACGTAAGTCTTGAGGCTGACGACGCTCGGCAGCCGCATGGAAAAGCTGGGGGATGACACCGCGTGATCATATTCTGCAATGATGTTCACACGGTCTAGAAAGACAGCCTTGATCGCGTCCTGCCAGGACCATAACGACAAGGGATAATAACTCAGTGGCCTGTAGTCTGCGTTCAGAACGAGCGCCGGCAGGGCCTGTGGTGAAACTGCAATCGTCAAGGGCTTCTCCTGAGCGATTCGGCATCTGCACTTGTATATTAGGTCCGTTGTTACAGGATTGTGAAGCCTATAAATGCAGCGGCAAAGAGCTTAATTTTTGAGCCTCAGAATGGCGTTTTTCGCATTCCTGACGATCGAGCGGCACGGTGACGCCTCCTGGCGACGTGGCACCGCTGGCTGATGCGGCAGGGAGGCGATTCGGCCTTTGCCAGACACAAATCCTTCTCACACCGGATGCAATATCGGTGATATGATTACCCCCGACGGACGCTGAAAAAGCAATGCACGCCGGGCATGGCAAATGTGCGGCGGCGTCATCCATTATTTCGTCCATGGAGGAACGGCCATGACGGTGGGCAGGCAGCAAGCAGCAGCATTGCGCAGGAGGCTTGCGGCCGGTGTTCTGGCCGCCACGATCGGCTTCTCCGCTGGTGCCCATGCGCAGCAATATCAGAATTTCGAAGTGACGCCGGATGGCCGCGGCGGGGCGCAGGGAACGATCGGCGGACGCAATTTCGAAGTTTACCGGAACTACGACCGGCCGCCGGCAAGCAGAGCCTCACCCGATACACAGCGAGAACTCCGACGAGCCGTCCCGCAACAGACCTGTATTGTCGATACGGAAGGTCGAACCCGCTGCAAGTGAGCGCGAACCCAATTTTCAACGCGCTGTAACAAAATTAGATTTCATTAAAATGCAATCTATCGACTTAAACGGCCCGCAAGAATGGGTCGCTATGGTGCCAGCACAAGAGAAGGCAACTGTGCAGAGGCAAGGACATGGCGAAGAGAACAATCCGTCTGGCAACGTTTTTTGCCGTCGCTGCCGGCATGGCGGCGAGCATTGCGACAACGGCATCGGCCGTGCAGCTTGGTGGCCTTGCCCAAAAGCCTGGCGCATCGCGGCCCGGCCTCTTCATGACCACGAGCCGTCCGACCATCGCGCCCATTGCCTTTGCGAAATTCTGTGAAAGCGCCGCCGACCAGTGCATCCGGACTGGTGACCGCGATACGGTGGAACTGAACAAACAGAAGCGTGTGGAACTCCAGCGCATCAACGCCGAGATCAACACCTCGATAATCTATGCCAGTGAAGGGGACGGCGAAGACGACTGGAAACTGAACCCGGCAAGCGGCGACTGTGACGATTATGCGGTGACCAAGCGCCAACGCCTCCTGCGCGCCGGCTGGCCTTCCGGCGCCCTGCGCATTGCCACTGCCCGCACGACGGATGGCATAGGTCACGCCGTTCTGGTCGTCAGCACCAGCCAGGGCGATCTGGTGCTGGATAACCGCACCAATGTCGTCAAGCCGTGGAAAGCGGTGGATCTGAAATGGATCAAGATCCAGTCGCACGAGGACCCGCGTGTCTGGCTGAAACTCTAGAACATGTCTTTACGCTGAAACCGCCCTTTCGGACGACAGGCCCGACCGCCGGTTTAAGGCAACGTATCTTTCGGACATCAAAGAGGGTATTCTCTCCTCGCAGGATTGACGCATCCTGCTTTATAAAAGCCGCCTTTCGCTGCTTCGTCCGGCGGGTTTTGACGGGTGACCCAGCATTGCGTCAACGCAGCTTTGGCGGGTGATGCGGCAGCCTCTTTCAACGCTCTTGACCTTGTGCAGGAGAGACAGTATCGGCAGCTATGCCCAAGGTGCTCAACTGGATTCGCGGTCGTAAACAACCAGCCTCCCGCGACGACCGGAGGCGGCGCAGAATCGACCTTGGCGACAAGCCGGCTTCCTTTCCGATCTACGCCATTGGCGACGTGCATGGCAGCCTCGACCTGCTTTTGCAGGCGGAGCGAAAAATCCTTGCCGATCTGGGGCCTGACCCCTCTCCCGCGCTGGTCGTTCTCCTCGGCGACTATGTCGATCGAGGGCGCGATTCCCGTGGCGTTCTTGAACATTTGCTGAAGCCACCGCCGACGCCGCTGCGCCGTATTGCACTTTGCGGCAACCATGAGCAGCTCTTCCATGATTTTCTCGAAAATCCGCAGGAGAACATGCACTGGCTGGACTTTGGCGGCCGCCAGACGCTCCTGTCCTACGGGGTCGACATAGACTATTTCCTGCAAAAGGGGCGCTTGAGACTGCAGCCGTTCAGGGATGCCCTGCTTGGCGCAATTCCGCAGCCCCACCGCCAGCTTTTATCCAGCCTGCCGATCTATGCCCGGATAGGGTCTTATATTTTCGTGCATGCCGGCTTGAGACCGGGATTGCCGCTGGAGGCGCAGACCGATGAGGACATGCTCTGGATCAGGGAGCCGTTCCTTTCACAAGGGGCCGGGCTGGACCTCGTCGTCATCCACGGCCATACACCGGTAACCGAGCCGGAAACCGGCCCGCAGCGGATCGGCATCGACACGGGTGCATTCACCACGGGCAGGCTTACCGTTCTCAGAATTTCGGATGCGGGCTTACACCTGATTGGTTAAGCGCGTTGCCGCGACCTCAAGACTAGCGGTTTCAACCAATTCGCCTGCCGTTCAGAATATTATCAAGGGTCGTCATTTGCTGGCGATTCCATTCAATGGCGTCCTCAAATGCCTTGCTTCCCAGTTCCTGTCGCTGATCGTGGCTCGAGGCGAGCTGCAGGATTGCGTCGGCGAAACCCCTGTGGTCATTATCATCCACAATGACCACGCCGCGCCGGTATCGGTCCGAAAGCCCCCTTGCGCCCGTGCGGGTGCTGATTGTGGGAACACCGGCAGCCAGGGCATCGAGCAATTTTATATTGATGCCTGTTCCAAGCGTGATGGGATTGATGGAAAGCGGCGCGCGCGTGAAGGCGTCCTTCACATCATCCACGCGGCCGAGCTTGAGAATGCCCTCTTCATCTTCAATCTTGCCACATATACCGCCCGCCAGCACCAGACGTATATCCGGCCGGGCAGCCCTTACCAGCGGCATGATGTTCCGGAGAAACCCCTTCAGGGAAATGATGTTGGCGTCATTAGCGGAACCGAGAAACAAGAAGTCGCTCGGCGTAAAGTCTTCCACTTTTCCATTGAGATCGAGAATATGGCTGACGGTTGCGAGAGCCGGCGGCTCTTCCCCCAGCCGCTGCCGGAACGCGTGCTCCTCTTCCTCCTGAATGGCGACAACCACATCCGCACGGCGCAATGCCCGGCATTCCACCGCCGGCGGCACCGAGAACCAGTATCCATATTTGTTGGCGGTATTGATGAAGGCTTTGTGCCGGTCGGCGAAGGAATCATGGGTATCGAGAATACGCAGCACGCCCTTCGGTAAGCCCAGAAACGCCCTCGAATGAAACGCATATTCCACAATGACGGCATCGATCCCCAGCCGGCGTTGAATATCGCGAAGCTGCCGACCCATTTCCGGATAATAGAATTCATCCAGCTGGTTATAAAAACCACGCTCGCGACCAAGCATCCGATGGAGCTTGCGAAGGGCCCGAAACGACGTCAAGCCAACCTCGAAACCAAAATCGCCGGGAAGCCGGTTCCTAAGGCTACCCCCCTGCTGGGAAACAAGGTGCAGGTGATCCGGTCCGAATTCAGCCTCATGCCCCGCCAGATCGAAATCGGTGGCAATCGTGCCATCCACATGGATGAAATGCACCTCGTGCCCTAGGCCGCGCACGGCGCGCGTCAGCTGCAGAATCCTGCTTCGCGCGCCTTCATTGGCGGGAACGACCGGAAATGCCGAGACGAAAGCGACTTTCATGAAAGGACGGAGGCACGCGCCGGGAAAGTCTCGAACAACTGAAAATTCCTCTTGGACATCGCCAGAATTTCCGGCAGCCTTTTCCCGACGTTTTCACGGATCTCGTCAGATTGGTCGATAAATTCGATCAGTGCGCTTTTGATTCCATCCTGCGTAAGGAAGGAAGACGGAGAAAGCAGATCGGCAGCGGACAGACCAAAATGCTGATAGAGCCCTTCGAACTTCCCCTGATAGGCGATGCATATCGCTGGAACGCCTTTGCCGAGCGCGGCAATGGCGAGATGCATGCGTCCGCTGACGAGGCCGTCAAGCTGGCCGGCGACGCCTTTCAAGACGGGCGCTGACCATTTTCCGTCGAGATAACGGACCCTGTCGGTTCTGGACGCAGGCACACGCTCGGCGATAGCCTTGAGATAGGCCTGATCGCCCACATTGTCGCGATAGTCATGCGGGATGAGCAGCCAGCACACCGGCCTGGCATCGACGGCAAATTGCAACGCTTCCGCCGCATGCCTGATGACCGCCTCGGTCTGCGCGTGGTCGGCGTTTTTGAACAGCATGGGATGCAGGTTGAAACCCATGACCCGGTATCCCTCGGCCCGCTTTCGCGCGATCCATGAACGCGTGCCCTCGTCAGGCTCAGAAGGAACGAGACTGAACGCGGAATCGGAAACGAGCGCCGCATTTGTCTTCGCAAAGGTCTGTAGGCGCTCAAGCGAGATAACGTCGCGCACCTTGAGCGCGCATTCCGGATGAAGGGAACGATAGAACATTGCCAAGGGGGCATGCGGCGTTTCATTGAAGCTGAAGCCGAGGATGACGTTCTTTATTCCGGCAGCGGCGGCGAGATCCGCACTCGCAAGAAGTTTTGCGCTGACCAGGGGATGGTAATATCCATCCATGACATCGGCGCCGACAACGACGACACTATCGTATTGTCTTGTCGCAAACTGCTGCGCCAGGGCTTTTATGAAATCGGGCTTGCCAAAGATATCGACGGGAACAAAGCCCCTCTGGTAAGCGGAATCGGCGTAATCCATCCCATCGACAAGGATGTCTATCTCGACATCGGGATTACTCGCACGCGCGTGTTGCAGCGTCGCGGTGATCATCGCATCATCGCCCAACGAGCCAAAAAGCGTGATGGGATCGCCGGCCACGATCAAAAGCCGGCTTAACCGGTCGCCGGCAGCGGCGGGTTTCATGCCCGCCTTCAACGCCTGCAGATCGTCAAAGAGTTGCCGAAACGCGATATCCCTTCTTCGCCGCTCGATATATTTCACCGCTCTCTGGCGCAGCGGTGCTGGCAGTATTTTTTTTATCAGCTTGCGCATTTGCTTTCCTTTCGGGAAATGATTTTGCCCATGACGAGCGCGATGGCGGACCGGGCCTCGTTTCGCGCAGTCAGCACCAGAAGCAGAAGATAGGCCACGCCGAAAATGGAGCCGAGCAGGATGCCGGATATGAAATCGCCGGCGCCCAGCAGCTTGACCTCGGGACGCATCCATTGAACGAGCAGGAAGCAGAAACCGCTGGAGGCGAAGCTCGGCAGAAGCAGGAGGAATATTCGCCACAGCCCGATGCCAAGCTCGCGGGCGATGAAGAAAAATGTGAAGGGCGTGGAGGTCAGCTGCCCGACGGCATAAACAATGACGATCTCCCTGATGCTATCAGTTGGAACCAGCAGGATCAGCAGGATCGTCGAAACCGCCTTGATGCTTCCGGCAATCAGCACCTTGTTCGGTTTGCCGCGCGCGGAAAGGAAAGGCGCGTTTTGAAACTGAACACATTGCAGCGCGCCAAGCAGAAGCAGCGGTTGCGCCACCCCGTCGGCACCCTGCCATCGCACACCAAATAGCACGTTGCAGATTTCCGGAGCCAATGCCGCGGCGAGCACGAAGACCGGTGTCGAGAAGATCGCCGACATGGTGATCGACTGCTTGTAGAGCGCCGCCATTCGTTCCCGCTCGTGCGATATGCGCGAAAGCACCGTCAGTGAAACGTCATAAAGCGCCGCCTGAAGCAATTGCATCAGAAGTTGATAGAGCCTGCTGCCGACGGTGTAGAGGCCGAAGAGCGCGACCCCGTAATGTCCGAGAATCATGAAATCGATCAGGCGCGTGGCCGCGAAATCGACAATACGAAGGCCGAGCGCCGACGAACCGAAGCGAAGCAGTTCAACGAAAGTGCCGGGGTTGAGGGTGGCGCCCGGCAGCCAGTGCGGCTTTCTCCAGAGCCAGATCAGCGTGACGATGGTGGCGACATAGGTCTGAACGACGAGGCTCCAGACACCGAGGCCGATGATTGCGAAAACAATCGCCACGCCGCCACCGATGATGTTCGATATGAAGGTTCTGATCGCCAGCGGCTTGAAAGCCAGCGCGCGGCGATAATTCACCTCCTGAAACATCGATGCCGTGTTCAGCGGCAGCAATATGCAGATCGCCACGATGACCGGCGCCAGCCCTTCGACCTCAAACCAGCGCTCCAGTTCCGGAGAGAACACGCAGACGGCAATGGCCAGCAATGTCGCCACCGCAACCGAGGCATAAAACGGCAGATTGACGTCGCTGGGCTCCAGATTGCGTTTCTGCACGATCGCATCCGCGAATCCGAATTCCGACAGCATCTGGATCAGCATCAGCACCAGCCCGGCGGTGGCGACCATGCCGTAATCGGTAGGGCTGAGGAAACGGGCGAGGACAATGAAGAGAATGGAGGTAAAAAGCTTGCCGCCCCAGTTCTGGACGATGGACCAGAACACGCCTTTCAGGGCCGCATTGCCTATTGACGTTGCCTCGGACATCAATCCACCACCTGCAAAACCGGCCGCATCAACGCACCGGGCGCAGCGACCGCAAAACAGTCGACGCCCATGCCAGGAAGGCGGAGGCTGCCGTTATTGCTTCCCACCATATGCTCTCTCCTTCGAAGAAAACCGCGGCAACGGACGGGGTCCGTTGCCGGTCTAAGATGCACGCAGGGTTCGGCTTTGCCGGTGGCTCGTCAGGACGTCCTCATAAAGTTTCACATAGTTTTCGCCGACCCGGCGCGAGGTGGACTCCTCGACGATGTTTCCGAAATCGGCCTCCGTCGGCAATTCTTCGCGCGAAAGCGTCAGCACGCGGCGAATACGGGCAGCGAGATCCTTGGCGTTGCCCGGTTCGAACAGCCAGTCGTGGTTGGTCTCGCCAATCAGCTCCGGAATTCCACCGGAGGCTGCGCCGATGACAGGCACACCCATGGCATAAGCCTCGTAGATCGTGCGCGGTGAAGGCTCGGCCCAGAAGGAGGGAACGATGAGCACATCGATCTCTTCGAAAAACTCCTTCGGCCTTGCCCAGCCGACGAACTCGATCGGCAGATCACCGGCCTGGGCCGTGAAACGCTCGATGGAATCATCCATCGCATGACCGGCGACCAGACAGCGCCAGTTGCCGTGACCGATTTCCTTGAAGGCATCGACCATGTTGCCGACGCCTTTTTCCGTGTTGATGCGGCCGATGTAACCGAAGGTCAGTGGCTTGCCGCTGCGGTCAATCTGCCGGCGGGCGACGGGATCGCCCTCGGGAACCGTGCAGGAATAAAAGATGACGCGGCGCAGGCTTTCCGGAATGTGGTGGAATAGCCCGTGATTGACGTGCGTCTTGAGGATTTCGGTGCCGACGCTTGCGACAGCGCCGATATAACGCTGCGTGAATTTCTTGGTGAAATTCACCACCTGACAGCCGAGATGGAGGTGCTCGCAGGGCTTGCCGCCCTTGAACATGGCGGCATTGCCGCACAGGAGATCATATTCGCAGATCGTGTGAACGATCGGAATGCCGCGCTTATGCGCCGCCCGCCACACCAGCGTCGTCACATCCAGCAGCGAATGGGTGTTGAGAACGTCAGGTTTGAAATCGTCGAGAACGGCCTCGAACTGCTTTTCGACATCGAAATTCCATTGCTGCTTGAGCTTCTGCATGCGCCGCTGCTGCGGCGAATATTGCGGCCAGTCCTCAAGCCAGAAATCGTTGTTGTGGAACATGCGGTAGACGGAGACGCCGTTGCGCATCGTTTTCGGTTCGGCCTGCCGCTCTATGCAGGCGGCGCCGACCGTATGTCCCATGGAGACGAGTTCCTCGGCGAGATGTTCGACCGAGCGTTCGCATCCACCAACGATATGCGGCGGATAAAGGCTGCTAAGATGGAGAATTCTCATGCGGATACGCTCTATTTTCCTTCATCGAAAATCTATGGCGTCCATCCCGGGCTCAGTCGTCTCCGTAAATTCCCGGAGACCAGTGAGACATCTGCAAAATACAAAGAGCCGGAGCGGAACTAATGTTTGAAAATATGAATTACGAAAATCTACTTTTCAAAAAGCACGGGAATTGGCGGCATTTCAAGTGATTTTTTTCGCGGCGCGGTAAAAGCCATGCGGTGTTGCGAAAAGAACCGCTCTCATGTTACGGTTTAGCCACTTTAAAGTGCAGGCAAGCGGGAGCAATCGGCTCCGTTGCGGCTGATGACAATACTACATTTGATAATATCTGTTTTATTTCAGAGACATGGATTTTTGAGCGACCGTAAATGCCAAAAACTTCCAGGACATTCTGATCTCGAGATGCGGACAGCCGTGATCGTCATTTAAACGGCGACATCCATGTGATGGCGCTTGCTTATACTCTCTCCGGACGTACCAGGAGGCGCAGATGAATGGAAAACAGCCGATCGCCATGGGTGGCCTGACGCGGCGCAACCTGCTTTCAGCCGCACCCCTTGCATTGGTCGCCGCCTCCGGTTTGCAGGCCATTCCCGCACGGGCGCAGCCGGCTGCTTCCGCCAATACCGAAGCCTTTCTGGACAGCATAGGGGTGTGTGGCCACTTCACCCGCACCACAGGCGTCTATCCGGAACAGTTCGACCGGATCATGCCCGAGATCGAAGCACTGGGCGTCCGGCATCTGCGTGATGACGGGCTCATCGCCGCCAGAAACAGCCCCGTCTTTCAGCGGCTGCGCCGGATCGTGGCGGCGGGCCTTCGCCTCACCATCATATGTTACGACAATCTCAACCCTTATGTCTCCACGCCGCTCGACAGGCTTGCGGATTTCTACGACTGGTCCGACGCGGGTATCGATATTTTCGAGGGCAGCAATGAACCGAACCTGACGAAGGATCCGCAAAACGCCCCGCGCATTTCGGCGGAGCATCAGGCCGCCCTGCACGCCGCCGTCCGCTCGATTCCGCGACTGAGCGCGGTGCGCGTTGCGGCGCCAAGCTATGTCCTTGAGAACAGGGCGCTGGCATTGGACCTGAAGGATGTCTGCGACTACGGCAATATCCACCCTTACGCGGGCATGGAGCACCCCGAAACGACCGGTCCGGGGGCGCTCTCAAAATCCGTTGCCGCTTCGGCGCATATAGCAGCGGGCCGGCCGGTGCTCGCCACGGAGATGGGCTACCATACCTCGCTGCAAACCGAGACCTTTCATTTCCCCGTCACCGAAGGCATCAAGGCACGCTATATGCCGCGTATGCTGCTCTGGTGCTTCATCAGCGGTATCCGCCGGTCCTATATCTATGAAATGGTTTCAAGCTTTGCTGCGGATGAGACAAACCCGGAATCCTCCTTCGGTCTCCTGCGCCATGATCTGAGCCGCACCCCCGCTTACGAGGCCGTTCGCGCCCTTCTTTCCCTCTGCAAGGCAGAACGGCAAACCGGGCAGGAGGAACGGCAGATCGATTACCTCACGGCCGATCCCCAAAGATTGTCCCTGCATCTCGCAAGGCCGGACGGTGCTTTGCTCGTGCCGGTCTGGCTTGGAATTTCCGGCTGGCAATGGCCTGCGCGGATCGAAAACCCGCCCGCCGAACGGGTTGCGACATTTTCGGTGGCCGGCCAGCACAGTCACGTTGTCGCACACCGTTTCCGCGATGACGGCTCCGTGAGCCAGCAGACAATAACGCAGGAAAGCGGGCAATACCGGCTTTCGGTCAGCGACCAGCTTACCGTTCTGGAAGTTTTCTGAGCGGTGCGGAGGAAATGCCGCATCGCAAAATTGTGTGTATCGCGTCGTGCTGTTGCATGCTAGCCTGCTTGAATAATGGACTTCTGCGCCGCAACGGCGGGCGCAATATATTACTAAATATATCTTTATTTTTATAGATTGACGATGATGAAAAATTTTAAAGAAGCGCCCGCTGCCGGGGCGCAGCGTCTCGATGTTCTTCAGGTAATGCGCGCCGTCGCGGCAACCATGATCGTTGCGTTGCACGCTGATGTGAACTGGCAATTCACGCTTTTCCCGCTGCATCTGCTGAGGTTGGGCGGCGGTGTCGACCTGTTTTTCGTCATTTCCGGCTTTGTCATTGTTTATGCGTCCCGGCCCTATTTTGCAGCGCCAGGCGGCCGTTCCGCCTTTCTGCTGCGCCGGTTCCTGCGCATCGTCCCGCTTTACTGGTTTGTGCTGACCCTGCGGCTTGCCATGGCCGCCAGCGTGACCCTTATCAGCGCCAAGGCCTTTCCGCCGTTACAGTCGATCCTCACTTCCTATCTGTTTATTCCCTATGACAGCATGGGTTACGGCGACGCCTATCCGTTTCCGCTGATCGATCTCGGCTGGACGCTGAATTACGAAATGTTCTTTTACATCGTTTTTGCGGTGTTCATCTTCCTGCCGCTGGAGCGCGCGGTATTCACGACAGCCGCCGTGCTGTTTACCGCCGTCATGGTCGGCTCCGCCTTCGATCTCGGCCTGCCGTTCAGCTTCTGGTTTCAGCCGATCATTCTCGAATTCGTCGCAGGCATGTTCATTGCGGTCCTCTTCCTGCGAGGCGTCCGCCTGCCGCCCCTGCTCGGGCTCGCAACGGCGCTGTGCGGCCTGGCGATCTGGATGCTGACCGATCTGAGCAGGATTGGGTTCCAGTGCGATCCGGGTTGTTACTCGTTTTCGCGGCTGCTCGTTTTCGGCGGTGGCGCAATTCTGCTGATGGCAGCGGCGACCCTGACCAGAAACATCTCCCTGCCCCGTTTCGCGCAGCCGCTGGCAAAACTCGGCGATTCATCCTACGCGCTTTATCTGTTGCACCCTTTTATTTTCCGGGGCTTCAAGATCGCGCTCGGCGGCGTCACTTACCCGCCGGAGTGGAGCAACGTCGTTTATCTCGTCATCGTCGTCAGCACCGTCGCCATAGCCCACGCCTTCCACGTCCTTGTCGAAACACCGGCCAATATCTGGCTGCGTGACCGGCTGATAACATCGCCACGGAAAGTCGCCGTGTCCTGAATAAACCAGAGAAGGCAAGGGCGGCGGCCGTTAACAATAGCTGAGGGTTTCCGCTGCGGGTTTATTTTAGCGCTTGATCCTTTGCTTGGGCTGTGCGATTTAAAAAGAAATTTTAGATGTTGGGTAACCATTCCCAACGTTGGATGTATTTAAAGTCGTATTTTAAAAGATTTGGAGAGTTGGATGCCCCGCATTCGTAACGGCTCGATGCTCGTTGGTGCGATGTTTGTTGCCAGCATGGGTCTCTTTTCCACTGTCGCCAACGCACAAAACGTGGATTCCGTGCCGCCGGCCGCCCCGCAGCAGACCCCTTCGGTCGAAAGCGCCGCAACGGGCGCGCCCGTCAAAGCCGCCGATGAAACCACCGCTGCATTTCTTGCCCGCGTCAACACCACCAATCCGGACACGGTTTCCATTACCGCGGCTGAACTGTTCAAGCAGTCTCCGACGCAGGGAATGATCAAGGATCTGGTCACCATTGCTTCCAGCACGGATGCGGCAACGGCCGACGTGACCGGAAAAGTGACGAGCGGCTTTCCGATCATCGCGGTTTCCACCAGCGCGGCACAGTTTTCCGAACAGCTTTCCGCCCTGATCCTGAGTGATTCCGGCCAATTGCCAACCATCGTCGCACTGGCCCAGAAGGTCGGCAACAAGGACTTTTCCGAAGTTGTCGGCGAAGGCCTGGCACTTGCCCACGCCACCGCAATGCGCAATGGCAATACGATACTTGCGGCCGCCATCCAGTTGCAGACAAAAGGCGCCAACGTGCCCGCCGATCTTCTCATTGCCTTTAGCGAGAATATCGAGGGAACGGCTGCCGGCCCGGCCGCTCCTGCGGCTGCCGCGGCGGCTGCATCGCCGATCGGCGGCGCGGGATCCTCGCCGGCCAGCGCCAACAGCATCGGCGGCTCGGGAACCGCAGGTGCCGCAGGCGGCACCGCACAGGCAGGTGGCGGGAGCCCGCCGGCTGGCCGTGGCAGATCGCTGTCAACCGGCAGCACCAGCACGCCGACGAGCACGAGCCCCGTTTAAATTTGGCTTTGTCGCCTTTCCCACCGGGAAGGCTGCCGCCAGTTCTGTGATGCAACCGTGACTTGGCGGGCCTTGCGCCTGCCGAAAAGAGCGAGGCTGACAGTTGTTGCAAAGGCACGATCCCCTGACGATGGCCGATTACGATAAAAGCGGGCTGACGGCCGAGTTTATCGACGTCGATGCCGCTCTTGCGATAATCCGCCGGCAATGGCGCATCGTCCTTGCCGCGATTGCGGTTGCCGGGGCAATCGGCCTCGCCTTTGCCGCGACGGCCGTGCCGATCTATTCGGCTACGGCGACCCTGCTGATCGACCGCAACAATAGCCAGATTGTCGAACAGCTTTCGACGATCGGCGGCGTCATAGAGGATGAGGCCTCCATTCTGAGCCAGGTCGAGGTCCTGCAATCGGAAACCATCGGGCTTGCCGTTGTCGATAGTCTCAAACTCACGGAAAATCAGGAATTCAGGGCAACGCGTGCGTCGCTTCTGAGCTCGATATTTGGCACTATCCGTTCGCTCGTCAACGTTTCGCAATGGTTCTCGCCGGCAAAAAAAGAGTCTGTTGTTGACGATGGAACCCTGAAGAGATCGCTGTCGGACCAGCTGCTTAACGGCCTCAGCGTCAAGCGCATCGGCCGAACCTACGCGCTAGAACTCACCTATAATTCGACATCGCCGGTTCTCGCCGCGCAGATCGTCAATGCCGTGGCCTCGGCCTACTTGCTGGACAAGCTGAACTCCAAATACGAGGCGACGCGGCGGGCCAGCGACTGGCTGTCCGACCGTATTGCGGAACTGCGCCAGCGCGCGCTTGATACCGATCTTGCCGTGCAGAAATTCCGGGCCGAACATAATCTGATCTCGACCGGCAATAACAGCCTGCTTTCCGATCAGCAGCTGGCCGAATCCAATAGCGCCCTTATTCTGGCGCAGTCGGAGACGGCAAAGGCGCGGGCGCGCGTGCAGCGCATCGAGCACATTCTCGCCACCGACGATGTCGACGGGGTCGTCACCGATATTCTCGACAGCTCCGTCGCAAACGATTTGCGCAAGAAATACCTTGAGTCCTCGAAGATCGAGGCGGAAATCACGAGACGCCTCGGCAGCAACCATATTCAGGCCGTGCGTCTGCGCAATGAAATGCAGGAATACCGGCGGTTAATGTTCCAGGAAATCAGCCGCATCGCGCAGAGTTACAAAAGTGATCTGGAGGTTTCGGAAGCGAAGGAAAAATCGCTTGCCGAGAGTGTCGCCAAAGCAACCGACATCAGCAACTCGGCCAGCGAAACACAGGTTCAGCTGCGCGAATTGCAGCGCGAAGCCGAAACCTACAAGAACATGTACCAGACGTTCCTGCAGCGTTATCAGGAAGCGATGCAGCAGCAGTCCTTCCCCGTGACGGAAGCGCGCGTGATTTCCAAGGCGATGCCGCCCAGGATTCCGAGCAAACCGAACAAGCCCATCATCCTGGCGCTGTTCATGATCATGGGTGCGGCAGCCGGCGGCGGCATTGCCATGTTCCGCGAATTCCGCGATCGGTTTTTCCGTACCGGCGAACAGGTTCGCGATGTTCTCGGGCTGGAATTCCTCGGCAATACCCCGCTGATCCCGAACAAGCCGGTGACAGAGGCTCCGGAAAGCGGCCATCCCGGGCTGACGCTTCCCACCAGCGTTGCGCGTTACGCAGTTGACCACCCGCTCTCCTCCTTCGCCGAAACCCTGCGCAGCACCAGACTTGCCATCGATCTCGGCATTTCCGCCAAAAGCGGGGCGCGGATTGTCGGTGTTGTCTCGGCCTTGCCGAGCGAAGGCAAATCCACGATCTCCATCAATCTGGCGCAGCTGCTCGCCGGGCAGGGCGCTCGGGTCCTGCTGCTGGATGCCGATATCCGCAATCCCGGCGCCACGCGCGCCATGGCGCGTCACGCCAGCGAGGGTCTGCTCGAAGTATTGCTGGAAGGCCGCAGCGTGCAGGATGTGCTGCTTCGTGACGAAAAGACGAGGCTCGCTTTCCTGCCCACAGTGGTCAAGCAGCGTGTCCCTCATTCCTCCGAATTGCTGACCTCGGCGCAAATGCACAAGCTGCTGGCTGAAGCGAGCAACGCTTTCGACTACATCATCGTCGACCTGCCGCCGCTCGGGCCGGTGGTCGATGCGCGCGCCATGGCGGGACGGATCGATGGTTTCATCTTCGTCACGGAATGGGGCAAGACCGCTCGCAGGGCGGTGCGGAACACGGTGGAAAATGAGGTCCATATCCGCAAGAAGTGCCTCGGCGTCATCCTCAACAAGGTGGACACCGAAAAGCTGAAGCTTTATCGCGCCTATGGTTCAAGCGAATATTATCATTCACGCTATACGCGATATTACCATGACTAGGCGTGGCGGCGTGATGCGCCTGCGGAAAATCCTCGCGGTCGTACCGGTCCTGGTCATTTCCGTCTTTGTCCTGTCCGTCGCGGCGCAGGCATTTTCCCAAAGCCGGCGTTTTTCCGATATCGTCGCATTGGCGAGAATCGCCGATGAAAATAACGGTCTTGCACCTGAACTGCTTGCAAAAACCGTCGCTGAACTTCACCCCGTCATCACCGAAAAAATCTGCCGTTCGGATATCGTCAAAGCCGGGCTAAGGCTCGTTCTGGCCGATCTCGATGCAAATGGCGCCGATCCGGCATCCGATTCCGGCGCGGCGCGCCTCGGTTTTGCCGAGACCTTTATTCGCCATTCGCTCTCCTGTTTTCCCGCAAATGGCGATGTCTGGCTGCGTCTTGCCATGGTTCGTTCGCTGCGCAACGCCTCGCCCATGGAAGTCGCCGTGCTGATGAATTTCTCCCAGCTCTACGGGCCCGCCGATGCCAATCTGATCCGTGGGCGTTTCGTGATGTGGCAACAATTTCCGAAAAACACCTTGCCCGAGGCCGAAGCGGCCCGCGAGGCGGACACGGCCATCGTCTGCGGCAGGCAAGGAGAAATCCTGCGATGGACCCTGGCGGAAGTCTGCCCAAAGCCGCCATCGGAAGGCGCGACACGCCTGACGCTGCCATGATCTGAAACAGCAAGAGAACAAAACCCTGTCCGTCGTTCGGGCATAACCACCACAAACAATTCCGACAAAGCCCAAAGACATGTCGCTTACCGAAGCCCGATCAGAACCGCTCTCCTCCTCGCAGCTCCCATCAGCGGCAGTTCGGGACCGTGTCCGGCCGGTCGCAGCAGTCGCGTTCTGGGCAATCTTTCTGCTGGCGCTTCTCAATCGGGGCGCAACGGAAATCGAAAGCCGCATCGTTGTCACGGCCGCCATCTATCTCCTGCTGGTGCCATCGATCCTCCTGTTCGGACCTCCCAAGGCCGGTGCAGGCAAGGTACTTGCGGCGGCCTGCCTTTTGTTGGGAGCGCTTATCGTGCAGATGCTGCTGCAGGCATCCCCCTTGCCCGGCATCGCGCGCGCCAACCCGGCCTGGTCCACCGCTGCCATGTTCATGCAGAATGCGCCAGCCGCAACGATCTCACTGACGCCTGCGGATGACCGACTCGGCCTCATGAGCGCCGCCCTGCCTTTCGGCGTCTTCATGACCGGCCTTGTGATTTTCGATACCGACGAGCGTGCGGCCAAGACGCTGCGATGGTTTGCAATCGCCGGGGGCTGGCTCGCGCTGTTTTCGATCGTGCAATTCGTGCTTTTTCCCGAAGCTCTCGGCTTCATCCAGAAACGCTTTTATCTCGGCAGCCTCACCGGCGTCTTTGTCAACCGCAATACCGCCGCAACCTTCTTCGGTCTCATTCTTCTCACGCTCGCCGTATTATTACACAAAAGTCTCCTCGCTCCGGATTGGGCGAGAGTAAAGGCGCTCGTGGCAAACCGCCTGACCGTGCCGACTGAGCAGAAAAAGCTCATCCGCAGAGCCGCTTTTCTCGGGGTACTCTCGGGCTTTTGCTTCATCGCATTGATGCTGACGGGGTCGCGCGCCGGGATCGGATCAAGCCTCGCAGCGTTGATTTTCCTGATCCTTCTGATTGTGTTCAATTCTCCCGCCAGAACCGGCCGCAACGGGGTCTCCGGCCGGCGCAGGCAGCGTGGGACGAGACGTCGCGCCGCGCTCCTGATCGCGATCGCCATCGCCCTGTTTGCGCTTTTCGCCAACCGGGTGGCGCTTCGCATGGAAACACGGTTGGAAGACGACATGCGCTTCTGCTACATGCCGGGCATCGCCCGCGCCATCGCCGACAATTGGCCGCTGGGATCGGGTCTGGCAAGCTTTACGGAAATCTATGCGCCCTATCATGCCGCGCGATGCGGGGTGGACGCCGTCGTCACCCATGCCCACAATGTCTATGCCGAGGGGTTGCTGACACTCGGCGTGGTCTTCCCGTTTTACCTCGCTTTTTTTGTGCTCATCCAGCTGGTGATCTTTATTCGCGGGGCACGGAAACGCAGAAATTATCGTTACGCCTCTCATCTCGGCCTTGCGGCGCTGCTGCTTGTGCTGCTGCATTCGACGCTTGATTTTTCGCTGCAGATTCCCGGCTTCGCCATGGCCTATGCCGTTTTCCTCGCCCCGGTCGTCACGCTTTGCCTGAACCCGCCCGGAATGGAACGGGAAGGACGCAAAAGGCAGAGACAATCTCCGGCCGAAGCTGCAATGCCGGCACCGATCCATTCAAGCCGGACGGCACAAACTCCGCTTCGTCTGCCATGACAGGAGTTTGGCATTGGTTCGCGGATGCAACATAATTGTCGTGATCTTAACGCCATGGGCGCAGGAATTTGAGCATGCGGATATTGCAGATAACCTCGCTATTTGCTCCGGATCGGGTGGGAGGTGCGGAAATATTCGTGGAAGACCTCGCGCGTGGACTTGCGGATAAAGGACACACGGTCGCGGTGGCCGCCATCTCCCGTAAAGAGCAGGCAGCGGAACAGCGAGACGGTTTCGCCATTCACCGCCTCGGGCACACCACGCCGTTCTTTATCGGCGACTGGGGGCAACAACCGGAATGGAAGCGAAAATACTACAAGATCGCCGTGCAACTGGATCCGCGCCTCGTTCGCCGGCTTGCGCGTGTCATCGATGATTTCCGGCCGGATGTGGTCAATACCCACTCGCTCTCGGAGCTGACGCCGCTGATCTGGCCGATGATCCGCAAACGCGGCATTCCGCTCGTTCATTCGCTGCATGATTTCACAAGCATGTGCACCAACGGCTCGCTGTTTCATGACGGACATATCTGCGATGGCAGCAGCAAAAAATGCCGCGCCTTTTCTTACATCCACCGGCGTTGCCAATGCGCGGTTGATGCGGTTGCCGGCGTTGGTCACGATATCGTCGAGCGTCATGTGCGGGCCGGCTTTTTTACCCACGTGCCCGAAAACCGCCGCACGGTGATCTGGAATGCGATTTCACCACCGGCTTCGCCACAACCGCGCCTCCCCCGCGCGCCGGGAGAGCCGCTCGTCTTCGGCTATCTGGGTCGTATCGAAGCGGCAAAAGGAGCGGACCTGCTGATCGAGGCCCTGCGGCTCTTGCCTTCACAAGGCTGGCGACTGGTCATGGCGGGCCGCGCGCCTGACGGTATCGAGTTCTACCGGCAAAAGACAGCCGGCCTTCCGGTCACGTTTCCGGGTTATGTGGAGGCCGATCATTTCTTCGCCGGCATAGACTGCCTCATCGTCCCGCCTTTGTGGCCGGAGGCCTTCGGACGTACCGTCGCCGAAGCCATTCTGCGCGGCGTACCCGTCATCGGCGCAAATCTTGCGGGCGTTGCCGAACAGACCGGCGCGGACAGGCCGGAACGCCTGTTCGCGCCGGGCAATGCCGCCGAACTGGCCGCGCGCATGGCAGAGGCCATGCGCAATCCCGCCATGCTCGAGGAAACCCCTGAAACCCGGGAGCGAATTCGGCAAGGTGTCGCACCCGAAGGGGTCGTCGCAGCCTATGAAAAGCTCTATTCGGATGTGCGTAGAACCGACGACGCATGAACCGTCACTGTCGAGACAAGGCGCTTGGGCATCCCCTGGTCTCAACGCTGCGCTTGAAAAAGCTGCGCGTAGCTCTTCGCCGCTTTCTGCCACGAATATAATTTACGGTTTTCATAACCTGCCTGGCGAAGATTGTCTGCGAGTTCCGGATTCCCCAGAAGCCGCTCAAGCACGTCAACAAGACTTTGAGTGTCCGCCGGATCGAAAGTCAGGGCGCCATTGCCGGCAATCTCCGGCGTTGCGGACCGGTTGGAGCAGACGACCGGGCATCCCAGCTGCTGCGCCTCCAGCACCGGTAGGCAGAACCCTTCATAGGTAGAGGGTACACAAAGGCAGGCGGCATGCCGGTAAAGTTCGGCCAGCTGCCGATCATCTATGCCGGAAAGCCGGATCAGCCGGGTTTTCAATTCCGGATCAGCCAGCGCGCCGGCGATTTCCTCCGCCTCGTCGCGGCCGACATGCACGACACGCAGATCCGGCCATTTTTTACCGAGTATGGCAAAGGCTTTGCCAAGGAGGGAAAAATTCTTGTTGGAAGTCGCGTTTCCGACCACCAATATGTAGCGCCCGGCAACAGGCGGTACCAAACCAAGAGTCTCGGGATCGACATTCAGCGTACTGTCGGAATGAATGGTAAGGCTCTTATTGGCAGCGGCAGGATAAAAACGCGCCAGATCCTTCCGCGTCGCGTCGGATACGCAGATAACCTGATCCGAGCCGGCCATCATCAGCTTGAAGATGAAATCGGTCGTCAGGGTCGCCCGCCAGCCGATCTGTTCGGGAATGGTTTTGAAATAAAGATCGTGAACAAGGGTGAGACGCCGTTTGCCGCCGAGGGGACTTCCGAAAGGATCGGCGTTAAACAGCACATCAATGCCATGCCGGCGGCAAAGCGCGGGCAGCATGGCGGCCTGACGCACCACGTCAAAAACCATGATGCGCGGCCGCGGAGTCTCGATAAGCTGCAATCGGCTGTCGCGCAGGCTTTCTGGCAGTTGCGCCCGCGTCCACGGAGAGCGCAGAATATAATCGTCGGCCGTCTGCTCCAGCAGCCGCTCCAGCAGGCTGAAGGTTACGCGGGCGACACCGGAGGCCTTGCCGCCATATTGGCTCGGCATGTTTACGAGAATGCGCATCCTGGCCCTTCTGCCTACCGGCATTGCCTGTCCTCATCGATCGCCGCGCGAAACCTCACGCCGCCTCCGCCAGCAGCGCGGAAACGGACCGGCAGGTTTCCTCCAGCGAGAAACGCTGGCTCACATCCTCCCGCCCCTTTTGCGCCAGCCTTTCCGCCAGAGCCGGATCGGACAGAACGCGGCCGAGCGCTGCGGCCAGCGCAGATGGCTCTCCCGGCGGCACGAGAAGGCCCGTTTCGCCGTCACGGATGATTTCGGTAACCCCGCCGCCGCGCGTGGCGACAACCGGACGCCCGCACATCATGGCCTCGACAACCACCCGGCCGAAGGGCTCGGCAACAATTGAGGTGTGAGCAACCGCATCCATCGCCGCCATCAGTTCCGGCACATCCGAGCGGAAACCGAGGAAGCGGACACGGCCGTCGAGATCTAGACTGGACGCCTGTTCGCGGATGCGCGCCTCATAGGCCTCCTGCCCGAAAAGCGCTCCCCCGACGATCACCGCCTGCACTCCCTCCATCGCCGCAATCGCCTCCAGAAATACATGCTGTCCCTTCCATTCGCTCAGCCGGCCAAAAAGGCCGACAAGCGGTTGCGGACCGAGGCCCAGTTCCGCTCGCAGCCGCGCGGCCTTGCCCGGCTCGTAGACCTTTGCCCTGGCGGGATCGAAGCCGTTGTAAACGATGCGAACCTTATTCGCCTCACCGCCGGCCTCGATGAAAGCCCGGCCCGTTTCTTCGGAATTGACAGCCACCAGCTTGGCGAAAAGGCGCGCAAATGCCAGCGAAGCCCGACGGTTGGTGGCGCTGAAAGCGGGATCGGTGACGATATCGTGCAAAATCCAGACGAGCGGGCGACGGCTGAGCTTCGCGGCCAGCGCGCAGACAAAAAGCGCCTTTTGCGAGTTGGCGCAGATCACATCATAATGCCGCGCCTCCCGGCTCAATTGCCAGGCGACCGCCATCACATCAGCCGCTCCGCGTAACAGGGCGCCGAACGACGCATTGCGGCGGATTGACAGCATTTTTTCTCCGGCGGACAACATGACCGGAGGCCGCCCGGCGTCAGCCAGATCATCTGCGGCCGCACCACCACTGAGAAAACAAGCGCGCCAGGAATGCGGTCCACCCTTGACGAGATCAGCCAGAAAAAGTTCGGCGCCGCCCTTCTCTCCGGTATGGCTGACAAAAAGAGCGGATGTCATGGCATCTCCCCTGCCGTAGGAGAGAACCCACGATGCGTCTGGTTTTGATTGCGGGCATGAACAGCACACCTGCGAAAAGAACCATCCTGCGCGATAGCGACAGGGATATCTTCGTCGGAGATTACAGAGAAATGCACGTTGCCAGATAAAAATACCAGCATCATAACCTTTATTAGTAATAAAATTTAAAAATAGCAAAAGTAAAATACAAATATTCTATTTTTATACTTCAGACGAAATGCAAGAAAAATTCATGACGTTTGTTTTTATGCGCTGATCGCCATTCCGCTCCCGGCATTTTTTCCCCGTGCCTCATGGCGGAATTATCCTGAGGCCAGACCAGGAGAACGAACGATGGCAGCGCTCGGATACAACATATGCATATATATGGCACGAACGGAAGAGGTGGCGGCATGATCGGCGTAACGCTCGGCAGCCGCCCCCGGACCATGGGCGCCATCGGTCTTTCCTTGACGGCATTCTCTGTCCTGCGCGCCCGGCTGACAGCGGGTCAGAATGCCACGCTGTTCGTGAACGGCGACAGCACCGCCCATGCCGAAGCCGGACCATTTCATCAATTTGCGATGATGCTCGGCGAACTGCACGATACGACGGTGGTGTTACATCGCTGGGCGGAATGGGAAACGAATGCCGCCACCGGGCCAAAAGCCTATGCGGAACCGGTCACGCTGCGCGCCGGTAAGGGGGCGACGCTGGCGGTCTATCTCGCAACGCTACCCGGCGGCATGGCGGGTTACATGTTCGCGGAACAGCGTGCAGCGGCGCTGAATGTCCCCCGTCCGGATCTTTGCATCCTGCATCAGGGCCATAATATGCAAACCTTCGAGGTGCCTGGCGGCATTTTGAGCTCCGGGCGATCCACCCTGCTCGGCCCGCTCGGCATGACCGAATGGCAATGGCCGGGCACGCCACAGCTCATCACCACGCAGAACCCGTGGCGTGATGGGACGGGTTACGACAAGGTCTATCAGGCAATCCTCGATTTGGCCCGAGCACATCCGAACCTTACGCTGGTGGATACGCATGCGGCATTTCTGGCGAAGGCCAAGGACGCCGCCCTTTATCGGGACAATATCCACCCGAACGATGCTGGATCGCGGCTCATTGCCCGAACCCTGTTCGATTCCTACCTCACTTCGGCATCCGACAGCCGTTTTCAGACACCTTGCTGGCCGAAGCTGCCTGCCGCCAATCTCATAGGGAATGGTGACTTTACCGACTGGTCGGGCTCCGCTCCCACAGGCTGGGGGCTGACTTCGCCAGGCTCGGCCACCAAAACCACCGAAATCATCTTCTCCCCGTCCTTCGCAAGCAGCCTCGCGCTCTATGCGAATGGCAGTCAGACCGCCGGGCTCACGCGTTACTTCCGCAATGCGGAGGCCGCAGCGATGATCGGCAGGACGATTTCATTAGCCGTGCTTTACAAAAACAACGAGAAGCAACGTCTCCCCTACATCATGCTGGTTGCTAAAAGCGGCGGCGCAGTCAGGACGATCATTTGCTCCGCCCTGCAATTTGGAGGCGCCAACATCTCCGGTAACAGCGGCTGGATGTGGGCAATCGCCAACGGGATCGCCATAGATCCAGACATGAGCCCGACCGGGTATAATTTTTATCTGCGCATCCTTCCCGCATTCGGCACCAGCGCGCCCACCTCAAATGAGCCAGTTCACATTCAGCGCATCATCGCGGTCGAAGGGGATTTGCCGAAAGGCAATCTTGTCTAATGGAGAAACGGATAAAATTATCTTGCGTGGCGACGTCATCGAGCCCACTAATGGTCGCCATATTATATTTATTGCCGCGCGGTAACGCCCCTCTCTAAGGGACCGTCGAAATCCGCCTACAAAAGATAAAGGCCGCGAATGAAAAAACGAAAAAATCATGCGGCATCGCGCCTGCCCGCCCTACCGGGTTTCGTTTTGGCAATGCCGCTTTATCCCTCAAAAACAATAAATATTCCCGGCATCTTTCTCGCGATATTCGTTTTTTCCATCGGTTTCTTCATTCAGTGCAACGTGGTGACCAGCAATATCGGCCTGCGTTTCCTCAACATTACCGAGATGCTGGTGCTGATGACGCTGCCCGTCATTGCGCTGCTTTACATTCGCTGCCTGACACCGTCGATCGTCCTGTTTTACCTCCTGCCGCTGACGGTCCTGTTTGCACTCACGGCGCTGTTTGCCGACGCGCGTGGCGATGGCGAATTTTATACGACGGCGATGACCTATTTTTATGCGGTCTATTTTCTCTTCTTTGCCTACATGCTGTTCAAGGAGAACCTTCTCGAGCTGTTCTGCTGGGGCATGTTCGCGGGCTTCATAGCCGTGACGATCCTGCTTTTCCTTGACATCGTCATTCATGACCAGCTTGCCTCCATCGGATTGTCCTTCATGTTCGATGAAGCGGGCGTCCTGGAACTCGCGGCAAAAGGTGAAATAACGCCGCTGCTTTTGCGCGTCGAAAAGGCAGGCGGCATCTGGCCTGTGGGAAACACCGCTGGACCAGCCTTCGCACTGGCCGGAGCAGCCGCTGCCTATCTCGCCGAACGCCAAAGACGGCCCGCGCTGTTTGCGGTGTTTCTGCTCATATACCTGGCAAGCTTTACGCTCACGCTCAACCGCTCGGGTGTGTTTGCCGTGCTCGCCATCGGACTTTATTTTTACGTCCGGAATTTTTCGGTCAAAATGCTGCTCAGCACGTATTTCGGCTTTGCTTTATGCGCCCTTGTCATCGCCGCCGTTCTGCCGCTCGGCGCTTTCGACTTCGCGGGGGAGGTATTTTCGAAACGTTTTCTCGAGGACAGCAATAGCAGCAACAACTTGCATGAGCGGTGGGAGACGATCACCGGCGGTTTTCAGGTCATGTTCCTGCATCCGTTGGGCATCGGATTTACCGCTCGATATGAAGAGCTTGCGCGTATCGCAAAGATCGGTACGCCCCATAACGGCTTTATGGCCACCGCCTACGCTTCCGGCCTGGGATTTTGCATGATGAGCGCCTTTGCGCTGTTTTATGCAATTTTCCGAAAACGCAAGATCGGCTTTTTCGTCTATTCGGCGATCGGGATCATTATCGGCTATCAGTTCGAAGAGCTGAATTTCAATCCCGTCTTCATGGCCCATGTGGGGCTTGCCCTCGCCTACGCCGCCATAGATCTGGACTTCAGGCTCTTCCTGAAGACCACAGTGATGCGGATGCTGGGAACAGCAGATGACGCTCGCCACCGAGAAGAAGGAATCGTTATCGGTAATCCGGGCCTCAGCCCCTTATTGTCTGACGGCAGATAGCAACAAGAAGGCCCTTATTTTTGAGGGCCCATTTTACCCAGTCCGGCCCGGGTGTCAGGCAACTTCGATGATTTCGATCTCCCTGCCGCCCAAGTTTACCAGATCACCAGCCATTTTTCCCGTCAGCACCCTTGCAACCGGGGAGACATAGGACATCGTTCCGGCAGCCGGGTCGGCCTCATCTTCGCCGACGATTCGAAACCGTTGCGTTCGTCCGTCATCGCGGCTGAAGGTCACCAGACTGCCGAAGGCGACGACGCCGTCCGCTGGCGGATCAGGCATCAGTTGCGCGGTGCGAACCCGCTCGGAGAAATATCGCAGATCCCGTAGCGGGTTGGCGGAAATGCGCCGTCTTTCATTGATGTCTTCAATGGCATTGGCCGCCTCACAGGCGTCGCGCGCCAGCCGCAACTGCTCTTCCAGCGCCTTCAGCCCGGACTGCGTTACCAGATTGGGATGAGGCGAGATTATCCGATCCGGCAGAACGGTTTCGGCTGCGGTTTCCGCGCTGTCTTCCTTGGTAAAGGCTACGCTCAATCCTGATACTCCATTCCTCAGATGCCGCGCGGACATCTGCAATCCGCCCCGATCTTGCCATCACCCGCAGGGGTACAGCAAGAGCGCGCCGATGGTTCAAAACCCGACATATAACAGGCGGAACCGGCCGATGACAACGCGCCCGCTCAACAGCTGAATGCAACCGCAGGGGAACATACCCCTTATATTTCGGCCTAACAGGAGGCTTTTTGCCCTGTTAGGGTGTGCAGCAGGAGGAGTGAGGACACCAACGCTAACGGACAGGAGACGGTTCATGGCCCGGACAGTAGTGAATGCGCTTGGAGACACACTCTATTACAGCGGCAGTTCCACCGGATTTTTCTCCGCCACGGGCTCCGGCCCGCGGCTCGCCGGCACCGCCGGCAATGATTCCATGTGGGGTGACAGCTCCGTCAACGTGACGATGGCGGGCGGCACCGGCGACGATATCTATTATCTCTATTCCGGTATCAATCGTGCCGTCGAAAATGCCGGGGAGGGCATCGACACCATCGATACCTGGATGAGCTACACCCTGCCCGACAATTTCGAGAATCTCAGGGTAACGGGTGACGGTCGTTATGCCTTCGGCAATTCACTCGACAATATCATCACCGGCGGATCGGGCAGCCAGACGATCGATGGCGGGGCCGGCAACGACGTACTGATCGGTGGCGGCGGGGCCGACACTTTCGTTTTTACGAGCGGCAACGGTACAGATCTCATCATGGATTTCAGCGCCAATGACACGATCCGGCTGAATGGTTACGGTATCACATCCTTCGATCAGCTGGCCGGCAACGCCACGCAGCAGGGCAGTGACCTATGGCTCAATTTTTCAAATGGCGAGGCTATCGTTCTTGCAGGAAAAACCATAGACGATCTTCAGGCCGACCAGTTCGAGCTCAGCCTCGATCGATCCTCTCTCACCCAGACCTTTGCCGATGAATTCGACACGCTGTCCCTGCACAGCGGCAATCAGGGCACCTGGGACGCCAAATATTGGTGGGCACCCGAAAAGGGGAGCTCGCTGACGACGAATGGCGAGGCGCAATGGTACATCAACCCCTCTTATGCCGGCACGTCGGAGGTCAATCCGTTCAGCGTTGCAAACGGCGTCCTGACGATAACCGCCGAGAAAACCGCGCAATCGATTGCCGATGAAGTCGAGGGTTACGATTATACCTCCGGCATGCTGAACACCTATTCCTCCTTCAGCCAGACCTATGGATATTTCGAAATTCGCGCCGATATGCCGACCGACCGGGGCGCCTGGCCTGCCTTCTGGCTCCTGCCCGAAGACGGCTCCTGGCCGCCGGAACTCGATGTCATCGAAATGCGCGGCCAGAATCCCAATACGCTCATCATGTCCGCCCATTCCAACGCCACCGGTGAACAGACATCGGTCATCAACAATGTCAGCGTGCCCAGCACCGAAGGGTTTCACACTTACGGCGTGTTGTGGGATGCCGAACACATAACCTGGTATTTCGACGATGTCGCCGTGGCGCAGACGGAGACGCCTGACGATATGCATGACCCGATGTATATGGTCGTCAACCTTGCCGTCGGCGGAACCGCGGGAACACCATCGGATGCTGATTTCAGCGACGGCTCGCAGATGATGATCGATTATATCAGGGCCTATTCGCTCTCCGACTGGGCAGCGTAAACCAAAAACACCGGCAGTCGCATCGGGACTGCCGGTGTTTCAAACATCAGCCTGTCGAATTACACCTTGTTCAGGCCATCACTCGGCTGCGAGTTGGGTGCGGGCGGCATTAAGCGACATCAGATGCCGCGCCGTTTCGAGGCTTGCCGGCTGCTCGGCGCGGTAACGGCGGCCGATTTCCATCATCAGCACGGTATCGGGCAGGAACGAAAGTTCGGAGAAGATGCCCTGCCAGTCGATATCGCCCCAGCCGAGCGGCATGTGCAGATCGCCGATGCCAAGCGCCGTGTTTTCCTGGGCAAAATAAGGCTGATAAAAGCCCTGCGGGCGGCCGAAGGAATCGTGCACATGCAGATGGCCGGCAACCGGCGCCATCGCGCGAAGCTCATCGCGGAAATCGAGGCCACGATAGGTGGATTCGAGATAGGCATGGCTGAAGTCGATCAGCGCCACGACATTGTCGTGACCGACAGCCTTCACGGTCGCAGCCACTTCGGCCGGCGTCTGGCGGTATTGGCCGGGCTCGGTGGAGAAGATATTCTCAAGGGCGATGCGCACACCATAGGGCCTGCAGAACTCCGCCAGTTCGAAAAGAGCTTCCCGCTCGCGGCTGTCGGCATCGGCCCGTTCGGCGATCTGGTCGGCACGCAGGGCGCCGCTGTGCTGGACGAGGATGCCTGCGCCGATACGGTCACAGAGAACGGCAAGCGCCTTGGCCGCATCGATCTGGTAAAGGCATGTCACCGGGTCCATGAAATTCGAAGAGACGAGACCGTGCACGGTGTAGCGGAAGTCGAACTGCTTTGCGAGCGACACGAAACGGTCGGCGCGCTCCTCGATGATCCGGCCGCCAGCGATCATATCGAGGCTTGTTGCGGCGATTTCCACGGTGTCGCAGCCAATTTCGGCAAGCGCGCGAAGATCGCTTTCAAGGGTGGCCAGTTCGCCATCGTCCGAGCCGGCGTTGAAGCCGGTACCTATAAGATTGCTCATGTCATGATCTCCAAGGGGAAGGAAGGTTATGCGAATTCAGGGAGCCGCGCGGTACGGCGCACCGTATCGAACAGGTCCGGGCGGTCGATGTTGACGTAGTCTACCCCGGCCAATGCGATCTCTTTATGAAGGTCGATGTCATCACCGCCGTAATAGACCATGATTTCGAGACCGGCCTTGCGGCATGCCGCGACAAGACCGGGCCGCCGCATCTGTGCCGGCGTGATCTCTATGATCGAGGCATGGTGCACGGCCGTCGCCAGCGAAGGCGACTTCGCAATGTCGAGCGTCATCATCTTGCGGAATTCGGGTGCGATGGCCTGCAGACCGCGGCGCATTTCCTCGGAAAAGGAGAAAAAGAAAGTATCGCGCAACATGCCGAGATCGCGCACCAGGGCGGCGACCTTGACGGGATCGCAATATTTCAGCTCGACATAAACGCCGCAGCGGCCGCGCAAATGGCGAAGATAGGCATCAAGACGCGGCACCACAGCGCCCTTGAAGTTTTCCCCGAACCAGCTGCCCGCATCCAGCGCATCGATCTCGCTCGACAGGGCATGGCCGATAGGCCCGGTACCGTCGGTCGTGCGGTCAAGCGTTTCGTCGTGAAAGACATACAGTATGCCATCCGCACTCTCGCGCACATCAAGCTCGATATAATCCGCACCCTGCTCTAGAGCGAGATCGGCAGCGGCAAAGGTGTTTTCGGGCGCGAAACGGTTGGCGCCGCGATGGGAGACAATTTTGGGCATGGAATGTCCTGTCAGTTTACGGGTTCCGGCTGACGCGCCGGCGTGGTCGAATTGTGGGAAAGATCGGCGTGCAGTCCGGCAATGCGGTTGCCGGCTGCGTCAAAAACAAGGGTCAGACCGGATTTGCAGCTGATGCCAACCCGCTCGCCGGGCGCATGCCTTATCGTCTCGCCATATTCCAGCGCATGGATGGTGCCTGCGGGTGTGTCGATGCTGTAGAAAACCTCGCGCCCCATCGGCTCGACGGTGGCGACCGCCCCTTCAAGCCACGCTTCGGCTGGCTTGGTAAGGGTGATATCCTCGGGGCGCAGCCCGAAGGTGATCTCGCCGTCGCAACGGGCATTGATGTCGAGCCGGGCATCGCCGATCCGCAGCTGCTCGCCCTGCGCCTGCCCCGTTAAGAGGTTCATCGGCGGCGTGCCGATGAACCCGGCGACGAACAGGTTGTTGGGCCGGCGATAAAGGTCGTCAGGCGTACCAATCTGGGCAATCGTGCCATTGTTCATGCAGATGATCCTGTCTGCCATGGTGATCGCCTCGATCTGGTCATGGGTGACGATCAGGGTGGTGATCTTCAGCCGCTTCTGCAGGTTTTTCAGCTCGGCTCGCATGGTGATGCGCAGGGTCGCATCGAGATTGGAGAGCGGCTCGTCCAGAAGCAGGATATTCGGCTCCTTGACCAACGCTCTAGCCAGCGCCACACGCTGCTGCTGACCGCCGGAAAGCTGCGAGGGCCGCCGGTCGAGCAACGCGCTGATCTGCACGAGGCTTGCCGCCTCCTCCACCCGCCGCGCCGCCTCCTCGCGCGGCACATCCTTGAAACGCAGCGGAAAGGCGATGTTCTGCCGCACCGTCAGATTGGGATAAAGCGCATAGGACTGGAAGACGATGCCGACATTGCGGTCGCGCGCATCGATGCGGTTGACGTTGTGGCCGTCGAAGGCGATCTCTCCGCCGGTCGGCGCGTAAAGCCCGGCGAGCAGGAAAAGCGTGGTCGATTTTCCGCATCCCGACGGGCCGAGAACGGCGACGAATTCGCCGTCTTCGATCGTCAGTGTCATGGGTTGCAGAACCCGGGTGTCACCCCAGCTTTTGGTGACTTTGTCGAGGGTGATCCTGGCCATGGCGATTATCCTTTGATCCCGCCGAAACTCATCTGGGTGATGTATTTCTGGGTGAAGATGTAAATGATCAGCACAGGCAGCAGATAGATGATGCCGACAGCGGCGATCATGCCGTAATTCACGCCCACGCTGTCCTGTGCCACGAAGAAGAGGTAGAGGCTCATCGTCATCTGGCTTTTTTCGATGAGCAGGGTCTGGACGAAGACATATTCTTCCCAGCCACGCAGAAAGGTGAAGGTGGCGACAGCTATCAACCCGCTTCTGACCTGCGGCAGAACCACCATGCGGAAGGCCTGGAAACGGGTCGCGCCATCGGTGACGGCACTCATCTCGATGTCCCAGGGGACATTGTCGAAGAAGCCCTTGAGAACGAAGATCGCAAAGGGCAATTCCAGCGCGCTCATGACCAGCACGACACCGAAGAGATTGTTGAGCAGCCCCATGTAGTGCAGCTGCACGAAGATCGCGACAGTCAGCGCCAGTGCGGGAAATGCATGCAGCAGCAAAAGTCCGCGCAGGATGTTTTCACGTCCGGCAAAGGCAAAGCGCGACAGTGCATAGGCAGCCGGCGTGGCGACCAGCGCAACGATCAGGGTCTGGGAAGCGGCAAACAGCAGCGAGCTTCGCATGGCTGTCCAGACGGACGGCATCAGCGCAATGCGGGTATTGCCGGTTTTCTCGATGTCACGGCTCCACAGAAAGCTGTAATTCTCGATGGTCAGATGCGGCAGCACAAGCACGAAGACCAGCGCCGCCACCACGACGCCGAGCGCGAGCCAGAGCAGTGCGGGGTTGCGCAGGCGTGCTGAAAACAGCGCGATCGCAATCGCCCCGAAATAGGCCAGCGCGGCAATCGCGCCGCTGCGCCACAGCACCAGCCGGCTGAGATTGTCGTCGGAACTGGTCAGCGATTTCACCAGCAGCCAGAGATAGGGCAGGAGAACCGGGACGGAAACGACCGTGAGAAACACGAGGATGACGGGAAGGAAGCCGGCACGATGGGCGCGGCTGCGTCTTTCAAGATGCGCCCAGTCCGGTTTCAGATCGGAGGCGCGCCGGGCGTGGCTTTGAACGAGCGTCATCACAGCACCTCGATTTTGGCGGGGGCAAAAGTCGCGCGCATGTTGCTGACGCGCCATTGAACGAGGGTCACGGCGACGCCGATGGCCATCAGGCCGAGCGCGAGCGCCGCGCCATAGGCGTAAGCACCGTTTTCGAAGGCGCGCCGGTAGATATAAAGCGCATAGGTGGTGCTGTCGTAGACAGGGCCGCCGCCGGTGATAAGCAGGATATATTCATAGGTCGTCATCAGCGACAGCGCCTGATAGAGCGTGATGAAACGGATCGGAGCCGAAAGCGCCGGTGCGATAACGTGGCGGAGCACGCCCCATTCGCTGGCGCCATCGACGCGCGCCGCATTGGCGAGATGCGAGGGTATCGAGCGGATCGATGATGTCAGGATGACCATGGCGAAGGATGCGCCGACGACGCCGTTCGCCACCACCACCAGAAACAGCGGAAAGTCGTTGCGCAGGTTGAGCGTCGGTGCGCCGAGCATACCGAGGAACTGGTTGAGCAGGCCGGAGGAGGTCGGATCGGCAATCCATATCCAGAGCACGCCGTAAAGCACGGCCGGGCTCATGCGCGGCAGCAGCCACAGGCCGCGGAAGAAATTGCCCAGCCTGTCGGGTATCGCCGTCGTCGTGACCGCCAGAAGTGCACCGAGGCCGATATTGAAGAAAAACAGCGTTGCGCCGACATAGATGAATGTCGTCAAAAGCACGACCGGCAAGCGTACATCACGCTGCACCATGCGCTGGAAATTCTCGACCGTGAATTTGCCGACCTTCAGATTCGCGCCCATATCGGTAAAGGCGATCACCAGATTGACGACGATCGGCGCCAGGAAAAAGACGCCGAGCAGGGCAAGAGCCGGCGCCAGATAAAAAATCGGCCGGGCCGGACGACGCGCCCTGAGCTGGAACTGAGACATTGGGATATACCGGTGGGAACACGGGAAAGCCGCCCGGCGTAACCGGGCGGCGTGGTGTCGGACAAAACTCAGTTGCTTGCGGCTTCGCGGATTTCGATATCCGCGCCGAATTGCAGTTCGAGTTCGTCGGCGATGAAATCGACTGCCTGTTCGGCCGTCATCTTGCCGGTCTCGACCGCCTGCAGGCCGCTGAACAGCACCTTGTTGTAGCTGCCGAACTTGGTGTGGTTAGGCACGAACTGTGCGTCCTTCATCATCGGCGAAGCGGCGGAAAGAACCCAGTTGTCCCGGTATTTCGGCATGGCCGTCTGCGCGTTGCTGATGGCCGTGTGATAGGAAGTGACGGCGTGCTCGTTGTTGAAATAGGGCAAGGTCGCCAGCGCCACGAGATCGGCGGCAATATCGGCATTGGCGCTCTTCGGGTTGACGGTATAGAGCAACGGATGCGACAGGTTGGCCGGTTTGCCGCCCTTTTCGGCTGCCGGTGCGGAAATCCAGCCGATCTTGTTGAAATAGCCTTCGCGATCGGTCGGCCAGGTTGCGCCGTTCTTGTCGCCCACCTGCCAGGCAACCGCCCACACGCCCTGATGGAAGATGAAGGCCTTTTCCTGTTTGAAGGCGGTCTGGATGGCTTCCCAGCTCATGGCGGTATTGTCGACCGGCGTGACGCCCTGCTTGGCGTTGCGCTCATACCAGCCGAGCGCCTTCACCATTTCCGCCTTGGGGAAGACAAGCTTGCCGGTCTTTTCGTCCATGAACTTCACGCCATAGGACTGAAACACCATCAGATAGTCGATACCGACATTCGGGCGATGCAGCATGCCATATTGAGCGGCCTTGCCGTCGACCACTTCCTTCGACAGCGCGGTCAGATCATCGAGCGTGAATTCACCGGCATCGACCTTGGCCGGCAGGCTTTCGATAAAGGCCTCGTCCTTGCCGATCTTGCGCAGCATGTCCTTATTGTAGAAGAACATGCGGATTTCCGCGTCCTGTGGAATACCGTAAATCTTGCCGTCGGCGCCCTTGGCCGAATTCCAGAGGACCGGAAGAATATCGCCATAGACCCACGGGGCGGCGGCGATCCTGTCTTCCATCGGCATGGCATAACCGTCCTGCGCGAACTGGCCAATCCATTCATGCGGCAGAATGTAGATATCCGGGCCCTGCCCCACCGAAAATGCCTTCAGCGTATCGAGAGCGAAACCGTCCCAGCCCTGCACGCTGCTATTGTTCGTGTCGATGACGATGCGCTTGTCGACGCCGGCGGCCTTGAACTGCGCGTTCATGATGCCGGCCGCCGCTTCAATGTTGGTGACGCGGGCGGGCGCATTCTTGTCGGCGAGCGTCCAGAGTTTGACGTTGATGTCTTCGGCAAAGGCAATGGCCGGCAAAAGTGCGCCGAGGGCGACCGTGGCCGCCAGGGAAAGAGATTTAAACATGAGGTGCATTCCCGTTGAAACTGATTATTTAATTAAGTTGCTTAATTTACAGCTTTATGACATTTCCGGCGCTAAAGCTGGGAGAGCAGAACTTTGGCTGAGAAACGAAACGGCGGATTTGCGGGTATCGGCGCGACACAGGGCGCACTTCTGGGTTACATCAGGCGCAAGGGTTCGGCATCGCGGGTCGAACTTGCGGAATATTGCAACGTCACACCGGCTGCCGTGAGCATGATGACTCGCAACCTGCTGGAACGCGGCATTATCGAGGAAGGCGCGCGCCGGCAGGAAGGTCGCGGCGCTCCCCATATCGACCTCATGCTCAAGAAAACCGTCGGTTATGCCCTCGGCGCCCATGCCAATCGTTATTCGGTGATGCTGACGCTGCTGAATTTCGGCGGGGAGATCGTTGGCGAATTGCAGATGCGCGGTTCCTATGACGCGTTTTCCGATGTCCAGCGGGCACTTGAGGAAGGATCCGAAGAGCTGCTTTCAAAAAACGCGATTAGCCGCAACGCCCTGATCGGTGCGGCGATTGCCATGCCGACCCGCTTTCGCAACGAGGCGATGTCGCTCGATCTTGCTGACGAGGTCATTTCCTGGGCGGGTTCCGACCTTTCCGCCATGCTGCGCGAGGCGCTGCGCTGCCCGGTGATTATCGAAAACGACGCCAATGCGGCGGCCATGGGCGAACTCACGCTCGGCAATACGGCGGGGCACGAAAATTTCGCCTATCTCTACCTATCCGAAGGTATCGGCGGCGGCATCATCATCAGGAACGAACTCTATCGCGGTTTTCTCGGCAATGCCGGCGAGATCGGCGCCCTGCGTGGTCGCGGAAACTCACGGCCCTCTTTCGAAGATTTGGCGGCCTGGTGCCTTGAGCATGTCGGCGAAAAACCCTCCGGACGGGCTCCTGACATCTGGACAGACTACCTGTCCCGCAACGCCGCCGTGCTTGACGCGTGGCTGGACCGAGCCGGGCCACAGGTTGCCCGCCTTGGCTTTGCCGTCAGCGCCGTATTGGCGCCCGACGCCATCTATGTCGGCGGCACGTTGCCGAGGATGGTGCGCGAAAAACTGGCGACGTGGCTGGATTATGAGGTTTCGGACCCGTTCAGCGGCGCTAAGGTCATCCAGCCACAAATCCTGCTGCCCGGGGTCGTCGCAACGGACCCCGTGGCCTTCGGCGCGGCGGCAATGATCCTGCACAGTATTGGCGAAACGGACTGAGGGCGTGCAAAGGGTGGCGACGGATGTTTCACCCCCCGAGATTGTGCACCATGAAATAAATCAGCCAGCAATGCGCGATCGCCAATATCGCCCAGGCCCATTTTGCCGCCCTGATATCGGAATCGACGACCCTGTTGCGAATCTCGGTCCTGGCCGGCGTCTCCTTCCGCGCTTGATCATCTCCGAGGGCGGGTGAGGGCAATGTCCGGGAAATCGGTTCGCTGACAACATAAAGCCTGTCATTGCGCAGAGGCAGGCACGACTCGTCATCAACGCTCTCCGCATCGGAAAGCGTATCGTCGCTGGAAGCGCAATTCACCGCCGCAAGTTGCGGTGACATCCCCCTGTTACGCACTTTACCTCTATTGAGCATCATAATTTTCCACACAATAAAAATAAAAATATTCCCTGACGACCTCCGATAAAGCCGCGCTTTGCCGGGCATGCCGCAATCCGTGCAGTCCACGCCTTCACGCCCCAAAGACGTCCCCGCGATCAGGGCACCAGGGCTCCCGGCAGACCACGCCCGCCCGCATAGGGCTTTGTCTCCCGCTGGATCAGGAAGACGGATTTTTCCACCGGCAGCGGCTCGATCGTCCGATAACGCTGAAACCGCTTTGAGTATTCGAACCGGATGAACCTGTCGTCGAACTTCCCCGCCAGAACGCGATAGCCGTTGACGAATTCATTCAGGATTTCCAGCTCTTCTCCCCACACCCAGCCGCCGTAGGACGTTCCTTCATTCGACCGCAGCACGATCTCGAAAAAATGCCCGCCCGCCACCAACGGCATACGAAAGAGGATATCGAGATTATCCTCGTCTTCCTCATCGCCTTTCTTCGCCGACAGCCTGGCATGCGCGACCTTCGCATGGACCAGCGCCGAGACCGGATAGAACGGACGGCCCTTGAACCACATGAATTCACTGACCGCATATCCGACATCGTCGGCACGCTGATAAGGTTCGATGCGCGGCTCGAAGGCCATGTAGCTTCCGTTAAACGCTATCACTTTCGAAAAATCCCGATGCCTGCCTGCCGCATGTCCGCTGTTTTCCACCCGTCATTCATGCTTCTGTCTGCGACAATAGGCAGGCCGCGTCACACCAGCGTCAAATGGAATGCTATGATGACTTTCAATTTCCCGGGCACGTTGTTAGATGATGATTCATGAGGGGACGAAAGTGGCTGGGAACGCTGAACTGATACCGATCCGGCTTTTTGGCACCCCGCGCTGTGATGCGGTGCGGGAGGCATTTTTTCCGTCCAAGGGCTTCGCCCTCACCGCCGCCCTCATCCTTGCGCCGAACCAGTCCCTTTCCCGCCAGCATGCCGCATCGCTGCTGTGGGAAAATGTCGAGCAGAAAAGGGCTCTCGGCAACCTGCGGCAGCTGATCCTGCGCCTGCAGAAGCTTCCCAACGAGGATGAGGCGATCCTTCTGACCGAAGGAAACGATCTTAAGGCCGGCAAGCTGGCGCAGCGAACCGACCTTGCCATCTTCCTTGCCGGCGCAAGGGCCGAAGACCCGATGCGGCGGCTCAATGCGCTGCTTGAATTCGGCGGCGAGTTGCTGGAGGGGTTGGAGGCCGGACAGGATCATCTTTATCTCTGGCTGCTTTCCGAGCGCCGTCGTCTCAGGGACCTGTTCTTTTCCAGCTACACCCAGCTTCTGGAAGAATTGACGCGTTTTGGTCGCGCCAGTTCGAACGATATCGCCAGGCTTGCCGAATGCGCCTGCAAGATCGAGCCGGAGCGCGAAGAAACCTACCGCGCCGCCATGGCGGCCTATGCGCGGATCGGAAACATCAGCGCCTGCGAGGGCATGCACCAGCTTCTGATGGAGCAGCTCCGCCAGGAGGGGCGTTCCCCGGAAGCGGAAACCGTGGCGCTGAGGCGGAGAATACAAAGTCTGACCGCCACGATAACGGTCGCCGCCGAGCCGGAAGAGGGCAACCGCCGAAAATCCCAGACTAAACCCCGCGTCGCATTCGTTCGCCCGGCAAGGGTTGACGGGCAACCGGTCTCGCCGGTCATGCAGGCCTTCGTCGAGGATGTCGCCAACAGCCTTGTCCGATACCGGACCTTCACCGTCCTTTCGCCGCACAGCACCTTTGCACTGGCGCATCAGCGGGCCGATGACAGCTACGCCATGCTGCGGGCGGATTACCGTATAATTTCGACCGTGTTCGACGAAACCCGCATGTCGGTTGCCTTGATCGAGGATGCAAGCGGTGAAATCGTCTGGTCGCTGGAGGCAGTCCTGACCGAGCGGCATATCCACGCCGCCTTCCGGCTGCTGTCCAAACAGGTGGCCGCAGCACTTGCCCGCGAAATCGAGCGACTTCAGGTGGAACCCGACCGCAACCATAGCGGCGAGGCCTATCGGCAATTGCTGGAGGGCCAGCAGCTTCTGCGCGGCAAATGCGACCTGCCGCTTCTTCGAAGAGCCCGCTCGATGTTCCGCAAGGCGGTCGATCTCGACCATAGCCTGGCGGTTGCCCGCGCCCGTGTGGCGCAGAGCCTGCAGCTGGAATGGCTGATGCTTGGCGGCAATGATCCCCATCTCCTGCATCGCGCCAAGGCGGAAGCGGATTCCTCCGTCGAGATCGACCCCGCTCTTGGTGTCGGCCACTGGATGTGCGCAGTGGTGGCGCTCTACCAGCGGGATTTCGACATCTCCGCCGAAAAATTCTTCGAGGCGGAGGCGCTGGCGCCTAACTCCGCCGACCTCCTGCTTCAGCATGCCGATGCGCTCGCCCATTTCGGAGATGCGGAAATCGCCTGGGAGAAATTTCAGCAGGCCATCGACCTCAATCCGCTTGCGCCCGACATCTACTGGTGGGCCGGCGCCAGCATCGCGTTCAAGCGCGAGGATTACGGCACGGCGGTGGAACTGTGCGGGCGGATGGAAAATGACGAGCCGGCGCTGCGCGTTCTGACCGCAAGCCACGCTTTGCATGGCGATTTGGTCGCCGCCCGCGAAACCGGCAGCAGGCTTAAGGAAAACTATCCGGGTATGACGGCGAGGGAGATCAGCAGCCTGTCTCCAGACCGGGACCCGGTAGCGAATGAAAAATTCTATCACGCACTTCGATTAGCTGGGATCAAATAGGAGATATTATGTCCTCGCATTTCTTCATTGTCGGAAAAAAGGGTTTCGGCGTTCTCTTCATTCGCACGGCGCCGCTGCGGGTTGCGTCCGTGTCGCATGAGACGATTGCCGCCTATGAAGCCAACCATCCCGGCGTGGATGGTTATGCCCGCGTGGCAGCGGCCGCAAAGTCCATGCTCGTTCGTCAGAACGGCCAGCCTGAAGCGGAACTGGACCAGGTTCAGATTCAGGGCATCGAAGCCCTCGTCGCCGGTGGCGCCGTGGTTTCCGAAGCCGATTTCGCCTTTATCGGCGAAGTGAGCGACGCCGGCTGGGATTTCAACCGCATGGTACAGGCGCCGATCGAAGCCGCCCTGAAGGCTGTCGGCCCGGCCGGCTCCGTCACCGGCGAGCTGTTCGACGCCATCCTTGCCGACGACGGCAACACGGCACCCTGATCGCGGTCGCGCAGCCTTGACCGGCGCCGATGCTCCCATGTCAGCGACCGCTGCTTCAAGGCAGGCAGACGCTTCATTCTTCGATCCCGGACTGCTTCGGCGGTTCGGGATTACCCGTGTCGGCGATGTCACCGGCCTCGACATCATCGGCATTCCCGTCTGGTTCGCGACCCGGCCCAATTCACGCGGGCTGTCGGTATCGCAGGGCAAGGGGCTTGTCGCGGAACAGGCCCGGCTATCCGCGATCATGGAGGCAATCGAAGGCGCGGTTGCCGAAGACACCCGCAAACATATCGCCATTTTCGGCTCCATTCAGGAGATGCGGGACAAAGGCGTTCCCCTGGTTCCTTTCGAAACCGTCGGCCGGGTCGATCCGGACACTCTCCATCCGCAAAAAGAACGCGCCTGGGTAAAGGGAACATCCATTCGCCACCAGCGGGAGGTTTTTGCCCCTTATGAACTCGTCGGCATGGATTTCCGCGTGGATTTCCCATGGGACCGGCAGGCCTTCCGCATGAGTTCTCAAGGGCTCGCGGCCGGATTCGACCATGACCATGCGGTTCTTCATGCCCTGCTCGAACTCATTGAAAATGACGCCTGCTTCCTCGTCGACACTTTCGAAACACGCGCCATCGCACCTCAACCGATCCTCATTCCGGCGGGCGTCGATCCTTCCCTTGACGGTCTTGTTCGACGCCTGTCGGATATCGGCCTGCCGCCGTCCTTCTTCGACATGACGAATGGGCTTGGCGTGCCGGTGGTGATGGCGAGCCTGCCCCGCTCTCTTCAGGCTAAGGACGGGCCGACCACCCGCAACGCCGCGGGCGCGGCCTGCCGGCTTGATATGCATGGCGCTGCGATTGCTGCGCTGCTGGAGGCGATCCAGTCGCGATTGACCGATATCAGCGGCGCGAGAGACGATCTTTCCCCTCTCCGCTACCAGCGGGATATGGTTGCGGCCGGGCCTTCGGCCTTCGGGGCACCGCCGGTGGAAAGGGTGCCGGTCAATCTCGATTTTGCCCATGGCGCCGCATCTTCGCCGCCATGGCGCCAGCTTGCGACGCACCTTTTCGCCGGCGGCATCGAGGATATCTATGTCTTTCCTTTGGAAACGGACGTATCCGGCCTGCATGTGGTGCGGGTTCTGGCAAGCGGCCTTGCCCCGGCCGGCGGCGGGCTCCAGCACATCTCGCAGCGAACCCTCGGTCACTTGCTGACTGTCGGAGGCCTCGGATGAAGCCGGTGGTTTTTGCAGGCCCGTCCATCCACGGCATCGCCGGCGAATATATGTCCGGCCTCGATCTTCGCGGTCCCGCGGCTTGCGGCGATATTTTCGATGCGGTCCGGCAAGGCATCGGGGCAATCGGGCTGATCGACGGGCTTTACGGCGATTGCGCCGCCGTCTGGCACAAGGAAATCCTCTATGCGCTGTCGAGCGGCGTCAGCGTTTTCGGCGCCGCCAGCATGGGTGCGCTCCGGGCGGCGGAATGCGCTTCCTTCGGCATGATCGGCATCGGTGAGATTTTCGAAGCCTATCGGGACGGGCAACGTTTTTCCGATGCCGATGTGGCAGTGAGCCATGCACCCGGCGAACTCGCCTACCGCCCGCTAACAGTCGCGCTGGTCGACGCCGAAGCGACGCTTGCGGCCTGCCACCATGCCCTCACCCCGGAGCAACATGACGCGCTCGCGCGTGCCGCCAGCAACGTGCATTTTACCCGCAGGACATGGCGCTCCATCGCGGCCGAAGCCGACCTCGGCTCCGCGACGGCAGATTTGCTCGCGGCCAATGCGGTTTCCGTCAAGAGAAACGATGCGACGAGGCTTCTGGCGGTGCTCTCGGGCGAGACGCTGCCATTCCCGCCGCCATCATGGAAACTGCAGAACACGATGTTTTTCCAGCAATTGGCCGCACGGCAGACGGCAGGGGACAAGACGTCTTGAACACCGTCCAGTCCACGGCACTGCCTTTGGTGCCCGATTGCGGTGGGCTGATCCGCACGATCGCGTTCGCATTGCCTGCCGCCTTTTTTGCGGACAACGGACCCGCTGACACCGTTTCTCCGCTCATTCCCATCGGAAACCTGCTTTCGGCCCTGCCTGCGGATATCGCTGCCGCTATCGTGGTCGATCGCGCCTGTGTTGCGCCCGCACAAAGCTGGCTCGACGGCCTGCCAACCCACTGCCCCACCGAGTTGATACCCCTTGCCGGAAACGACAGCGTTTCGCATCCATGGCTGCAGGATATGCTCCATGTGCGGAGAAATGATCGCGACGGATATGCCAGTGCGGAGTTTGTTTTGGCGGCGGAAAAGGCCGTCGGGGTCAGTCTGGCCGAGCATCTGGGAGCGGCAACTAGGTATTCCGATGTCGCCTTGGCGGGGGGCAATCAGCTCGTCGGCCCGGATTTTCGGCTGGTGGGCCATTCCAGCCTGCAGGATGACAGTGGGATCGGAAGAAATGCGGCCATCCCGTCGCAACGATGGCGAAAGGTTGAGGCTCTCGACGGCCGAAGCGTGTTCAGTTTCGGGTATCGGCCGGAGGATCTCGGCAATATCCCGGTCTCTCTAGATCTTTCCGCGGCAGAGACTTGTGGAGCAGAAATCGCCGGCGAAAGAATGCACCAATGCGGCTTCCACGTTGACCAGTTCGTTTCCGTCACCGGTCTGAGAAGCGGGGGCCGGCCGTTATTGCTCGTTGCCGATCCCGTCGCGCATGGCGGATGCAATGCCCGCGCCGCAGCCGATCTGAAACGAAAGCTGGACGCCTCGGCACTTTCGCTTGTGCGGCAAGGCTTTGCGATTGAACGAAATCCCATCCCGGTTTCAGCGGCCATCGATACCAACAAATGCCTGCCCAGACTTTACAACAACGTTCTTCTTGAAAATGTCACACGTTCCGGTCAGAAACGGCCATTCGTCTGGATTCCGCATTTCGGCGATAGGGAAGCGCTTGAGGAATTCGACGCGATGAATCGGAAAATTTGGGACAGATTCGGCTTTCAGGCCATCGGTGTGGCCGGATGGAGCCATCTTTCAAGCCGCAACGGTGCGTTGCGTTGCGCGACAAAAATAACAAATCGCGGCCCGGACACGCGGTTATGAACAAAAAACCGTGCTATTTTGTCAATAAAGCTTCATAATACCCGTGGAAATTGTGTTGAATGTATACCTTCAACAATATTAATTGATAATCATCGGATTTAAGAACCTCAACCGGAGGAATTTGTAATGCAGGCCAAACTACCCAGCCCGATCGACGTCCATGTCGGCGCACAGATCAGAATGCGCCGCAAGTCGCTCGGCATGAGTCAGAGTGCGCTGGCCGGGCGATTGGGCATCACCTTCCAGCAGGTCCAGAAATATGAGAAGGGCGCCAACCGCGTCGGCGCGTCCCGTCTGCAGGCCATTGCGTCGATCCTCGGCGTGGATGTCAGCTCCCTGTTCGCCAATGCCACGCCCGATGGCGACCCGGCCAATCCGGCCCTCGGCACGATCAATGCCATGCAGACCTTCGTGGCTTCGAACGAAGGCTTTTCGCTCAACCAGGCCTTTTCGCGCATCAAGAGCGCCGCCGTGCGCAGAAGCATCGTCGCCCTCGTGACATCGCTCGCGGCGACTGAAGCGGCGGAAAATGCCAGCGCGCCGGCAGACAAAAACGACAATTGACGCAGGTGTGACGCTCGCGTGACGCTCGATATGGTCGAAATGAACAACGCAACATCAAAGCGTTTTCATACTGTCGACTGTCGAGAGGGAATCATGGTGGCGTCTACCACAGCTATACTTGAACAGGACAATGCAGACGAGATTCTGGCGCTCGGGCGGATGGTTTCCTATCTTTGCCAGCGCTCGAAGGCTCTGGAACTGGGCATGTCGACCTATTTTCTGGAAATGGCATTGCTGTCGCTGGCCCAGGACATCAATCAGCAGGGTCTGCCGTCGGTAAGCACAGAAATCAATGTCAGCGCCCTGGCACAGGCCGACCTGCATTGAACGCTTTCGCAACGGCATGAACCCGCGGGAGTGAGCGTTTCCGCGCCGGCCTCCAGTCGTGAAAGCTTGGGAACATTCTTGCCTCTCCGGCTGGCTCCATCCAGCCGGAGAGTCATTTGCATATCTTCCTCCACATTTTATTGGCGCAAGCCATGAGTGAGGCCCGGTTTTTCCGGGCCTCACTTCATTATCAGGGCACCGCGCGGCGAAGCTCGATGGCAGCGGCAACCATGTTGACGAGTGCCGGCCTGACCTCTTCCCACTTGCGGGTCTTCAGGCCGCAATCCGGGTTGATCCAGAGCTGCCGGTCGTCAAGCCGCTCCCGCGCCAGCGCCAGAAGATCGACCATTTCTCCGACATCAGGCACACGCGGCGAGTGGATGTCGTAGACGCCGGGACCGATCTGGTTCGGATATTTGTAAGTCCGAAACGCATCCAGCAACTCCATCTTTGACCGCGAGGTCTCGATGGAGATCACGTCGGCATCCATCGCCGCAATGGCATCGATAATCTGGTTGAATTCGGAATAGCACATATGGGTGTGCACCTGTGTGCGGTCGTCCACGCCGCTGGAGCAAATGCGGAAGCATTCCACCGCCCAGCCGAGATAATCCTGCCAGTCCCGGTGCCGAAGCGGCAGGCCCTCACGCAGAGCCGCCTCATCGATCTGGATCATCTGCGCCCCGGCCGCCTCGAGATCGTTGACCTCGTCTCGGATGGCGAGCGCGATCTGCCGGCATGTCAGGCTTCTGGCGATATCATCGCGGACAAAGGACCAGTTGAGGATCGTCACCGGTCCGGTCAGCATGCCCTTGACAGGCTTGTCGGTAAGCGACTGGGAATATTCCCACCAGCGGACCGTCATCGGTTTCGGCCGCGACACATCACCGAAAATGATGGGCGGACGCACATAGCGCGAGCCGTAGCTCTGCACCCACGCATGCTGGGTGAAGGCGAAACCGGAAAGCTGTTCACCGAAATATTGCACCATGTCATTACGCTCGAACTCACCATGCACGAGAACGTCGAGGCCAATTTCCTCCTGCCAGCGGATCGTCGCTTCGGTTTCTTTCTGCAGGAAGCTTTCATATTGCGCATCGGTCAGAGCGCCTTTCGAATGCGCTGATCGGGCCTTGCGCACCTCCGGCGTCTGCGGGAAGGAACCGATGGTGGTCGTCGGGAAAAGCGGAAGCGTAATGGCCTGCGACTGCAGCTTCTGCCGCTCGGCAAAGGGGCTTACCCGCTTCCTGTCGGCCTCGCCAATCGTCGCGATACGCTTTTGCACGGCGGCATCCGTTACCTTCGGCGAGGATGCGCGTGCGGCAACCGCCTTCGAGGCAGCCTCCAGTTCCGGGGTTACAGCGGCCTTGTCCTCACCGAGAGCCTTGCCAAGCGTGGCAAGCTCGTCGAGCTTCTGGGTGGCGAAGGAAAGCCAGCTTTTCAGATCAGCATCGAGACCGGTTTCCAGTTCGAGATCAACCGGAACATGCAGCAGCGAGCAGGACGGCGCAATCTGAAACGCCGCCGCACCGCGTGACGCGATGATGGGTTCCAATCGGGTGACGATTGCGGCGAGATCAGCACGCCAGATGTTGCGGCCATCGATGACGCCCAGCGACAGAACGCGATTTTCCGGCAGCGCCTTCAACACCGCCTCCAACGCAGCGGGTGCCCGCACCAGATCGACATGAAGGCCGGCGACCGGCAGCGCCGCGATGGCTTCGAGATTGTCCTCAAGGCCACCGAAATAGGTGGCGAGCAGGATCTTCAAATCCGGCACGGCCTTCGACAAAGCCTGGTAGGTCACAGCCAGCGCATGGCGCTCCCCCTCGGAAAGGTCCAGCACGGCGACCGGCTCGTCGATCTGCACCCACTCCGCACCGGCCGCATGCAGGCGGCGCAGCAGCTCTTCATAAACGGGCAGCAACCGCGCCAGCAGATCAAGCGGCTTGAAGGCTGCCTCGCGCGCCTTGGCGAGCTTCAGGAACGTGACCGGGCCGAGAATGACCGGACGCGTATGGATGCCGAGCGCCTTCGCCTCAAGGAAGTGGTCGACCGGCTTTTGCGAGGTGAATTCGAAATGCTGATCCTCGGAGACCTCCGGCACCATGTAATGATAGTTGGTGTCGAACCATTTGGTCATTTCCAGCGCCGAAACGCCATGACCATGATGCGAATGCCCTTCATGCACATGGCCGCAGCCTGCATGCCCGTCGCTCTGGCTGCCGCGCGCCATGGCGAAATAGGTCGAGAGGGAAACATCTCCACCCGCCCTTCCATAGAGGGATGGAATGGCACCTACCATCACGGCCGTATCGAGGACATGATCGTAGAGGGAAAAATCATTGGAGGGGATGTGGCTAATCCCCTTCTCCTGCTGAAGCACCCAGTTTTCGGCGCGCAGCCTGGCGGCGGTTTCGAGAAGTTCCGTTTCGGAGATTTTTTTGGACCAGAAGCCTTCAAGCGCGAACTTTAATTCGCGATGACGGCCGATCCTCGGGAAACCGAGCGATGCGACTGGAATGATCTTGTTTGGCATTGTCATACCCCATTTGGTTGTGGGGGCATGGGTAAAGCGGACGCGCGCAGGCCCGGGCTTTGCCGAACCATTGCAGCAACCACCGGGACACCCCGCCCGTGGACGTTATTTTGTCCTGGCAGGTCTCCTGGCTCGCGGGTCGTCGCCTTTGCCCGTCTTCCCGGGGCTTTCACCCCAGTGACGTTGATGGACAAAGGCTCACCGCTTACAGTTGCGGGGGCAGCTCCGGTATTGCCGATCCAACGGCGCACCAGATTCCCTCTTAGCTCCGGGATTGAAATAATCAGGCCCGGAGAACCATGACACCCGCATTTCTCACTACGGGTCTCACAATGTCAATAGACATAAAGAAATCTTTATATCTTTATTTCATTCAAGAGGCGGATGTCAGGAGACGACCGCGCCCGGACCCGCCACAGCACCTGATGGCACCTTGCCGAGAATGATCATGCCGAGAACCTCGTCCTTCGTCACATCTTCCGTGCGGGCATGGCCGACCACCTTGCCGTTTTTCATCACGAAGACCCGGTCCGCCAGATCGAACACGTCGTGGATATCGTGGCTGATGAGGAAGATGCCGATGCCCTGCCGTTTCAGCTCCTTGACGAGGTCGCCGACCTGCGCCGTTTCCTGCGGCCCGAGTGCTGCCGTCGGTTCGTCCATGATGAGGATGCGAGCGTCGAACAGAATGGCGCGGGCGATGGCGACGGACTGCCGCTGGCCGCCGGACAACGCCTTCACCGGCTCCTTGAACCGCCGGAAATTGGGGTTAAGACGTCCCATCACCTCGCGGGCCGAAGCCTCCATGGCGACATCATCAAGCGTGCCCCATTTCGTCTTCAGCTCGCGTCCGAGATAAAGATTGGCCGCCGCATCGACATTATCCGCCACCGCCAGCGTCTGGTAGATGGTTTCGATGCCGTATTTCTTGGCGTCGCGGGGATTGCGGATATCCGCATCCTCGCCATTGATGAGGATTTCGCCCTCATCCCGCCGGTAGGCGCCGGACAATATCTTGATGAGCGTCGATTTGCCCGCACCATTGTGGCCGAGAAGGGCGACCACCTCACCGGGGAAAAGATCGACTGAGGCGTTTTCCACCGCATGGATACCGCCGAAGGAAATGGAAATATTGCGCATTTCCACGAGGGGCGTGACTTGTTCCGTCATTGGGATTCTCCTCGGTTCTTACTTGGCGCGGGCGCGGTAGATGGTGTCGAGCCAGACGGCGACGACCAGAACCACACCAACGACGATGCGCTGGAAAGGCGTATCGATGCCCACGAGCACCATGCCGGATTGCAGCGATTGCATGACGAGCGCGCCGAGCATCGCGCCCGCTATGGTGCCGACGCCGCCGGCGAGCGAGGTGCCACCGATGACCGCCGCCGCGATCGTATAAAGTTCGTCCAGTTCACCCTGGGCGTTGGTTGCCGCATTGAGACGGGCAGTCGAGATTGCCGCCGCGATGGCGCACAGAACACCCATCAGCGTGAATATCTTCACCGTGACCCAGCGGGTCTTGATGCCGGCGAGTTCGGCTGCTTCCGGGTTGCCGCCGATGGCGAATACATAACGTCCGAAGCGCAGCCGCGTGGCGATGAAGGTCATCACTGCACCAACGGCGAGCGCTATCAGCACCGGAATGGCAATGCCGTGCGGAATGAACAGACCGCCGTCCGGCCAGGTGATGCCATTGGCATCGGCATAATTGCGGGCGATGTTGATCGGCCAGGGATAGCTGTTGACGACAGCCACAAAACCGATGACGACGAAGCAGCCGAGTGCCACCAGGAAATATTCCGCCCAGACCGGCCGCAGTGGAAAGCCGAAACGGCGGCGCTGGTGACGGGAATTGAGGATTGCCGCGACGATGGCGACGCAGGCAACGATAGCGGCGATCCAGCTCCATGTCGCGCCGATCGAGCCGCTGGTGCCGCCGCCCATCAGGCGGAAGGTGGAATCCATAGGCGCCACGGTGCGACCGCTGGTGACGAACCAGGTGCCGCCGCGCCAGACCAGCAGACCGCCGAGCGTGACGATGAACGACGGCACGTTGAGGAATGCGATGATCGAGCCCTGCAGCATGCCGATGGCGCCGCCGACGAGAATGCCGACCAGAAGCGTGACGATCCATGTCGCCCAATGTTCGAAGCCGAGTATCTGCGGCAGGATCTCCGCTTGCGTGACACCCATGATCATGCCGGAAAAACCGAGGATCGACCCGACCGACAGGTCGATATTGCGGGTAACGATGACGAGCACCATACCGGTCGCCATGACAGCCACGGACGCGGTCTGCACGGAAAGGTTCCAGAGGTTTCGCGGCGTCAGGAACAGGCCGCCGGACAGGATATGAAATCCGATCCAGATCAGAAGAAGCGCGCCGACCATGCCGAGCAGGCGGGTATCAAGCTCCGTTGCGCTGATGAAGCGCGCTATGGAGCCTGTCTTTTCCGTCTTGGCGGACGCTGGGGAATTGGATTGGGTCATATCGGCCATGAACTGCCGGTGCTCCTCACATCTTAAAAGGCGCTGCGCCATGAACCATGGCGCAGCGCCCGAACCGGGACATAGTCGATCAGTTGCAGGCCTTGACGGGTCCGGCCTTCACACCCTGGCAGGCCGTTTCCTTCTTGATCCAGCCGGCATCGATCACGACGTTCAGATTGTCCTTGGTGATGGCGATCGGCTTGAGGAAGACCGACTGCATCGTGACCTTCTTCGGGCCGCCGTCAAAGGCGGTGACGCCCTTGATTTCCGTCATCTTCTTGCCACCAGCAAGCGCGAGCGCAATACCGGCCGCTTCCTTGCCGAGTTCACGGCTGTCCTTCCAGACGGAGACCGTCTGCGTGCCGAGTGCGACGCGGTTAAGCGCGGCGAAGTCTGCATCCTGACCGGAAACGGGAACCGAACCCGCCATGCCCTGCGCGGCAAGAGCGGCGATTGCGCCACCGGCCGTGCCGTCGTTCGACGCGACGACAGCATCGACCTTGTTGTTATTCTTGGTCAGGAACTGTTCCATGTTCTTCTGGGCATTTTCCGGCTTCCAGCCATCGGTATAGGCTTCGCCGACATTCTTGATCTTGCCCCCGTCGATGGCGGCCTTCAGCACTTCCTGCTGGCCGGCGAACAGGAAGTCCGCATTCGGATCGGAAGACGAGCCCTTGATGAAGACGTAGTTGCCTTCCGGCTTCACCTTGAAGACTTCGGCAGCCTGAAGACGACCGACTTCCTTGTTGTCGAAGGTAATGTAGAAGGCGTTCTTGTTTTCGATCAGGCGGTCGTAACCAACGACCGGAATACCCTCGGCAACGGCCTTTTCAACGGCCGGGCCAATCGCGTCGCTGTCCTGCGCCAGGATGATCAGCGCGTTGGCGCCCTGGGAAATCAGCGATTCCACGTCGGTCAGCTGCTTTGCGGCGGATGATTGCGCATCGGCGGAGATGTATTTCGCGCCGGCCTTGTCGAGCGCTGCCTTAATGGCCGCCTCATCCGTCTTCCAGCGTTCTTCCTGGAAATTCGACCAGGAAACGCCAACGACGAGATCAGCAGCAATAGCGGCAGTATGAAGGGAAACGAGTACGGCCGTACCCGCCAAAAGCTTGGCAAAAGAATTCATGATGTCCTCCCGGTAAGGGCGAAGCCTGCACCTCCATGCAGGAAAAACGCCCGGAAAAAGCTGTCGGTCTCTGTGGTTTCACAATTTTCTCGACAGTCGAGAAAATTAATGTCAGAGATTCCCCATGCTGTCAACAACGGCTGCGGGCAGCATCCGGGTGCCTTGATCTTGCTTCTGGCATGCGCCATCAGAGGGGATCAGCACGACAGGAAAAAAGCCGTTCAGGGAGCATGCCCCAGCCCATGTCCGCCATTGCAAGTACGGAACTGGTGCGCCAGAAAAACAGCCTGTCGGTGATGGCGGCACTGCGTCTGCACGGCAGTCTTTCCCATACCGACATGTCGACTTTCACCGGGCTTGCCTCCGCAACCGTTTCCGCCATCACCATGGAACTCGAACGTGCGGGGCTCATTCTCAGGAAAGAGCAGCTTGCCACGGCCGGCCGCGGGCGGCCTCGTATCCTCTTCGGGCCTGATAGTGCCTTCTGCCATGTCGCCATCGTCATCATCTCCTCGGACAGCGTGCAATATTCGCTGGTCGATTATGCCGGAAAGCTGGTGGACCGCTTTACCGAGCAGAGGATCACGGCTGAAAAAGGCTCGTTCGGAGGTTCGATATTGGCGGGCCTTGCGAGACTTGCGGACCGCTCGCGCATCAACCGCCACGACATTCTTCAGGTCTCGATCAGCAGCAAGGGGCTTGTGGATGCGGCAGCGGCAGTGCTCGTCTGGTCGCCGGTGCTCGGCAACGAAAAGATAGATTTCCAGCAGCTTATTTCGCAAGACGGCCGCACCCGCGTGACGCTGAACAACGAGACGCTGCTGGCCGCAAAAGCAATCTGGATGCGGGAGCACGCAAAGGAAACCCTGGCACCGGACGCGCTCGTTACCCTGTCGCTCGGCCACAGCATCGGCCTTGGCATCGCCCGTGCAACGGGTGGCGCAATTGAGGTCAGCGCCCCTAATTTCGGCCATATGCTGCATCTGGCCGATGGTGCGCTGTGCCGTTGCGGCACCAGGGGCTGTATCGAGGCCTATTCCGGCTTCTACGCCATCCTGCGGTCGGCTTTCGAGGCACCACCGCAGGCGGAACCGGCAAAATTCGTGCCGATCGCCGAGGTGGACAAGATCGCCGCTTCGGCTCGCGCCGGGGGCCGAATGGCGCGGTTTGCCTTCCGCACCGCCGGGCTGGCGCTCGGCAACGGCCTTTCACGCCTCTTCAGCTTGCACGGCCATATGCCGGTTTTCATCACCGGCCCCGGCACCCGTTATTTCGACCTTCTGGAAAGCGGCCTGCGCGATGGACTTGCACAGTCACAGGCAGTGCGTTTCGGCGGCATGCCAAAAATCGCAATCGCTCCCCACGAGCCGGAACTGGTGTTCGAAGGACATATGGAACACGCCCTTTCCGCTGCCGACGACTACATCTTGAGTGCCGACGGCCCCGAGAGGCCGCCGAGGAGTTCGGGGAATTGACCTAAAACCTGGCGGAAGCTCAGGCTCGCTCCGCCACGGCTTCGGTCTTTTCCTTGCCGCCTGTCAGCATGGCCACGAATTCATCGAGACCGGCGGCCTCGTCCTTGCTCAGGCGCAGGCCCTGCTTCGTGCGGCGCCAGAGAATATCCTCGGCCGCAAAGGCCCATTCGTGCTCCACCAGCCAGCGCACTTCGCATTCGTAAAGCGTGCCGCCAAAATGCCGGCCGAGGCTGGACACGTCGGTGGCGCTGCCCAACAGTTCTGCAGCCTTCGTGCCGTAGTTTCTGACAAGCCGCTCGGCATGGCGTCCATCAAGGAAAGGATATCGGGAGACGAGCGCCCGAACCTGCACCTCATATCTCTCCGCGCCGAAATCGCCGCCCGGCAGGTGAGAGCCCGCCGTCCACGGCTTGCCCTTTTCGCCGATCGCCGCGCCGATCTTTTCCAGCGCATGTTCCGCCAGCCGCCGATAGGTGGTGAGCTTGCCGCCGAAAATATTGAGGAGCGGCGCTTCGCCATCGGCCTGTTCGACCTTCAGCACGTAATCGCGGGTGGCTTCCTGCGCTTTCGAAGCACCATCATCAAAGAGCGGCCGCACGCCGGAATAGGTCCAGACGATGTCTTCCGGCCGAACCGGCTCGCTGAAATAGTCGCTCGCCGCGTTGCAGAGATAGGAAATCTCTTCCTCGGAAATGCGAACCTTGGCCGGATCGCCCTTGTAATCGCGGTCCGTTGTGCCGATCAGCGTGAAATCCCGCTCATAGGGAATGGCGAAGATGATGCGGTTATCAGGGTTCTGGAAGAAGTAAGCGCGCGGATCGGAAAACTTCTTGCGCACGATGATGTGGCTGCCCTGCACGAGCCGGACATTGTGAACATCCTTGCGCCCGAAGACGCCGGAAAGCACGGTATCCACCCAGGGACCGGCAGCGTTGACCAGCATGCGCGCTTTATGCGTGGCCGAACGACCGGTTTTTTCGTCCAGCGTCTCGATGAGCCACAGCCCGCCTTCGCGCCGTGCGGAAACGACCCGCGTGCGGTTCATGATCGTCGCGCCGCGATCCGCCGCATCGCGCGCGTTGAGAACCACGAAACGGGCATCATCCACCCAGCCGTCGGAATATTCGAAAGCCCTGGCAAAAGCCGGCTTCAGAGGCTTGCCCGCCGGGTCCTTGCGAAGATCGAGCGTACGGGTCGCCGGCAAAAGTTTGCGGCCGCCGAGATTGTCATAAAGAAACAGACCGAGCCGGACCATCCAGGCCGGGCGTACTCCGCCCTTCTGAATGGGCAGAACGAAACGCATGGGCCAGATGACATGCGGCGCCATGGCCCATAGGATCTCGCGTTCCATCAGCGCTTCGCGCACCAAACGAAACTCGTAATGTTCGAGATAACGCAAGCCGCCATGAATGAGTTTGGTGGCCGCCGAAGACGTGCCGGAGGCAAAATCGCCCTTTTCCGCAAGCGCCACGGAATAACCCCTGCCCACGGCATCGCGGGCAATGCCGCAGCCATTGACGCCGCCGCCGATGACAAAAAGATCAAAAATATTTTCGCCGGACATGAAGCCTCCGCGACAATGCAGGGGAGAAACCCCTTATGGAAAGACAATTATATAAAAACGAAAACAAAACGAATGTCAAAAGAAAACAAACGAACCATACGAACGCAAATGAAAGCGCCGCCATGAGCAGCGCTTCACAACGTCAGCCTCCTAGGAGATTTATGTTTCAGCCGTATGTCTGAGAAACCTGCTCAAGCTCATAGAGCACGCCGCCCATATCCTTCGGGTGCAGGAAAAGAACAGGATTGCCATGAGCGCCGATCTTCGGCTTGCCATCGCCCAGAATTCGAACGCCCTTCTTGATGAGATCATCACGAGCGGCGTCAATATCCGGCACCTCAAAACAGAGATGGTGCGTCCCGCCGCCCGGATTTCTTTCGAGAAAGGCGGCAATCGGCGAATTTTCTCCGAGGGGGTGAAGGAGTTCGATCTTGGTATTCTCAGCCTGAATGAAAACCACCGTCACGCCGTGTTCAGGCAGGGATTGCGGCTCGGAGACATCTGCGCCAAGCGCCCTGTATCGGGCAATGGCGGCTTCGAGATCGGGCACCGCGATGGCGACGTGATTCAATCTTCCGAACATGGTCGTCTTCCCCTCACACGTTCCGCCTGACGCCTTCGAGCAGGTCGAGAACCTTGTTGGCCGCGTCCATGACATTGGTGCCGGGTCCGAAGATCGCCGAAACGCCGTGATCGAGCAGGAACTGATAGTCCTGCCGCGGGATGACGCCGCCGACCACGACGATGATGTCTTCCGCACCCTTCTGTTTCAGCGCCTCGACCAGCTGCGGCGCAAGCGTCTTGTGCCCGGCGGCGAGCGACGACATGCCGACCACATGAACCCTGTTCCGCACGGCGAGATCCGCCGCTTCAACGGGAGTCTGGAACAAGGGGCCGGCCAGCACATCAAAACCGATATCGCCAAAGGCTGAAGCAATGACCTTCGCGCCTCGATCATGCCCATCCTGCCCGAGCTTGGCGACCATGATGCGCGGTTTGGTGCCGATCCGTTCGGCAACACCGGAGAGGCGGGCGGCGAGCGTGGCGAGTTCCGGCTCATCCTTATAGGCCTCGCCGTAGATATCACTCACCACCTCCGGCACGGCGGCATGGTCACCGAAGACCGCACGCAGTGCATCGGAAATCTCTCCCACTGTGGCGCGGGCGCGGGCGGCGACAACCGCAGCTTCGAGAATATTGCCCTTGCCGCTGCGGGCGATCTCGGAAAGTGCTGCCAAGGCGGAGGTCACGTCCTTGCCATCGCGGCGACGGCGCGTCTCCTCAATGCGGCGGATCTGCGCGGCGCGAACGGCGGCATTGTCGATATCGAGAACATCGATATCTTCCTCGTTTTCGAGACGGTAACGGTTGACGCCGACGATGACCTCCTCGCCCTTGTCCACCGCCGCCTGGCGGCGCGTTGCCGCCTCTTCGATCAGCCGTTTCGGCAGGCCTTCCGCCACCGCCCTGGTCATGCCGCCAAGCGCCTCCACCTCCTCGATCAATGCCCAGGCTTTCTCAGCCAGTTCATCGGTCAGGCTCTCGACATAATAGGAACCGGCCAGGGGATCGACAACCTTGGTAACGCCTGTTTCATGCTGGAGGATAAGCTGGGTATTGCGGGCGATGCGGGCGGAAAACTCTGTCGGCAGGGCAATCGCCTCATCGAAGGAATTGGTGTGTAGCGACTGCGTGCCGCCAAGCACGGCGGACATGGCCTCAAACGCGGTGCGGACGATGTTGTTATAGGGGTCCTGCTCCTGCAGCGAGACGCCAGAAGTCTGGCAATGGGTGCGTAGCATCAGCGACGAGGCCTTCTGCGGTTTGAATTCCTCCATGATGCGTGACCAGAGCAGGCGCGCAGCGCGCAGCTTCGCCGCCTCCATGAAGAAATTCATGCCGATGGCGAAAAAGAACGACAGGCGGCCGGCGAAATCATCGACATTCAGCCCCTTGGCCAAAGCAGCCCGCACATATTCGCGCCCATCCGCCAGCGTGAAGGCAAGCTCCTGTACCAGCGTCGCGCCCGCCTCCTGCATGTGGTAACCGGAAATGGAGATGGAGTTGAATTTCGGCATCTCCTTCGCCGTATATTCGATGATGTCGGCAATGATCCGCATCGAGGGTTCGGGCGGATAGATATAGGTGTTGCGGACCATGAACTCCTTGAGGATGTCGTTCTGGATGGTGCCGGAAAGGGCGGCGCGGGGAACGCCCTGTTCTTCGCCCGCCACGATGAAACTGGCGAGCACGGGAATGACCGCGCCGTTCATGGTCATGGACACCGAGACTTTTTCGAGCGGGATGCCGTCGAACAGGATTTTCATGTCCTCGACGCTGTCGATCGCCACACCAGCCTTACCGACATCGCCCTCCACGCGCGGGTGATCGCTGTCATAGCCGCGATGGGTGGCGAGGTCGAAAGCCACGGAAACACCCTGCTGGCCGGCGGCGAGCGCCTTGCGGTAAAAGGCATTCGAGGCTTCGGCCGTGGAAAAACCGGCATATTGGCGGATGGTCCAGGGCCGCCCGGCATACATGGTGGCGCGCGGGCCGCGCGTGAAAGGCGCAAAGCCCGGCAGGCTATCAAGATGAGAAATCTTCTGCAGATCGTCAGCCGTATAGAGCGGCTTGACCTCGATGCCCTCCGGCGTGTGCCAGACGAGTGTGTCCGGTGAGCGCTTCAGCTCCTTTTCGGCAAGCTGCAGCCAATCCCGCACCTTTTTTTCACCCGACATGCATCTCTCCCCTTCTGCATTTCATTCTAGCACTGTGGCCGGTGATCGTGACGAAAATCGAACGGCCGCCCGCAGGCCCGACCCCGTAAACCGCTCCGGCCCGCATCCGTTCCGGAAAACGGCAGCGGCTATCACTCGAATTCGAGAATGACTTCGTCCACCGCGAGGCTGTCGCCCGGTTTTGCCGCCACCCTGGCAACGCGACCGCGTTTTTCCGCGCGCAGGATGTTTTCCATCTTCATGGCCTCCACCGTCGCCAGCGCCTGCCCGGCCTCCACCTCGTCGCCTTCGCCCACCGAAATACCGGTGATGACACCAGGCATGGGGCAGAGCAGCAGTTTCGATGTATCCGGCGGCAGTTTTTCCGGCATCAGCAGCGCCAGCTCCGCCACGCGCGGGCTGCGCACACGGGCGAGAATATCCATGCCGCCCCAGCGCAGGCGAACCGCCGCGCCGGCAAGATCAACCTTGGCGGCGATAACTTCGCCCGCCACCGTGAACAGACCCAGACTCTGGCCCGGAAGCCAGCCGGTATCGATGGCCAAAGCCGCCCCGTCCTCAAAGCGGACCACCGTGCCATCCGGACCGGTTTCAACGCTGACCCTTTGGTGCAATGCGCCAAATGAAACCACCCAGTCATGGCCGACGATGCGGCGGTGATTACCGATAGTGCCGGAAATTTCGACCGCGCGGTTCTGTACGCGCTGGTTGATGATGGCGGCGATGGTGAAAAGCTTGCGCGCCGCGGCTTCATCCGGCTCGACGCCGGAAAACCCTTCCGGAAATTCTTCCGCGATAAAGCCCGTCGTGAGCCTTCCGGCCCGGAACCGCTCATGCTGCATGACGGCCGACAGGAAGGGCAGGTTGTGGCCGATGCCCTCCACCTCGAAACGGTCCAGCGCCTGCCCCATGGCGTCGATGGCCGTTTCGCGATCCTGGCCCCAGCTGCACAGCTTGGCGATCATCGGATCGTAATACATCGAGATTTCGCCGCCTTCGAAGACGCCGGTATCGTTGCGGATGACCGTTCCGTTCTCCTGCGCACCTTTCCGCGGTGGTCGATAGCGCGTCAGCCGGCCAATGGAAGGCAGGAAGTTGCGATAGGGGTCTTCGGCATAAAGCCGGCTTTCAATCGCCCAGCCGTTCAGTTTCACATCCGCCTGTGCGAAGGAAAGCTTTTCACCTGATGCCACACGGATCATCTGCTCGACCAGATCGATGCCGGTAACAAGCTCCGTCACCGGATGTTCCACCTGCAGGCGGGTGTTCATTTCCAGAAAATAGAAATTCCTCTCGCCATCGACGATGAATTCCACCGTGCCGGCCGAATGGTAACCGACCGCCCTTGCCAGCGCCACGGCCTGTTCGCCCATGGCCTTGCGGGTCGCTTCATCCAGAAAGGGCGACGGCGCTTCCTCGATGACCTTCTGGTTGCGGCGCTGGATCGAGCATTCGCGCTCACCGAGATAGAGGATGTTGCCGTGCTTGTCGCCCAGCACCTGAATTTCGATGTGGCGCGGCTGAGTGACGAATTTCTCGATGAAGATGCGGTCGTCACCAAAGGAGGATTTCGCCTCGTTTTTCGAGGACTGAAACCCCTCGCGCGCCTCGGTATCGTTGAAGGCGATGCGCATGCCCTTGCCGCCGCCGCCGGCGGACGCCTTGATCATGACCGGATAACCGATCTGGGAGGCGATCCTTACCGCCTCATCCGCATCCTCGATCAGCCCCATATGGCCGGGAACGGTGGAAACGCCCGCTTTTGCGGCCAGTTTCTTCGAGGTGATCTTGTCGCCCATGGCCTTGATGGCGCCAACAGGCGGGCCGATGAAGGCGACACCCGCCTTTTCCAGAGCCTCGGCGAAGGCAGCATTTTCCGACAGGAAGCCGTAACCGGGATGGACAGCATCTGCCCCGGTCTTCGCGATCGCCTCGAGAATCCTGTCGATGACGATATAGGACTGCGACGAAGGAGCCGGGCCGATATGAACGGCTTCATCCGCTTGTCTCACATGCAGCGCATTGGCATCCGCATCCGAATAGACCGCAACGGTGGCGATGCCCATCTTCTTCGCGGTCTTGATCACACGGCAGGCGATCTCGCCACGATTGGCGATGAGGATTTTCTTGATCATGCGGTTATTCTCCCCTCGCATCGTCATCATCGTCGCGGAATTTCTTTTCATAGGGCATCATCAGGATCGCCGAGGCGGTGGCCGCCGCGCCGAACAGGGACGCGATGGGCACGACCACCAGCAATACCGGCACAACCGGATTTGCGGCGCGGCCGATGCGCGCGCCCAAACCGCCAATGTCGAGAAAAATCAGCGCTGCACCGACGCAGACGCCGATCAGCACGCCGACCGCCGCATTGAACGCCATGAAACGCAGCATCTGCCGGTGATCGAGCCGGGCAGCTTCCGGCGTCATCTTTGGCTTTGGATCACGACTGCCCGATGCTCTGCCCGCGTTACCGCCGCGACGTTGCCTCACCCAGCGTCGCAGCCATTGCAGGTCCATATGGAGTACGTCGACAATCATGTTCCTCCTCCCCCTCAGGAAAAATGCCGTCGCCTGCCCTCAGATCTCGAAAAAATTCTCGAATGATTCCGGGAAATTCTGCCGGGCAACGCGCTCATCGATGACCAGCATCGCCTGATAGGAAAGCGGATCGAAATTCTTTTCCGCAGGTATGACCTCACGGCCGAAAAGCAGGTTGAGGCGGGCGGCGTCGAGATTGCCGCGCTCAAAGGGCTCGGCGCCGAAATGGTGCCAGAGCGAGTGCAGGAAGGCGGCATCGATGCGATGCTCCTTGGTGTCGTTGCGCGCCCGGCGGGGTATCATCTTGATCGGTGTTACCCCTTTGGGGTTGGCGCGACGGATGGTGAACTGGACGCCCGTGCTCGGCATGCCGGAGGGAAATCCCTTGTGTTTGGTCATTTCGGGCAGGTTCGCCATCTTTAGTCCTTCCAGAACATTTCCAGTAAAAGCGGAATCGCTTTTACGTCCGGAAATGCGTCAATTCAAATAGTTAGAGCGCTTTTAGCGCTCTAATCTTTTCTTTATGCCTTGCCGATCCTGTCCTCAGTCTTCGTTTCGAAGTCGGAGGCATCGTGGCGTTCATGCAATTGTTCGGACGGATCGCCCGAGGTTTTGTTGACGATCACACCGCGCTTGACCGCCGGGCGCTCGCCGATTTCGAGCGTCCAGCGCATGACGTTCTTATAGCTGTCCGTTTCAAGGAACGCACCGGCATCGCCATAGGCCTGACCGAGCGCGATCTTGCCATACCACGGCCAGACGGCCATATCGGCGATCGTATATTCCGAACCGGCGAGATAACGGTTGTCGGCGAGGTGCCGGTCCAGCACGTCGAGCTGGCGTTTGACCTCCATGGCGTAACGGTCGATCGCATATTTGATCTTCACCGGCGCATAGGCGTAAAAATGGCCGAAACCGCCGCCGAGGAAGGGGGCGGAGCCCATCTGCCAGAACAGCCAGTTCAGCGCCTGCGTGCGGGCATTGCCCTCCTTCGGCAGGAAGGCGCCGAATTTTTCCGCGAGATAAACGAGAATGGAGCCGCTTTCGAAAACACGCGTCGGCTCAGGGGTCGAATGATCCATCAGCGCCGGGATCTTGGAATTCGGATTGACGCCGACGAAACCGGAACCGAACTGGTCGCCTTCGCCGATCTTGATCAGCCACGCATCATAATCTGCGCCCTTGTGGCCGGCAGCCAGCAATTCTTCCAGCATGATGGTGACCTTCTGGCCGTTCGGCGTCGCCAGCGAATAAAGCTGCAGCGGGTGCTTGCCGACGGGCAGTTTCTTCTCATGGGTGGGACCGGCGATCGGACGGTTGATATTGGCGAACTGGCCGCCATTGCCCTTATCCCAGGTCCAGACCTTGGGCACTTCATATCCGGCGGGGAAATTATCTGCGGAGGAATTTTCGGCCATGAAAAACTGTCCTTGTGCGTTTCGGGAGGACATCCGGAAATCCGGGCGCCTGAACATCCATATAGTAAGGTGGCCGAAGCATTTTTCCAGCCCTGCAGCAAATCAGAGCGGAATGGTGTCGTGTTTCTTCCAGCGGGTTTCGACGCTCTTGTTGCGCAGCGACGCGAAGGCGCGGGCGATGCGGCGGCGTGAGGAATGCGGCATGATGACCTCATCGATGAAACCGCGTTCCGCCGCCACGAAGGGATTGGCGAAACGCTCCTCATATTCTTTCGTGCGCGCGGCGATCTTCTCGGGATCGGCAAGCTCGGAACGATAGAGGATTTCGGCCGCTCCTTTTGCTCCCATCACGGCGATTTCCGCCGTCGGCCAGGCGTAGTTCACATCCGCGCCGATATGTTTGGATGCCATCACGTCATAAGCGCCGCCATAGGCCTTGCGGGTGATCAGCGTCACCATCGGCACCGTCGCTTCCGAATAGGCGAAGAGAAGTTTAGCCCCGTGCTTGATGACGCCGCCATATTCCTGCGCCGTTCCCGGCAGGAAACCCGGCACATCCACCAGCGTCAGCAGCGGAATGTTGAAGGCATCGCAGAAGCGCACGAAACGGGCGGCCTTGCGCGAGGCGTCGATATCGAGGCAGCCGGCCAGCACCATCGGCTGGTTGGCGACAACCCCCACCGTCTGGCCTTCGAGGCGGATGAAGCCGGTGATAATGTTGCGGGCAAAGGCTTCCTGCAGTTCGAAGAAGTCTCCCTCATCGGCCAGCGCGTGGATCAGTTCCTTCATGTCGTAGGGTTTGTTGGAGCTGTCGGGGATCAGCGTATCGAGACGTGCTTCCAGCCGCGCCGGATCGTCATGAAACGGCCGGACAGGCGGTTTTTCGCGATTGTTGAGCGGCAGGAAATCGAACAGCAGCCGCACATGTTCCAGCGTCTCGATGTCGTTTTCATAAGCACCGTCAGCGACGGAGGATTTTCTCGTATGGGTGGAGGCACCGCCAAGCTCTTCCGCTGTGACGATCTCGTTCGTCACGGTCTTCACCACATCCGGCCCGGTCACGAACATGTAGGAGGTATCGCGCACCATGAAGATGAAATCGGTCATGGCCGGCGAATAGACCGCACCGCCCGCACAAGGCCCCATGATGACCGATATCTGCGGCACGACGCCGGAGGCGACGACATTGCGCTTGAACACATCGGCATAACCGCCGAGCGAGGCCACGCCCTCCTGGATACGCGCACCGCCGGAATCGTTCAGCCCGATCACCGGCGCACCATTGCGCACCGCCATATCCATGATCTTGCAGATCTTCTGCGCATGGGTTTCCGACAGCGAACCGCCGAGCACGGTGAAATCCTGCGAGAAAACATAGACCTGCCGGCCATTGATGGTGCCCCAGCCGGTGACGACGCCGTCACCTGCAATCTTCTGGCCCGCCATGCCGAAATCCACCGCCCGGTGGGTGACGTACATGTCGTATTCTTCGAAGGAACCTTCATCCAAGAGCACGTCGATACGCTCGCGCGCCGTCAGCTTGCCTTTGGCGTGCTGCGCCTCAATGCGCTTGACGCCGCCGCCGAGCCGCGCCTCTTCCCGCCGCGTTTCCAATTGCTCCAGAATGCCGGGCATGTTTCCTCCATGCGTTGTCATTACGATCCATAACCCAGAAAATAGTCTGCCAGAAGCCTTGATCGTGCGCGTATGCGTGCCATAAATATTTGCAATATTTAATTTTGCAAAGTTGCAATATGGCGACGGAAAAACTCTTCATCGGCCGTAAGGTGCGCGGCCTTCGCGAAAACGCCCGCGCCACGCAGGCGCAATTTGCCGAGCGGCTGGGCATCTCCGCGAGCTACCTGAACCAGATCGAGAACAATCAACGCCCGGTTTCGGCCAGCGTTCTGGTGACGCTGGTGGAAAAATTCCAGCTCGACATGGCGGAACTGGCGACGGGCGAAAGCGACCGGCTGGTTTCCGCCGTGCGTGAGGCGCTGAAAGATCCGCTCTTCATGAACTACGAACCGGGCCTTCAGGAACTGAAACTGATCGCCCAGAACGCGCCGGGTTTTGCCCATGCGCTGCTGCGCGCCCATCAGGCCTATCGCCAGAACAGCGAGCAGCTGGTGCAGCTGGATGACCGGCTGGGCCGCGGAACCGCGCAGGTGGAAAGAACCCCCTATGAGGAGGTGCGCGATTTCTTCCACTTCGTCGACAATTACGTCGCCGAGATCGACCTTCTGGCCGAAGAGCTGGCGGAAGAACTGGAGATAGAAGGCGGCGAGACCTACGGCATTCTGGCAGCGCATCTGCGCAACCGTTACGGCATCCATATCACAAGAACGGAGGCGGCAGGCGGGTTGATCCGGCATTTCGACCCCGCCGGCAAAACGCTCGCTCTCAGCTCCTACATGGCCGCGCCGACCCGCTGCTTTCAGCTGGCGCTGCAGATCGCCCAGCTTCACGCCGGCGCGACGGTGGACAGGGTGCTGGCCGGTGCCGGATTCCGCAATGTGGAAGCGGCGGAAATCTGCCGTATCGGACTGCATAATTATTTCGCCGCAGCCCTCATCCTGCCCTATGGCCGATTTCATCGGGCGGCTCAGGAACTGCGCCACGATCTGGAGCTTCTCGCCGTGCGCTTCGGCGCGAGCCTTGAGCAGGTGGCCCACCGGCTGAGCACCTTGCAGCGCCCGGGCATGAAGGGCGTGCCGATCTTTTTCGCCAAGATCGACCGCGCCGGCAACATTACCAAACGCCACAGCGCCACGCGGCTGCAATTTGCCCGTTTCGGGGCGGCCTGTCCGCTTTGGAATATCCATCAGGCTTTCGAAAGCTCCGACAGGATCGTGCGGCAGCTGGCGGAAACGCCTGACGGCGTGCGCTATCTTTCCATCGCCACGCAAATCGAGAAAGCTGGCGCGGGTTTCGATACGGAAAGACCACGTTACGCCATCGCGCTTGGCTGCGAAATTTCCCATGCGCAGAATTTCGTTTATGCCGATACGCTCGATCTCGGCAATGCGGCATCCTTCAAGCCGATCGGCATTTCCTGTCGGGTCTGCGAAAGGGTGGATTGCGTGCAACGCGCCGTGCCGCCGCTGAAACGCAAGCTGCATTTCGATCATCTGTCGCGCGGCGCGCTGCCCTACAGGATCGCCGACTTCTAGTGCTGCAAGAATATCAGGGCAAAGGCACCATGGCGCGCCGCATGATGTTGGCATAATAGCCCCAGAAAAGCCGCGCGGCGACGGAGCGCCATGGCGACCAGAGTGCCGCGCGTTCCGCCAGCCATTTCGCTTCCGGCCTCACCTCCAGGGCAAGCGCGTGGGCCACCGCCGATCTCAGCGCCACATCGCCGACCGGAAAAATATCCGGATGCCCGCCGCAAAACATCAGGTAGACTTCCGCCGTCCACGGGCCGATGCCACGAAGCGCTACCAGCTCGGAGAACGCCGCACCCGCCTCCTTGCGTATCACGCCGTCAAGGTCGATCTGCCCGTCCGTGACGGCGCGCGCCAGCCCTTCCAGCGTCGTCGCCTTGGCCCGGGAAAGGCCGAAGCTGGCGCGCAACGCCTCCGATGCACCGAGATAATTTTCCGCCGTGACCAGGCCGCCGGTGCCGGCAAGGATACGCGCCCATATGGCATTGGCGCTGGCGCGCGACACCATCTGCGACACGACGATATGGGCAAGGCCGGCAAAGCCGGGTTCGTGAATGCGCAGCTCCAAAGGACCGGCTTTTTCTATGACGGGGCTGAGAACAGGATCGAGGTGAGCGAGATGCTCCAGCCCTTCGCTGATGTCATCCATCCCGGTGATGATTTTCATATCCGTCATTCCATATGCCGCCAGCCGGCTGGTGGGGCGCTTTAAAACATGGCAGAAGAAACCATGCCTTCGCCTCTCCGTCAAAAACCGGTTTACCGTTTTGCGCCAAGCCCCAACGGCCTGCTGCATCTCGGCCACGCGCTTTCCGCCTTCCTGAACCATGACATGGCACGTGACAATGGCGGCCGCTTTCTGCTGCGCATCGAGGATATCGACCAGACGCGCTGCACGCCGGAGCTGGAGCAGGCGATCTATGATGATCTCGGCTGGCTGGGACTTTACTGGGAAGAACCGGTGCGGCGGCAATCGGAACATTTCGATGAGTATCGCGCGGCGCTGGACATACTGATCGACGCGGACCTCGCCTATCCGGCTTTTCTCAGCCGTGGGGAAACAAAGGCCATCGTTCGTACTTTTGAGGCGGAGGGAAGGCTCTGGCCACGCGATCCTGATGACGCGCCGCTTTACCCGACCATAGACCGGGAGAGGCCAAAGGCGGAGCGGGATGCGCTTTTGGCCTCCGGCCGGCCGTATGCCTGGCGGCTCGACATGGAAAAGGCGATGCGCGCCGTCGGCATCCCCCTGTTCTGGCAGGAGAGCGGCGACGGCGGGACCGCGCAGATCGAGGCCCTTCCCGCGCTCTGGGGCGATGTGGTGCTGTCGCGTTCCGACGCGCCTTCGAGCTATCATCTCTCCGTTGTGGTTGACGATGCGCTGCAGGGCATCACCCATGTGGTGCGCGGCATGGATCTCTTCCACGCAACCGCCATCCACCGGCTGCTGCAACACCTGCTGGACCTGCCGCAGCCCGCCTATCACCATCACCGGCTTATTTTGGGTGGAGACGGCCGCAAGCTTTCGAAAAGCGAAGGCAGCACCGGCCTTTCTGCCCTGCGGGCGGAAGGGGCGACGCCCTCAGATATCCGCCGGCTTGTCGGTCTCTTCTAGCGCCCGCTCCCGGCGCGCGCCGCTGCCGCCGATATTGCGGCGGATGATCTGCCGCACCTTGTATTTCATCAGCGCGGCATTGACCTCCGCACCGAGCATGAAGATGACGCCGACCATATAAAGAAACACCAGAACCACCATGACGGAGGCAAGACCGGCATAGGTGGCGGCATAATTGGCGAAGGTGGAGAGATAATAGGCGAAGATCGCGGCGCCGATGACCCAGAAGATCATCGTCAAGAGAATGCCCGGCCAGACATCCCAGATACGGCGTTTGCCGGCGGGCAGCCAAAGATGCGCGGCCACCAGCCCCGCCGTCAGAACCACGATGGTGCCGTAAAGACCAAGGCTGGAGATGGTGTTCAGCACATCCGTCAGCCACGGGAACCGCTGCTCGGCAAAAGAGGTGGCAACCGGCACGGCAACAAGCACGATGCTGATGCCGGCAAAGACGACCACGGCGATCAGCACATAAAGCAGGCTGAGCAGGCGGGTCACATACCACCATCGCGTTTCGGTGACACGATAGGCGCGGTTGAGCGAAATTCGGAGCGCCTCGACGCCATTGGAGGCAAAATAGGCGGCGGCTAGCACCGAAATCGTCAGCAGCCCGCCGCGCGGAATGGTCAGCACCTGCTGCACCTGCGCCGCCAGCGGCCCGGCAATCGCCTCAGGCCAGGTGTCGAAAATCAGATGCACCGCCGTTTCGGAAAACTGGTCAGCGCCGAGAAAACCGGCAAGCGCCGTACCGAAGATCAGAAAGGGGAACAGCGCCAGCAGGATGGAAAGCGCCATATGGCTCGCCATCGCCCAGCCGTCATCCTCGGCGAAATGGGAATAGGCATCGAAGGCAACCTTGCCTGCCAGGCGCACTGCGGCAACCATGTCACCTCCATTCATCGGCATTTCATTTGTAACTTCGTCCCGAATATGGGAAATCAGCTTCGCTTTGTACAGCGCGCAAGCCCGGCTTTCGGTTCCGTCACTGAGAAGGATTTTGCGCAATGCGTTTTCCATGGGCCGGTCAAACAGGCCAGAGCGATAGTCGGTTTCCCGGAGCGGCAGATGTCTGAAAAGCCCGTCATCATCATCACCGGATGTTCCTCGGGCATCGGCGCTTATTGCGCCGGCGCGCTCCACCGGGACGGCTGGCGGGTTTTCGCCACCGTGCGCCGTATCGCCGACATGGCCGCGCTTGAAAATCAGGGCATCGAAACCCTGATCATGGATTACACCAAGCCCGAAACCATCGCCGCGCTGGTGGATACCGTCGCCGCCCGAACCGGCGGCCGCATCGATGCGCTTTTCAACAACGGCGCCTATGGCCAGCCGGGCGCGGTGGAGGACCTGCCTGTCGAAGCGCTGAGAGCCCAGTTCGAAACCAATGTCTTCGGCTGGCACGATCTGACACGGCGGGTCATTCCCTTCATGCGCGCCCGGGGCGCGGGCCGCATCGTGCATTGCTCTTCCATTCTCGGCCTCGTGCCCTATCGTTATCGCGGCGCTTACACCGCTTCGAAATTCGCGCTTGAGGGGCTGGGCGTCACCTTGCGCATGGAGCTTCAGGGCAGCGGCATCCATGTGAGCCTGATCGAACCCGGTCCCATCACCTCGAAATTCACCGCGACGGCGCTTGCCCATATCAACGAGCATATCGATCTCGAAAATTCGGCCCATGCGGCGGAATATAAACGCCAGCTGGCGCGCATGGATGGCTCCGGTCCCGTCAACCGTCACAAGCTTGGTCCCGATGCGGTTTATGCCGTGCTGAAACACGCCCTGACGGCGGCAAAACCGAAGCCGCATTATCCCGTCACGGTGCCAGCCAAACAGGGGCTTATCCTGAAACGGCTCTTGCCTGCCGGACTTTTCTATCGTCTGCTGCGCAGATTCGATTGAGGAGGAGTAATACCGCATGTCCGGCTTCACCACCGTTCTGGCCCTTATCGTCATGGGCCTCGTCGTCATCGTGCTGATACGCGGCCTCTTCAACATGCTGAAGGGGCAGGATGCCAACCGGTCCAACAAGCTGATGCAGCTTCGCCTTCTCTTGCAGGCCATCGCCATCGTGCTGATCATGCTCACCCTCTGGCTCACCGGCGGTGGCCGCTGACATGGTGAAACTGAACAAGATCTACACCCGCACCGGCGACAAAGGAACGACCGCGCTGGTTTCCGGCCCGCGCCGGCTGAAGCACGATCTTCGCGTCGAGGCCTATGGCACGGTGGACGAGACCAATTCGGCCATCGGCGTCGCGCGACTGCATACGGGCGGGCTGGAACGGCTGGATGCCATGCTCTTTCGCATTCAGAACGATCTGTTCGATCTCGGCGCCGATCTCGCCACGCCTGATAATGGCGAACCGCTTTCTTATGAACCGCTGCGCATCGTTGAAAGCCAGGTCACCCGGCTGGAAAATGAAATCGACGAACTCAACGCCGCCCTCGAACCGCTGACCTCTTTCGTGCTGCCGGGCGGCAGCGCGGCAGCGGCCAATCTGCACTTGGCGCGCACCGTCTGCCGCCGGGCGGAGAGGCTGATGGTAGAGCTTTCCGTTTCCGAGAATGAGATCGTCAGCTCGGCGGCGTTGAAATATGCCAACCGCCTGTCCGATTTCCTGTTCGTCGCGGCCCGTTTCGCCAATGATGCCGGCAAGGCCGACATATTGTGGGTTCCGGGCAAGAACCGCTAGATCGCATCACTTGCGCAAATGAAGGACGTTCCATGTTCATACCGCTGCACGATGCGAACTCCCTCAAACATATCCGGCTGCAATATGTCACCATCGGCCTGATTGTGGTCAATGTGCTGGTCTGGCTGTTTACCGGCGTGCTTGCCAGCGATACCGAGGCCAATGCCGCAGCGCTCGGCCTTGGCTTCATTCCGGCCGTCGTGTTCGATTATGCTTATCTGGAACCGGCCCTGCAGGTGGTGCCCGACGATCTGACCGTTGTCACTTACGCATTCCTGCATCTCGATTTCTGGCATCTGGCCGGCAACATGCTGTTTCTCTGGGTCTTCGGCGACAATGTCGAGGACGCGCTTGGCCATTTCCGTTTCCTGATCTTCTATCTTGCCTGCGCCATTGTCGGCGCGCTGTTTCACGGCGTCGTCTCACCCACGTCGGAAGGACCGCTGATCGGCGCTTCGGGTGCGGTTTCCGGCGTGGTCGCGGCCTATTTCCTGCTGCATCCCAGGGTGCGCGTCTGGGTGCTGGTTCTCATGCGCATTCCGCTTCCCCTGCCCGCCTTCATTCCGCTGGCTCTGTGGATTGGCCAGCAGTTCCTGATGCTGGCGCTGGGGCTCGAGGAAAACGTCTCCTGGGGTGCCCATGTCGGCGGCATAATTGCAGGTGCGATCCTGGTGGTTTTCATGCGCAGGCGAGGCGTGCCCCTGTTTGACCGCACCATTGTTGCGCCGAGGGCGGCGCAGTTCAAGAATACGTCGCAAACGGCAGGGTTGTCGCAAATCGAACGGGGCTATGACGGGGGTAGATGAGACCCTGCGTGAGAGATAGAGTATTTACGTTAACGTCAACGTAAGATATGCCTTACGTGCATGTGATAATGAAGATTGCTCCGTTGTATTTGCGGGAAAAATGCTTATCCATGTCGCCAACCTGTTTTTGGAGGTCCGCGCGGTCAACTGGCCAAAGCGGACAGGAGTTTGAGGAAAGCCGCCGATGAAAATCCTTGTCCCCGTTAAACGAGTCGTCGATTACAACGTGAAGATCCGCGTGAAATCGGATGGTTCTGGCGTTGAGCTTGCCAATGTGAAGATGTCGATGAACCCGTTCGACGAAATCTCGGTGGAAGAGGCCCTTCGCCTGAAGGAAGCCGGCAAGGCCGAAGAAGTCGTGGTCGTCTCCATCGGCCCGGCCAAGGCGGAAGAAACGCTGCGCACCGCGCTCGCCATGGGCGCCGACCGCGCCATCCTCATCGAGACCGACGAAACGGTTGAGCCGCTCGCCGTCGCCAAGCTGCTGAAGGGTGTCGCTGAGGCTGAACAGCCCGGTCTCGTCATCGTCGGCAAGCAGGCGATCGACGACGACAGCAACCAGACCGGCCAGATGCTGGCCGCCCTTCTCGGCTGGGGCCAGGGCACGTTTGCCTCCAAGGTCGTACCATCAGATGGCAAGGTCGCGGTCACCCGCGAAGTCGATGGCGGTTTGCAGACGATCGAGCTGAAACTTCCCGCCGTCGTCACCACCGACCTGCGCCTGAACGAGCCGCGTTACGCCTCGCTGCCGAACATCATGAAGGCGAAAAAGAAGCCGCTCGACAAGAAGGCTCCGGCCGATTTCGGCGTCGATGTTTCGCCGCGCCTGAAGGTGCTGAAGACCGAAGAACCTGCGGGCCGCAAGGCCGGCATCAAGGTTGGCTCGGTTGCCGAGCTGGTCGAAAAGCTTAAAGCCGACGGCGTCCTCTAAGGTTTCGGAAAAGGGAGATATTCTTATGGCCATTCTTCTTCTGGCAGAACACGACAACGCAACCCTTTCCGACCTGACGGCGAAGACGCTGACGGCGGCAGCGCAGATTGGCGGCGACGTCCATGTGCTGGTTGCCGGCGCCAATGCCAAGGGCGCTGCCGACGCTGCCGCGAAACTCTCCGGTGTGACCAAGGTGCTGCTCGCCGAAGACGCATCCTATGCCAACGCGCTCGCCGAGCCGCTGGCGGCGCTGGTTGTTTCGCTCAGCCCCTCCTATGACGTCATCATCGCCCCGGCGACGGCATCCGCCAAGAACGTGACGCCGCGCGTTGCGGCCCTTCTCGACGTTGCCCAGGTCTCGGAAATCATCGAGGTCGTCAGCCCTGATACCTTCAAGCGCCCGATCTATGCCGGAAACGCCATCCAGACGGTGCAGGCAACCGACGCCAAGAAGGTCATCACCGTGCGTCCGACCGCCTTTGCGGCAGCGGCAGAAGGCGGTTCGGCAGCGGTCGAAACCATCGGCGCGGCCGCAAACCCCGGCCTTTCCAGCTTCGTTTCCGATGCCCTGGCATCGTCCGACCGTCCGGAACTGACCTCTGCGAAGATCATCATCTCGGGCGGCCGCGCGCTTGGTTCTTCCGAGAAGTTCAAGGAAGTCATCCTTCCCGTCGCCGACAAGCTCGGTGCAGCCGTTGGCGCATCGCGCGCAGCCGTCGATGCCGGTTATGCGCCGAACGACTGGCAGGTGGGCCAGACCGGCAAGGTGGTTGCCCCGCAGCTTTACATCGCCGCCGGCATTTCGGGCGCCATCCAGCATCTGGCCGGCATGAAGGACTCGAAGGTTATCGTCGCCATCAACAAGGATGAAGAAGCGCCGATCTTCCAGGTTGCGGATTACGGCCTCGTCGCCGATCTGTTCGAAGCCTTGCCGGAACTCGAAAAATCGCTGTAATTTAAGCATAAATTGGAGGCGGCGCGTTTTTTAAACGCGCCGCCTTCTCTTTTTCGGCGATATGCGTAACATCGCCGGCAATAACGCAGACAAAATCCCTGAGAGGAGACCAACCTATGACCGCCCCCTTTAAAAACATCGGTGTCATCGGAGCCGGTCAGATGGGATGCGGCATTGCACATGTCTCCGCCATCGCCGGTTACAGGGTCCATATCTACGATCTTTCCAAGGAAGGCATCGAGGCCGGTCTCGCCACGATCAACGGCAATCTCGCCCGCCAGGTCACCAACGGCAAGCTTTCGGACGACGCCCGCAAGCAGGCGCTGGCGCTGATCAGCGGATCGACTGATATCAATGATCTGGCAGCCATGGATCTCGTCATTGAGGCCGCGACGGAAAATGAAGAGATCAAGCGCAAGATTTATGCGCAGGTCTGCCCGGTCCTGAAGCCCGAAGCGCTGCTCGCCACCAATACGTCTTCGCTCTCCATCACTCGCCTTGCATCCGCCACCGATCGGCCCGAGCAGTTCATGGGCATCCACTTCATGAATCCGGTGCCGGTCATGAAGCTGGTGGAACTGGTGCGTGGCATTGCCACCAATGAAAAGACTTTCGACGCGGCCAAGGATTATGTGCGGACGCTGGAAAAGGCGATCACCGTCGCCGAGGATTTCCCAGCCTTCATCGTCAACCGCATCCTGCTGCCGATGATCAACGAGGCGATCTACACGCTCTATGAAGGCGTCGGCTCGGTGGAAGCCATCGACACCGCCATGCGCCTCGGTGCCAACCACCCGATGGGACCGCTGCAGCTTGCCGATTTCATCGGTCTCGACACCTGTTTGTCGATCATGCAGGTACTGCATGACGGTCTCTCCGACAGCAAATACCGCCCCTGCCCACTGCTGGTCAAATATGTCGAGGCCGGCTGGCTCGGCCGCAAATCAGGCCGCGGATTCTACGACTATCGCGGCGAGACGCCGGTCCCCACGCGCTGAGCCCGGACCAATATCGTCTCTGCCTTCGGCTGAACTCTCAGGCAATCAGCAGATAAGTGACCGCGCCAGCGCCGGCGGCGAGGACGGATGCGGCCGTGAGCAACCCGCAATAAACGAGCGTTCCGGAAACGGCAGCGACGAATACGCGGCCTACCGCGTTGGCGGCGAGAGCGGCGAGAATTGCGCTCGCCACGATATCAGGCGAAAGATTCTGCGCGTTGGCTCGCAACGCACTGAGAACGGCGACATCGGCATCGAATATGGCCGACAAAGCCGTGAGGGCGATGAAACCACCCGTGCCGATCCAGACGAGAAGAACGGCATTCAGCGTTCGCGTTGCAGCAAAGAGCGCGGCGAAGATGGCAAGGGGCACCAAGTCGAACGGATTTTTTGCGTCGATTTCCTGTCCGGGCTGCGTGTCCTGCAGCCTTATGAGGCCGGCGCCGCTCAATCCGAGAACCAGTGCAGCGGTCAGCGTTGCCGGTGCGATGAGGGAAAACGTCGTCAGCGAGAGGGCGAGGACGATAGCGAGAACCCGAAGCAGCGATACAGCCGCGGCCAGCGCCGCCACACCGGCAAGAGGCCAGACGTTTTCACCGCTTTTCGCCTTCTGCCCGAAGCTGGCGGTTACGGCGGTTGATGAAACCAGAGCACCCGCCAGCCCGGTCACCAGCAGGCCGCGGGTTGAGCCGAGCAACCGCACGGCAATATAGCCGCAATAGGAAATCGTGGCGCTGAGCACGGTGAACAGCCATATTTCCCAGGGGTTGAAACCGCCCCACGGATCGATTGTCCGGTTTGGAAGGATCGACAGGCCGACGGCGGTCATCACTGCAAGCACCAGCGCGGAGCGAAGCTCGATCCATGTCAGCCGTTTCAGCAGACGGTGGAGAACTTCCCTGCCCGCAAGCAATGCCGCAAGGGCCGCGCCACCAGCCGCCGCCGCCTGATATTGCTCCGTTACCGCAAGCCCGCCGAGGGCAAAGACGCAGAGCGCCGCAACCACGCCGGTGACACTGAAATCATTGTCATGGCGCGCCTCACGCAGCTTGAACCACAAAAAATTGAATGCGAATCCCAGAAAACCCGCCGCAAAGGCGAAGGCATTGCCCTGCTCATCGGCCAAAACGCCGAAGATGCCACCGAGCAGGCCGGCAATGCCATAGGTCCTGATCCCGGCGGTGCGGCTGCCCGCTGGTGCATCACGCTCCCGCCAGCCGCGCTCAAGGCCGACGAGCAGGCCGATGGCGAGGGCAAGACCAAGCCGGGGGATAAGCAACTCCATGTCGGCACCTATTCCATGGCGGAAGCAGGATCATTATACGGGGCGGGTGCCGGCTTGTCTGCACCGGCCCATCCTGGACAGGCCTGTTGGACAGGCCTGTCTTGAGGGCGGTTGCGGCTCTCAACTCATGGATCCAGCCACCGGCATCATTTTCCCGTCGCGGCGGTCACCAGCGCCTTGGCATCCTCGCTATCCCACGCGGCCGGACCATTCATGGCCGCGAGCAGGCAGCCGTTTTCATCCAGCAGCAGGGTGGCCGGCAGGCCAAAAGCGAGGCCTTCCTTTTTCAAAACGTTGAAGACGCCCATGGAACTGTCGCGGTAGTGCTTCAGAGCGTCGATCTTATATTCATCCATGAAGGCTTTCGGTTTTTCATCCGCGCCGACATCGATATTGACGGCAACGACCTCAAAATTCTCGCCGCCCTTTTCCTTCTCCAGCGCGTTCAGAGCCGGCATCTCTTCCCGGCAGGGCACGCACCATGTGGCCCAGAGGTTGAGAAGGACCGCCTTGCCCTTGAGGTCGGCAAGCGTCATGTCCTTAGCCTCCGGTCCCTTGAAGGACAACGGGATGACGCGCGGCTTGTCCGCCGCCGACATGGCCGCCACCTGCCCTTTCAGAAACGGCTTCAGCGAAGCGATGCGGTTTGCCGCACCTTCACATAAACCGCCCTCGGCCACCGCTGCCCCTTGAACCGGGCTCTCAGACCCAATATGCCTGAACCAGACCGCGCCAGCACCGGCGAGCACACCGGCCACGGCAGCAATTGCAACCAATTTGGCGGAAGGAAGCCTGAACGGCCTTTTTTCTGTCATCGAATACTCCAGGGCACTTAACATGGCTGACGGCACAGATCAGAAATCCTCCAACCAGATGTGGGGCGGACGTTTCGCTTCCGGCCCCTCAGCCATCATGGAAGAGATAAATGCCTCCATCGGCTTCGACAAGAAGCTTTACGCCCAGGACATCCGCGGCTCTATGGCGCATGCCGCCATGCTGGCATCTAAAGGCATTATTTCGCCGGAAGATAAAGACAAGATCACCGATGGCCTGAACACGATCCTGTCAGAGATCGAAACCGGCAGCTTCGAGTTTTCGCGCAAGCTCGAAGATATTCATATGAACATCGAAGCGCGGCTCGCAACGCTCATCGGCACGGCGGCCGGCCGCCTGCACACCGCCCGCTCGCGCAATGATCAGGTGGCGCTCGATTTCCGCCTGTGGGTCAAGGAAGAATTGCAGAAGACCGAGGGCATGCTGACCGCGCTCATCGCCGCCTTCCTCGATCGCGCCGAAGAAAATGCCGATACGGTCATGCCCGGTTTCACCCATCTGCAGACAGCCCAGCCCGTCACCTTCGGCCATCATTGCATGGCCTATGTGGAAATGTTCGGCCGTGACCGCGCCCGCGTGCGCCACGCCATCGAGCATCTGGATGAAAGCCCGATCGGTGCTGCCGCTCTTGCCGGCACCGGCTACCCCATTGACCGCCACATGACGGCGAAGGCGCTCGGCTTCCGCGAGCCGACCCGCAATTCCATCGACACCGTGTCCGACCGCGATTTCGCGCTGGAGTTCCTGTCGATCGCCTCGATCTGCGCCACGCATCTGTCGCGTCTCGCCGAAGAAATCGTTATCTGGTCGACGCCGCAATTCGGCTTCATCCGCCTGTCGGACGCTTTTTCCACCGGCTCGTCGATCATGCCGCAGAAGAAGAACCCGGATGCTGCCGAACTGGTGCGCGCCAAGACCGGCCGTATCAACGGCTCGCTGGTGGCACTTCTGACGGTCATGAAGGGCCTGCCGCTCGCCTATTCCAAGGACATGCAGGAAGACAAGGAACAGGTTTTCGACGCTGCCGAAAGCCTGGAACTGGCGATTGCCGCCATGACCGGCATGATCCGCGACCTTGAAGTGCGCAAGGACCGCATGCGTGCGGCCGCCGGTTCGGGATATTCCACCGCCACCGATCTCGCCGACTGGCTGGTGCGCGAAGCGGGTCTGCCCTTCCGCGATGCCCATCATGTGACCGGCAATGCCGTGGCTCTGGCCGAAAAGAAGGGCTGCGATCTGGCCGATCTTTCGCTGGAAGACCTGCAGGCGATCCATCCGGCCATTACCAGCGGCGTTTTCGACGTTCTTTCGGTTGAAGCATCGGTTGCCAGCCGCACCAGTTTCGGCGGCACGGCCCCTTCGGAAGTGCGAAAGCAGATCGCCTGGTGGCGTGGACGCAACTGATAAATCTGCGTTACGCTGCGATCACAAGAAACAGGGTGCACAAGCGCCCTGTTTTTCGTTATCAGAGAGGCACATATTTCCTTTGGACAGGCTCATGCTTTCAAAAACCGCGCGCAAACTCATCGTTCCCATCGGCATGACGCTCGCCGTCAGCCTTGCTCTCAGCGCCTGCGGGCGAAAGGGCGATATTGATCCGCCGAGCACGCCGGTCGAAATGCGCAACAAACGCAATGCCGACGGAACGGAAACGAAACCGGCAACGGCGGAACGTCCTTTCATCCTCGACAAGCTTCTCTGACGGATAAAAGCCCGTGAACCATTTTGGCTATATCGACGGCGTGCTGCACGCCGAAAACGTGCCCGTGCCTGAGATCGCCAAGGCGGTGGGCACGCCCTTCTACGTCTATTCGACCGCGACGCTGGAGCGCCACTACAAGGTGTTCTCAGGCGCTTTTGCCGATGTGGACGCCATGGTCTGTTACGCCATGAAGGCCAATTCCAATCAGGCGGTGCTGAAGACGCTGGCGAAGCTCGGCGCGGGCATCGACGTCGTCTCCGGTGGCGAATTGCGCCGCGCGCTTGCAGCCGGCGTGCCGGCAAGCCGCATCATGTTTTCCGGCGTCGGCAAGACCGTGGCGGAAATGGATTACGCGCTGGAAGCCGGCATCTACTGCTTCAACATCGAATCCGAGCCGGAGCTGGAAGTCCTCAACCTGCGCGCCGTCAAGGCCGGCAAAAGGGCGCATGTCTCCTTCCGCATCAATCCTGACGTGGATGCGCGCACCCATGCCAAGATCTCCACCGGCAAGAAAGAAAACAAATTCGGCATTTCCTATGAGCGGGCGCGTGCAGTCTATGCCCATGCCGCCACCCTGCCCGGCATCGAAGTCACCGGCATCGACATGCATATCGGCAGCCAGATCACCGAATTGCAGCCTTTCGAGGATGCCTTCCGGCTGCTGCGCGAACTGGTCGAGGCGCTGCGCACCGACGGACACACGATCAGCCATGTCGACATCGGCGGCGGTCTCGGCATTCCCTACCGCGACGACAACAACCCGCCGCCGCTGCCGGATGCCTATGCGCATATCGTCAAGAATGAACTGAAGAGCCTCAACTGCAAGATCATCACCGAACCTGGACGCCTGATTGTCGGCAATGCCGGCATTCTGGTGACGGAAGTGATCTATGTGAAGGATGGCGGCGAAAAGACCTTCGTGATCGTCGACGGCGCGATGAACGATCTCATCCGCCCCACGCTTTACGAAGCCTATCACGGCATTCGCCCGGTGGTGCAGCCTGCGCTGGATGCCCCTCGCATCAAGGCCGATATCGTCGGTCCCGTCTGCGAGACGGGTGACTATCTGGCGCTGGACCGCGAGATGGCCGCACCGCAGCCGGGCGATCTCATCGCCGTCAGCTCCGCCGGCGCCTATGGCGCGGTGCAGGCCGGCACGTATAATTCGCGCCTGCTGGTGCCGGAAGTGCTGGTGAAGGGTGACAAGTTCCACGTCATCCGCCCGCGCGGCACCTATGAAGAGCTGATCGCTCTCGATTCCGTACCCGCCTGGCTCGATTGATTTCGTCTGTCGCACCGCGTGACCGATCACAATCAAGCGAAGTTGCCTAAAAAATGGGGGGGTGAGCATCCGCTTGCCCTCGTCTTCGCCACAAAGAATGTTATCCTTGCCCCTCAGGATACAAGCAGCTCGCCGTTCCGGGAATGGCGTTTGACGTGGCCAGAACCGGGAGAACGGATTGATGACCACAACCGGAGAGGACAGGACAGGCAGAAAGCGCCCGACCGGCGCATTCGCGCAGCGGCCGGACCTTGCCCGTCTGGTTGCCGCCAAGCGCTTCTTCGCGAAAATCGTGCTGCTCTGCGAGAAAATCGCACCGAAAACCCTGTGGCCGCTCTCCATCGCCGCCGTATTTCTGGCGCTCGCCTGGTTCGGCCTTTACCGGCACATGCCGGATTTCCTGCGGCTTGGCATCGTTTTTGTGCTGGTTTTCAGTTTTATCGCCACGCTTCTGCCGATCCTCAGGCTGAAATGGCCGACGGATAATGATGCGTCGCGCCTCCTAGAGGATCGGAACGGTCTCGCGCACCAGCCAGTCGGCGTGCAGGAAGACGAACCTGCCTTTGACACACCATTTTCCCGCACACTCTGGAAAGAACACCAGATTCGCATGGCGGAGCGCATCGCCGCGCTCAATGCCGGCCTGCCGAAACCCGATATCGCCCGTTATGACCGGCTGGCGCTGCGCGCCATTCCGGCACTGCTTCTGGTCACTGCTTTCGGTTTTTCCTATTCCAACGGCGCGGGCACCGTTGCCGATGCTTTCCGCAGCCGGCCGGTCGTCGGTCCGCTCAATCCGGATATTCGTCTCGATGCCTGGGTCACGCCGCCCGCTTATACCGGCCGCGCACCGATTTTCCTGACCGGACGTGACGCAACCAACCGCGACGCGGTTTCCGTGCCGCAATCCTCCAAGCTGACGATCCGCATGACCGGCGGCGATGGCGGCGAGGAGGTGACCTTCGAACCGGAAATGGCAGGCGCATTGCAGAAGCTTGCACCGGAAGCAGCGCGCGCCGACAGTGCAAGCGGCGAGGTCGCCGTTCAGGCGCCGGTGCGTTCGGCGGATCAGGCCGTCGCGCCGCGCACCTTCGCTATGGATGTCACCGAAAGCGGCATGATTACCGCCAATGGCGAGCAATGGGTCTTCAACGTCATTCCCGACCAGCCGCCCAGCATCGCCTTCGACAACATGCCGCGCCGGGCCGTCAACGGCGCGCTGGAAGTGGGCTTCACGGCCAAAGACGATTACGGCCTGAAGGAAGCCCATGCGATCATCGAGCCGCTTGGCGTAGCGGAAGGCGCAACCGCACTTTACCCGGCGCCGGAATTCAAGCTCGATCTACCGCGGCAGAACAATCGCGAAATCAAGGGCCTGACCAGCCGCAACCTGACCGAACATCCGATGGCGGGCAAGCGCGTGCGCATCACGCTTGTGGCGACCGACGGTGCCGGCCAGACCGGCCGCAGCCCCGCGCATGAAATGGTGCTGCCGGGCCGTAACTTCTCCGAACCGCTGGCGGCCTCCATCGCCGAACAGCGGCAGATTTTCTCACTGGACACGCGCCAGATGCCGAAGGCCATCGCCTATAACGAGGCGGTAGGCCTGCGCCCGGAAGAGACCATTCCCAACACCACGCATTATCTCCTGCTGCAATCGGCGCAGACCCGCATGCGGCTCGCCTATAATGAGGAGATGCTGAAGGATACGGCTGATTACCTCTGGGAAATCGCACTCGGCATTGAGGATGGCGATCTTTCGCAGGCAGAAAAACGCCTGCGCGATGCGCAGACCGCGCTTTCGGAAGCGTTGCAGCGCAATGCCTCCGACGAGGAGGTCGCCAAGCTGATGCAGGAACTGCGGGAAGCGATGCAACAATTCATGAACGAGCTTGCGCAGCGCATGCAGAACGCGCCGCAAGCCAACATGAACCAGCAGGCGCAGAACGTGCTGCGCCAGCGCGATCTGGAAAACATGATGAACCAGATCGAGAACCTCGCCCGCTCCGGCAACCGCGACGCGGCGCAGGAAATGCTCTCGCAGCTGCAGCGCATGATGAACAATCTGCAGGCAGGCAGGCCGCAGCGTCAGGGCCAGCAGGGGCAGCAGCAAAGCAGCAAGATGCGCCAGCAGATCGACAAGCTGGGCGAAATCCTGCAGCAGCAGCAAAAGCTGATGGACGAGACTTTCAAGCTCGATCAGGCGCTGCGCGACCGCATGCAGCGCGGCGACCCGCAGCAGGGCGGCGAAAGCGAAGACGACCAGCAGATGGGCGAGAACGGCCAGCCGCCGCAACAGGGACAGCAGGGCCAACAGGGCGAAAATGGACAGCAGGGTGGGCAGCAACAGTCTGACCAGATGACTGCGGAACAATTGCGCGAAGCGCTGAAAAACCTGCGGGCCCAGCAGGATGCACTCGGCAAGCAGCTCGGCGAATTGCAGCAGGGTCTTCGTGATCTCGGCATGGAACCGGGCGAAAACTTCGGCAAGGCGCAGCAGGAAATGCAGGGCGCCGGCGAGGCGCTGGGCAAGGGCCAGGGCGAACAGGCTGTCGAAGGCCAGGGCAATGCGCTGAACGCGCTGCGACAGGGCGCGCAGGACATGATGGGCCAGATCATGCAGGCCATGCGCCAGCAGGGTCAGCAGCCCGGGCAAGGTCAGGAAGGCATGGCCGGACAGGGTGGCCAGAACGGTCGCGACCCGCTCGGCCGTCCGCGCAGCACCACCGGCCCGGATTTCGGCGATCAGGTGAAGGTGCCTGACGAGATCGACGTTCAGCGTGCCCGCGAAATTCTCGAGGCTATCCGTGAAAAGCTCGGCAACAACCCGCCGGGGGAAATCGAGCGGCGTTATCTGGAGCGGTTGCTGGATATCAAGTGAGGCGCATGCCCGGTTTACTCCGTGCGCTCCACTACAGCCAGTTTTAAAGGGTAAAGTTTCTCGGTCATGCCGGACTTGATCCGGCATCCAGCAGACGCGCGTCTGCGCGGCGAGACGACTCTTTTCAGCCCAAGGACTTGGGCTGGCTGGATCCCGGCTCAAGGCCGGGATGACGGAAGTGGAAGCGGTAAGACCATCGGGTAAGTCTGGTCAACAAAAAAGGCGGCCCGACGGCCGCCCTTTTCAAATTTCTATAACCTTCGCTCACGCCGCGAGCGCACGGGCGACAGCCTTGCGGATATCGGGAAGCGCGAAGGGTTTGGAAACCACATCGACAATCTTTTCGGCCAGATCGTCGGCGCGTTCGCGCTGTTCGGCATAACCGGTCATCAACAAAATGCGCATGGCCGGGAAGCTTTCGGCGGCGCGGTGCGCCAGCTCGATGCCATCCATGACCGGCATGCGGATATCCGAAAGAAGAAGATCGAAACTGGTTTCCTGGAGCTTCTCCAGCCCCTGCTCGCCGTCTGCCGCCTCATGGGTCTCGTGACCGTCGAGACGCAGGGCGCGGGCGACAAAAGCCCGCAATGCATCCTCATCTTCGGTAATCAGAATCTTCGCCATCAATCATTGCTCCTGGGCATCATTTCCAGCCGTGAGCAACATCGCAGGCTCCTCTTTTCAAGAGGTAAACACCCAGGCTTTGGCTGGGTGAATGGTTAATGAGGCGTCTCCGCCCTGCGCCGTTCCGGCACTGGAGAAGTAGTCAGGCGTCGCCGGTCACGACGCCGACGAAAGGCAGTTCGCGGAAGGCATAGGCCACGTCCATGCCGTAACCCACGACGAAATAATCTGGACATTCGAAACCGACATAGTCGGCCTCCAGATCTTCCTTGCGCTTCACCTTCTTGTCGAGCAGCACGGCGATGGTGACGTGGCGCGCGCCGCGCTCGTAGAGCAGTTCCTTGGCGAAACGCAGCGTGCGGCCGGATTCGAGAATATCGTCGATCAGGAGCACATCACGGTCCTTCACGTCGCTGTCGATATCCTTGACGATCTTCACGCCCTGCGAAACCGTGCCGGTGCCGTAGCTCGACAGCGTGATGAATTCGACTTCGGGCGCAAGGCCGCTGTCATGCAGCGCGCGGATAAGATCGGCCGCGAAAATGAACGATCCCTTGAGCACGGCAATGACCAGCAAATCCTTGGTCGGGCCGCTGGCAATGTGCTTGGCCATGTCGCGATTGCGCTCGGCGATCTGCTCGGCGGTATAAAGCGGCTCGATATTTTTTCCACGGACGACGGGCATTCTTACTCCTGTGCTGCGCCTTGCCGATTTTACCTTTCAGTAAAAATAGAAGACAGGCGTTAGCACAGTCAGCGTTCGGACGCACCCGCCTCGACGAAGGAAAGCTTGATCTCGGGCGTTTTTCCACCGGGATGGCGCAGTTTTGCCGAAAAACCGTGGCTGAAACCGGGCTGCATCTCTTTCACCGGCGGCTCGATGACCATGCTGGCCACCAGCTGCCCCTTGGCGGCGAAGAGATCGGCGCGAAGGGCCGGCACCTCTTCCAGATTGCCGCCATTGTTTTCCACGATGCCGTTGATGAGCAGAATATCCATGCCGCCCGCTTCCTGCGGGGTCACGGTAACATGGGAAATGGCGAGCGGGCTGACCGGGGCCGCGGCGGCCGTCTTTTCCGGTACTACGACCGAGAGACCACCCGAGCATACGAAGACAAAAATAGCGAGGCCAGCCACCAGTGCCGAATAGGCATCCGCCGAAAGGCGCGACAATCTGCGATCCACCCAGCCGATGAAGGCGAGGCCCAGCATGGGGAGGGTAACGGGCGGCTTTACAGCCTGCCGGCGCGCTGCGCCACGATTGTCATTTCCGGGCTGGCGCGCACGGTTTTCCTTGATGGTGACAAATTCAGCGTCTACCACGTCGCGGTCGGGATTTGCCGCCCGCGCCGCGCGGCGCACCGGCGTTTCCGGCATCAGGAGGTCAAAATCGAATGCCGCTTGCCGGCGAGATGAACGGAACATAGCCATAGAATTCCCCGGTCAGGTTTTCCGGCCCGCAAAACTGGGCATTGCAACGAATCCTGCCAAGTTTTAAATTTAATTGGTTAATGCTTCGCAAAAACGGCTCGCACGGGTCACCGGATCCGGGTTAACCCCCGACACCGAACCCAACGCGCCAGCGGCTTGCGAACCACCACGAAACGAAGAGACTGGAAGTCCGTTGATCCATTTCGAAAATGTCGGGTTGCGTTACGGCATGGGACCCGAGATCCTGAGGGATATGACCTTCGACATTCCCAAGGGGTCATTCCAGTTTCTGACCGGCCCGTCGGGCGCCGGCAAGACGACGCTTCTGCGCCTGCTTTTGATGTCGCTGCAGCCGACGCGCGGCAATATCCGCATGTTCAACCGCGATGTGTCGCGCATTCCGCGCAGTGAGCTGCCGATGCTGCGCCGCCGTGTCGGCATCGTGTTTCAGGATTTCCGGCTGCTCGATCATCTCACGACCTATGAGAATGTCGCCCTGCCGCTGCGTGTGCGCGGCAAGGAAGAGAGCGCCTATCGCAACGACGTGATCGAGCTTCTGAAATGGGTCGGGCTCGGCGAGCGTATCAATGTGCTGCCCGCCATTCTTTCCGGCGGGGAAAAGCAGCGCGCCGCCATTGCCCGCGCGCTGATGGACCAGCCGGAAATATTGCTGGCCGACGAACCGACCGGCAACGTCGATCCGCCCATGGCCAAACGCCTGCTCAACCTCTTCCTGGAGCTCAACCGGCTGGGCACGGCCGTTGTCATCGCCACCCATGATTTTGGCCTGATGGACCAGATCGATGCGCGCCGGATGATCCTCACCGAAGGGCGGCTCGATATCTATGAATGAGATCAACCGCAAACAGCTGAAACCGGAAGCCGCGCAGCCGAAGCGCCCGCCCATGCGCATCCGCCCGATGGCGCCCATCCTGCCGCCCTCCAACATTCAGGGCAATGCGCTGATGGTGGTGATCGCCATCATGGCCTTCCTTGCCTGTCTGACGCTCGGCGCGGTCTCCATGGTACGCGCCACCGCCGCCACCTGGCAAAGCCAGATTTCCCGCGAGATCACCATTCAGATCAAGCCCGAGGACGGGCTGGACATGAATGCGGCGCTGAACAAGGCGCGTAATCTGGCGCTCACCTTTGTCGGCACGCGGGATGGCACGATCCTCGACGATGCAGCGACATCGCGCCTGCTGGAACCATGGCTCGGCAGCGGTCTCGACCTTTCCGAACTTCCCATTCCGCGTCTCGTCGTCATCACCATCGATGAAAGCAATCCGCCCGATTTCCAAGCCATGCGGGATATGCTGAAAGCGGAAATCCCGCAGGCATTTCTCGACGATCACCGCACCTGGGTCGACAGGCTGGTCTCCATGGCCAGAACCACCGTCATGATCGGCGTCGGCGTCCTCATCCTCGTTTTCACGGCCATGGTGCTGACGGTGGTGTTCGCCACGCGCGGCGCGCTTTCCGGCAACCGGCATATTGTGGAGGTGCTGCATTTCGTCGGTGCCGAAAGCAGCTTCGTGGCGCGCGAATTCCAGAAGCACTTCCTGAAGATCAGCCTCAAGGGGGCAGCGGCAGGCAGCGCACTGGCGGCCGCCGTGTTCCTGGTCGCCGGCTTCTGGCAATCCAGCACGGTCGCCACACCGCAAAGCGATCAGGCAAGCGCGCTTTTTGGCTCGTTTTCGGTCGGACTCGGCGGTTATCTCGGCATCGCCATGACGATGATCATCATCGCGCTTCTCACCACCATCACGGCGCGCATGACCGTTATCCGCACCATCGATGATATTGACCGCGTCCGCTCCGATCCATCGAAAAGTGACGGCCTCGCGTCGTGAGGATACCACCGGACTCCTGCGGTAAAACTGAAACGTCACAGGCCGGATGTAACCTGCAGACGGTGGACAAAAATGCCTGTTCCTTGCCTTAATCGGCGAGTATTCAGGAGGAATGTTTGTGAGTCGGATGGACCAGGATCAGACGACGGCGCGGCCGGCCAGAAAGGGCCTGTTGTCGCGGCGTGGTCCTTTGCGCCGTTTTATTCGCGGCTTCATCCTGCTCTGCGTCGTTCTTCTTGGTGTTTTTTCAGGCGGCTTCCTGTGGTTTGCCGATTCCGTCGCCTCCATGCGCCCGCCGGAAGGGGCGAGAGGCGACGCCATCATTGTGCTCACCGGCGGCTATCAGCGTATCGAACAGGCGGTCGGCCTGCTCAGGGACGGCGTGGGCAAGCGGCTTTTGATATCAGGCGTCAACCCCGCCACCACCCGCTCGCAGATTCGCAAGATGACTCAAGGGTCATCCGACATGTTCTCCTGCTGTGTGGATATGGGCTACAAGGCCATCGACACGATCGGCAACGCCAATGAGGCGGCAAGCTGGATACGTGACCACAACTATTCCTCCATCGTCGTCGTCACCAATAATTATCATATGCATCGCAGCCTGCATGAATTGCGCAGCGCCAGCCCGCAGACGGAATTCATCGCCTATCCCGTCATCAGCGCCGATCTCGCCCGCACCAACTGGTTCGTGGAGCCGGATGTGGTGAGAACCATGCTCTACGAATATCTGAAGTTCGTGGCTGCGGCCGGGCGCGACCTCACCGGCTTCGGCAAGGGCGACGGGCTGCGCAAGGCAGCCGCCGACCACTCCACCCCGAAGGTGGCGACCGCTTCGCCCTGACCCGCGAGAACACCCTTGCTGCGGCCCCTTGTTTTCGTGTAGGCGTCTGGCATCGGCATCCGGCATCGAGGCGCTCAAAGTTTCGGAACGGCTGCATCCCGGGAAGGCTGTTGATGCTCAAGCTGCGCTCTTTTCTTTTCAATACGCTGTTTTATCTCAACCTGATTGTCCGCATGATTGTGCTGACGCCGATCTATTTCATCCTGCCCCGCAAGATCGCATTCGAAATTCCCAAGAATTGGGCGCGGTCCAACCATTGGCTGATGAAAACCATCGTCGGCACCACCTTCGAGATCGAGGGGCTGGAGAACATTCCCGAGACCGGCTGCATCTTTGCGCCGAAGCACCAGTCCTTCTGGGATACCTATGCGCTGCTACCCAATCTGCCGGACCCCGTTTACATTCTGAAGCGGGAGTTGATGTGGATTCCGCTGTTCGGCTGGTATGTGATGAAACAGCGCATGATACCGGTCAACCGCGCCGCACGCGGCAAGGTGATGCTGAAGGTCATGGAGCGGGCGAAAGAGGAAATGGCCGCCGGCCGCGAACTCATCATCTATCCCGAAGGCACGCGCCGCCCGCCGGGCGCCGAGCCTGAATATCGTTACGGTATCGCCCGGCTTTACCGCGATCTGCAGGTGCCGGTCATTCCCGTTGCCATGCATCCCGGCCTGTTCTGGCCGCGCCGTTCCACGATGCGCTATCCCGGCCATTTCAAGGTGCGTATCCTGCCGGCCATCGAGCCGGGGTTGGACCCCGATGTGTTCTTCAAGCGTCTGATCGATGTGACGGAAAAGGCGAGCGACGAATTGCTGCTGGAAACCGTGCGCAACAATCCCCACCTGCCGCTGCCGCCGACCGCAGTGAAGCGGATCGCCGAACTTCAGGGCAAGGAAACCACGGCCGGCTGAGCGGCGAGCGTGCCGACATTTTTGGCAATGCTCTCCAGCAGGGAGTCGCGAATGCCCATCTCCTGCAGATGCTGCACGGTGTTGAAGACATAATCCGTATTCGGCCCGGACCGGCCCGTTGCCGCCGCGACGATGGTCGCCGATTCGGCAACGCCGAGCCCGCCGATATATTGCTCATGCGCGGGGTCGGCCACATAGGTCACGGCGCTGCCGCGCCTGCCATCTGACAGTGCGATGGAAACCATCCGCTCCTTGTAGACATTGGTCACCAGTTCGCGCTCGCGCAGATAGACCATCACGGGGTCGCGGTCCTGTCCGCGCACGCGGAAGGCGACGCCGAGGCAGGAGCCGCCGCGCTCCAGACCGAGAACGAGACCGGGCTCTTCTTCCGTACCTCTGTAGAAGTTGGAACTGATGCAGAGCGAGCGCCGATAACCGTGCAGCCGCGCCTGCTGCCTTTCCTCGAAGGCAAAGCCGGGGTTCCACATCAACGAACCGTAGCCAAAGACCCAAAAATCGTCCATATCCCAAGCCAAATCAAAATTCCCTGAAGTCTGTTCATCGGAGATCAATATGGCAGCGTCAAGCCAATCCGGCACGGCCAAAAAATTCCTCTGGCTCGCCATCGCCATTGTGGTGGTCATCGGACTTTACACTGCCGGGTGGTTTTATGCCGCCGACAGGCTGAAACAGACGGTGCTGAACGTCATTTCTCCTTCGCAGGCCCGCAGCGTCAGCGGGGAATGCGGCGATATCGCCTTCAAGGGTTATCCCTTCCGCATCGGCCTCTTCTGCTCGAAGGTGACGGTGGATGACAGCCAGAACGGCGTTTCCGCTTCCTTCGGCGAACTTCGCTCGGCGGCGCAGGTCTATAATCCCGGCCATATCGTCTGGGAACTCGATTCGCCCGCGGAAATCCGTTCCGCCCACGGCCTGACGATTTCGGCTGCCTGGAAGAACATGCAGTCCAGCATCGTCACCAAACTGAAGGGCATTGACCGCAGCTCGCTCGTCATCGACGGACTGAAGGCGCAGGCGGTTTCCTCGGTCACCGGCCAGACCATCGATTTTGATGCCGTCAAGACGGAAATGCATCTGCGCCAGAACGGGGCCGATCTCGACGGCGCAATCACGCTCACCGATTCGGCGACCGTCATCAAGGACTGGCCGCAGGTTCTTCCCCGCCTCGATGCCATCGTTGATGTCACGCTCGCGGGCAAGGCAGGCATGGTGGATGGCAGCGACAAGTCAGGTCTCTATGGCGCAAGCGGCGAGCTTCGCCGTCTGGTGGCCGATATTGGCGAGGGCCGCACCATGCGCATCAGCGGCCCCTTCTCTTTCGACAATGAGGGCTATCTCTCCGGCCAGTTCAAGCTTGAGATCGAAAAGCTCGGCTCATGGTCTGATAATGCCAAGCAGGCCTTTCCGCAGCTGCAATCCACCATCGATACGGCCCGCAAGCTGCTCGGCGCGCTCGCCGGAGGTGGTGACCGGGCGTCCGTCGATCTCGTGGTGGACCGCGGCCGCGCCACGGTCAGCGGCTTTATCCCGCTTGGAAAGATTCCGCCGATCTGAGGGATTGATTTATACTCGACGTCATCCTCGGGCTTGACCCGAGGATCCATGCGCGTCGGATCGTGGATCCTCGGGTCAAGCCCGAGGATGACGACGGGGAGGCTTTGGCACTTTGCCGGCGGGCGTTATGGGCCGGATCAAATCCCACCACGACTATAAGCGAAATGCGCCTTACTTCTTCTGATCCAGCGCATGACGCCCGAAGTCCGGCGCATCGACATCCTGACCGGCCTGCACGATAGAGCGACGGATGGCGCGAGTGCGGGAAAACAACTCGAACAGCTTGTCGCTCTCCTCCCAGCGGATCGCCCTTTGCAGGGAGGCGAGGTCTTCGGAAAACCGCGCCAGCATTTCAAGGATGGCATCCTTGTTGTGCAGGCAGACATCCCGCCACATGGTGGGGTCGGAGGCGGCCAAACGGGTGAAATCGCGAAAACCGGAGGCGGAATATTTGATGACTTCCGATTCGGTCACCGTCTCCAGATCATCCGCCGTGCCGACGATATTGTAAGCAATGATGTGCGGCAGATGCGAAACGATCGCCAGAACCTTGTCATGGTGTTCGGCATCCATTTCATCGACACGGGAACCGAGCGCCCGCCAGAAATCCTTCAGCTTTTCCAGCGCCGCCGCATCCGTGCCGGGCAACGGCGTGAAGATGCACCAGCGGTCACGGAAAAGACCCGCAAAACCGGCATCCGGGCCGGATTTTTCCGTACCCGCGATCGGATGGCCGGGAATGAAATGCACATTGTCAGGCATATGCGGGGCCATCTGCGCGATAACCGAGGCCTTGGTGGAGCCGACATCGGTGACAATAGCGCCCGGTTTCAGATGCGGCGCGATCTGCTGCGCCACGCTTTCCGATGCACCAACAGGCACCGAGACGATGACGAGATCGGCATCCTTGACCGCCTCCGCCGCTGAAACGGTGTAATCCGTGCCGAGCGCCAGTTCTTCCGCCCGTTTCAGCGTGTCTTCGCTGCGGGTGGAAATCGTCACATGGCGGGCAAGACCCAGTTCCCTGATATCGCGGGCAATCGACGAGCCGATCAGGCCGATGCCAATCAGCGCGATGCGTTCAAACATGATCTCAGCCATCACGCCTGCCCCATGAACTCGGTAAGAGCAGCGATGACGCCGAGATTGGCCTCTTCAGAACCGACGGTCATTCTCAGCGCATTCGGGAAGCCGTAACCGCGCACTGCACGCAGAATATAACCGCGGCGGCTCAGGAACTCGTCGGCATCCGTTGCCCGCTTGCCGTCCTGATCCGGGAAATGGATGAGGATGAAGTTAGTGACGGATGGTGTGACGATGAGACCAAGGCCGGTAAAGGCCGTGACCAGCTTTTCCATCCACAGCGCGTTATGCGCCACGGCCTTCTCTACGAAGGCCTGATCGCGGATCGCAGCGGCACCGGCAGCAATGGCCGGCGCGCTCATGTTGAATGGGCCGCGCACGCGGTTCAGCGCATCGATGATGGCGGCGGGACCATACATCCAGCCGACGCGCAGGGCGGCGAGACCATAGACCTTCGAGAAGGTGCGGGTCATCACCACGTTGCGGTTGCCGGATACCAGCTCAAGCCCGGCCTCGTAGTCGTTCTTGCGGACATATTCGGCATAGGCCGCATCCAGCACCAGCACGACATGTTTCGGCAGGCTGGCCTGCAGGCGGCGGATTTCCGCAACGGGAACATAGGTGCCGGTGGGATTGCCGGGATTGGCGACGAAAACCATCTTCGTCTTCGGCGTCACGGCGGCGAGGATCGCATCCACGTCCACCGCGCAGTCCTTTTCCTTCACCGTCACCGGGGTCGCGCCCGCGCCCATGATCTGGATCTTGTAGACGAGGAAACCATGTTCGGTGATGATCGCCTCATCGCCCGCGCCCAGATAGACGTGGCAAAGCATGCCGAGCAGCTCGTCCGAACCGTTGCCGCACATGATATTCGCAATGTTGAGACCGTGCACGTCGGCAATCGCCTGGCGCAGCGCAATCGCCTGTCCGTCCGGATAGATTTCCAGATGGCTGGCCGCGGTGCCGAAGGCCTCTATGGCTTTCGGGCTGGGCCCAAGCGGCGTTTCATTGGAGGAGAGCTTATAAACCTTCGCAACACCGTCCACATGTTCCTTGCCGGGAACATAAGCAGCGATATCCAGAATACCCGGACGCGGAACAGGTTGGCTAAGCTCTGCACTCATTTGATCGACCTTTGGAAAAGCGCCGGGGAAACCGGCAAAAGCAATGCCGCAGGCATTAGACCGGAATGTGCGTTTTGTCGAGGGTTAGCCCGGCTTTCCCTGCTGCACGGCGGCGCGGGTGGTGGGCACCCCCTGCGGCGCCAGAACCGGCACGAAAACCCGACGCGAAGCACGCTGCGTGACAGGCAATCCCTGATAGAGGCGTTTTTGCGCTTCCACCACGATGACACCGGAAAATAGCGGCCACAGCCGACGACCGGTATGCTCGAGATAACGACGGAATTTCAGCACCGGCCGGCTTGTGGTCGGCGGGAAGAACAGCGCCTCGGCGGAGGCGCCCGGTGTGAAATTGGTTTCGCGCAAAAGCGCCGTCAGCTGCCCGCGCGAATAAGGCCTTCCGGAACCGAAGGGCGTATGTTCCATGCGTGCCCAGACACCGCGCCGGTTCGGTACCACGATGACGAGGCGGCCACCCGGCGCCAGCACCCGCCACAGTTCCTTGAGGCTTTCGCGCGGATTTTCGGCAAATTCCAGTGCATGCACCATCAGGACCCGGTCTATCGACGAATCAGGCAGCGGCAGTTCTTCATCGAACACCAGCGCGGTGGAGGAAAGCTCGCCCGCCGGCCAGTTCACCGCCCCCTGCCCCGCCGGCATGAAGGCGAAGGTGCGCTCCGTATCGTGGCGGAACCGCTCCAGAAACGGCACGGCATAACCCAGCCCAACCAGCCGCTCTTCCGGCAAAGGCGGCCACAGCGTCGAAAGCGCCATGGTGATCGCCTGCTCGGCCGAACGGCCAAGCGGAGAATGATAGAATTCGCGCAGATCGACGATATCGGTATTCATGGCGAGAATGTAGCATCAGGCGGTTGGACTTCAAGGCGTCTGCCCTTACATTGAAGGTCAGGCGGGCGAATGCGCCGGTTTTGGCCGGCAAATGGAGAGGATAAGATGAAACCTTTGGAAATAGACGTCTTTCTTTGCCGCAGCGACAATTTCGGGGTTCTCCTGCATGACCCCGAAAGCGGAGCGACCGCCGCCATCGACGCCCCGGAAGAAGGCCCTATCCTGCATGCTCTCGACGGCCACGGCTGGAAGCTCACCCATATTTTCACCACCCATCATCATCAGGACCACGTGGAAGCCAATCTGGCGCTGAAGGACAAGTTTCAGTGCGAAATTCACGGTCCCTATGATGAGGCTGTTGCAATACCCGGGCTCGACCGCTCGCAGGCCGATGGCGACGAATTCGAATTCGCCGGTCGCCGCGTTCAGATCATCGCCACACCCGGTCATACGGCGGGACATATCTGTTATTATATGCCGGATGACGGGCTGCTGTTTGCCGCCGATACGCTGTTCGCCATGGGCTGCGGCCGCCTGTTCGAACGTCCGGCGGCGGATATGTGGCACTCCTTCCAGAAACTCATTGCCCTGCCGGATGAGACCAAGGTCTATTTCGGCCATGAATATACGCTGACGAATGCCCGTTTCGCCTTGACCGTCGATCCCGACAATACCGTGCTGCGCGACCGCGCGGAGCAGGTGGAAAAGGCGCGGGAGGCGAATGAATTCACCATTCCCACCAGCATCGGGCTCGAAAAACAGACCAATCCCTATATGCGGGTGGCCGATCCCGGCATCCGCAAATATCTTGGCCTGGAAAGCGCCACCGATGCCGACGTCTTCGCGGAAATCCGCACGCGCAAGGACAATTTCTGATGGCAACCGATATATCGGCGCAGGCGATCATTCGTGAACTGGGGCTGGAGCCACATCCCGAGGGCGGTTTTTACCACCAGACTTTCCGTGACAAGGCCGGCGGCGAGCGCGGCCACTCCACGGCGATCTATTATCTCCTGGAAAAGGGCGATCGCTCGCACTGGCATCGGGTCACCGATGCGGTCGAGGTCTGGCACTATTATGCCGGCGCGCCGATCGCGCTGCATCTTTCGCAGGACGGCCGAGAGGTGCAGACCTTCACGCTCGGCCCCGCCATTCTGGAAGGCGAGCGCCCGCAGGTGATCGTTCCCGCCAACTGCTGGCAATCGGCCGAAAGCCTCGGCGATTTCACCCTCGTCGGCTGCACCGTCTCGCCGGGCTTTGCCTTTTCGAGCTTCGTCATGGCGGAACCCGGCTGGTCGCCGGGCGATGCGCCGTAATTCTCAGAGCAATGCCGGCGGAATGAGCGGATGCCACTTGTTTCTTCTCCCCGGCGGGGAGAAGAACCGAACCGCACCGCCGTGTCACTTACCCCGCCATGCGCCAGCAGTCAGCCGCCGTATTTCGTAGCGGTAATGTAGACCTGTCCCACCCGCGTCGGAATGATGGCGTAAACCGGTGCATAGACATCCATGTTGTTGGATTTCGCAAACCAGATCTCCATCGAAATGGATTTCAGATATTCGATATCCTTGCGTCCCTGCCGATAGCCCGACTTCGGCACATAACGCGCCTTGCAGACGATGGCGTCGCCATTAAAACCATTGGTCTTGAAAGGCTTGGTACCGCTGGAGCTCAAAACGAGGTCAAGCCGCGATTCGCCGTCATAGATCGGCAGGCGAGTCGGGCAGATGCGGCCGCCGGCGGGAATGATGAGACCGGAAATCGGATCGAGAACCGAGCGCAGGTCGCGGTCCTTCACGTCAACCCAGTTGTCCGGCCGCGCCTTAGGCTCAGGCTTCACCGTCGTCGATGTGACGTTGCCGTTGCGATAGACGACGTCATAGGTGCGCACCCGCTTGCCGTCCTTGTAGACCAGCGAATATTCATTGGCCTGCAGCCGGTGGCCGCGCTTGGCGCCGGAAACCGTCGTCTTGCCGGAAATATCCTTGAGGATGCTGGCAAGGCCGGCGGCGCTGAAGGAACCGGAGATCGAATAATTCGGCCCATCCATGCGAGTCGAAAAACTTGCCCGCGCAATCGGCAAAATGCCGAGATTGATGCTGTATTCGCTTGTGTGGCGCGCTTCGGCGGCGAGCGAGGGGGAGACACCCGCAAGCGCCATGGTAGCGGCCATGAAAATGCTTTTTCCTCTGGCAATCATTTCGATATCACCTTAAAAGAGGCGCGGAAGCGGCCTTATCGGGCGATCATATACGCTGACTTGTGGCAATAAAAAAGCGGACGACGGTTGAAAACGCCGGAATTTCCTTTGATTTGCTCGCGGGCGGCTTGACTGTTAAGTCCCGTCTGACTATAGAACCGCAACTTTCCAATCATGGCCAGTTGGATTGCCACCCCGGTTTTGCCGGTGGCGACCCAGTGGTGAAACAGACGAAACGAAATAGGTGTACCATGTCCCGTGTATGCGAATTGACCGGCAAGGGCGTCCAGACGGGCAACAACGTCAGCCACGCCAACAACAAGACCAAGCGCCGGTTCCTTCCGAACCTCTGCCAGGTCACGTTGATCTCCGATGCTCTCGGCCAGCGCTTCCGCCTGCGTGTTTCCGCAGCCGCTCTGCGCTCCGTTGAACACCGTGGCGGCCTCGATGCCTTCCTTCTGAAGTCCGGCGAAAACGAACTGAGCATGCGCGCTCGTCTCCTGCGCCGCCAGATCGCCAAGAAGACTGCTGAAGCTGCTTAATAGCGGTTTCGACATCATCTGATATTCAGAGGGCTTGAATGGCTTTTGCCGCTCAAGCCTTTTGTTTGTTTTAGATTTTCGTTGCATCGAGTTTTGCGGAAACCGTTTGAGACGTTTCGCGCCGATGCTTGGCTCCAACTGGTGGCATCACCCAGGATAAAAAAATGCCCTATCTGCGCTATACGCTTATCTATGTTCTGCTGATGACGCTCGTCGTCGTGGCTTCCAATATTCTGGTGCAATACCCGCTTTCCGGCTCGTTGTTCGGCGTCAATCTCGGCGACCTTCTGACCTGGGGCGCCTTTACCTATCCGATCGCGTTCCTTGTTACCGATCTGACCAACCGCCAGTTCGGTCCGTCCATCGCGCGTCGCGTCGTGCTTGCGGGCTTCGTCGTCGGCGTCACGCTGTCCTTCTGGACATCCATCCCGCGCATCGCTGTTGCTTCCGGCACCGCCTATCTCATCGGCCAACTGCTGGATATTTCCGTGTTCAACCGCCTGCGCCGCCAGCGCTGGTGGCATGCGCCGCTGGCCGGCTCGATGCTGGGCTCGGTGCTGGATACGGCTCTGTTCTTCTCCATCGCCTTTGCAGCAAGCTTCTCCTTTGTCGGCCCCAATGATGCCTTCGCCATCGAAAACGCACCGCTGCTCGGCATCTTCGCTCTGGAAGCCCCCCGGTGGATTTCCTGGGCGCTGGGCGATCTTTCGGTGAAGGTCCTTGTCGGCCTCGTCATGCTGCTGCCTTATGGCGCGCTGATGAACACGCTGAAGCCCATGCCAGGCACCGTCAAACCGAGCTGATACTTTCCGTCAGCGGGATTTGAGGCCGGGGGATGCATGATCAGATCACGCTTGCAAACCCACGGGTGGCGTTGCAATCTGCCGTCCGTGGCAAAGCTCGGAGGCGGATCGGCATGCAGATCAAGGACGTTATCGACATTGTGGATGCGACGAGCGCCACGCTTTCGGGCTCCAGCTTCGATAACGTCAATCTGTCGGGGACGGTCTTCGACAATGTCAATCTGGCCGGCACACGCTTCAATGACATCAACTTTTCCGGTGCGTCGTTTACGGACAGCAACATGTCCGGCTGGTCGATCGATGACGTCAATTTTACCGGACTGAAGCTGAGCAACACGAACCTCTCCGGCGCGCAGATAACGGCGTGCCGAATGACCGGCATGAAGATCGACGGCATTCCGGTCGAGGATCTCCTGGCTGCCTACAAGGCGGCACAGGAGCAGGCCTGATATTCACTCCACCAGCTTGAATTCCAGCATCAGATTGCGCTGGAGAAACGAGTGGTTGTCATCGGAAACGATGATGAGGCGCGTGGAACCGTCCGGCCCCTTCACCACATCCATGCCTTCCATATTGTCGATCTGGTAGGCCATGCCCGCTTCCATGAGGATTTCGCCATCCACCACCGCGCCCGGCCGGATATCCGCCCCGCGGATGCGGCGGATGCGCATGCCCACACCTTCGGCGAAGTTGAAGCGCCGCTCGAGAAGCAGCAGATCGCCGTTTGGCAGGAAAGCGCCATCAGTCACGTCGAATGAGGGGTGATGGGTAACGGCAAATGTGCCCTTGAGCGGGCCTTCCAATATGGCGGCAAGAAGATTGCCGTCCGTATCGATGCTCTTTTCGGCCACCACGACGAGAGCGCCGGCGAGCGGCGAATCGGCCGGCGATACAGCAAGCGCCTCCATGCCGCCATTATGGCGCAACTCGTTATTGGGGATGAGATGCGGCAGGCGGTCGAGCGGTTTCGAGGTGGCGAAGCCCGGATCGGGATAGATATCGATCCTGTGACGTTGTTCGTAACTGACGAAAACCTTGCCGTCGCGCAGCGCCAGCCCTTCGGCATCCATCTCCATCTTGCGCGGCGGTTCGCGGCCGCTCATGTCCAGCATGGGGGTGATACGGACTTCAGCAAGGCCAGACAGCGCCCCGACAGCGTCACGCGTGACTCTGCCCGTCAGCCAATGGCCGGTATCCAGCACCGCAATGAAATCCTCCCCGTTTGGGCGGAAGCGGATGGAGGATATGGCCCCGAACAGTTTTTCCGGCGCGCTCATTACCATGCCGCCGACAAATTCCAGCTTGCCGAAACGTTTCTCGCTGGTGCCGACTTCGAAAGAAGACAGAAGACGCGCACTCACCGGCACATCGATGGTCGAAGCGCCGATGGAAACCGGGAACAGCGATGCGGCCGCCAGAATGGCGGCCATTGAGAGCGTTTTACAGGCGGAGAAAACCCGGCCCCGCTTATCCCGCACGGCGAACCCTGCGGGACGAACCGGAAGCGCTGCTCGTATCCTCGAAGAGCGCTGCGAGCTGCTCGGTCATCGCGCCCGCCAGTTCGTCGGCATCCACAATGGTCACGGCGCGACGATAATAACGCGTCACGTCATGGCCGATACCGATTGCCAGCAGTTCCACCGGCGACCGTGTCTCGATCTGCTCGATGACGGCGCGCAGGTGCCGTTCCAGATAGTTGCCCGGATTGACCGACAGGGTCGAATCGTCCACCGGCGCACCGTCCGAGATCATCATCATGATCTTGCGCTGCTCGGGGCGGCCGATCAGGCGGTTATGCGCCCACATCAGTGCCTCGCCGTCGATGTTTTCCTTCAGCAGGCCTTCCCGCATCATCAGGCCGAGATTGCGTCGCGCGCGCCGCCACGGGGCATCCGCCGATTTGTAGATGATGTGCCGCAGATCATTGAGACGGCCGGGCGAAGCCGGCTTGCCGCTGGCCAGCCATTGCTCACGCGATTGCCCGCCTTTCCACGCCTTGGTGGTGAAACCCAGAATTTCCACCTTCACGCCCGAGCGCTCCAGCGTGCGCGCCAGAATATCCGCGCAGGTGGCCGCAACAGTGATGGGCCGGCCGCGCATCGAACCGGAATTGTCGATGACGAGCGACACGACGGTATCGCGGAACTTGGTGTCGCGTTCCTTCTTGAAGGAGAGCGGCTGCATGGGATCGATGATGAGCCTGACGAGGCGAGCCGGATCGAGATAACCCTCTTCCAGATCGAAGTCCCAGGAACGGTTCTGCTGCGCCATCAGGCGGCGCTGAAGCCGGTTCGCTAAGCGCCCGACCGCACCCTGAAGATGGGCGAGCTGCTTGTCGAGGAAGGCGCGCAGACGGTCCAGTTCGGCCTCGTCACACAATTCCTCGGCGTGGATTTCCTCGTCGAATTCCTGCGTGAAGATGCGATAATCGACCTTTTCATTAAAGTCGTCGAAGGGGCTGTTGGGGCGGCGGGTCTCGCCGGGCGTTTCGGAATCCTCGTCGAGATCGTCGGACATTTCTTCGTCCGACATCTCGGCGCCGTCCATCTCGCCTTCTTCCATTTCCTCCTGCGAGGCCTCGTTTTCATCGGCGGGCGTCGCGTCCGAGCCGGCCTCTTCCTCGACCTGCTCTTCTTCCGTCTCGTTGGTGCGCGGCTGGTCCTCGTTGGACTCCGCTTCCTGACTGTCAGGCTCGTTATCCTCGTCGCCGAAATCTTCCGCCATCTGCATGGAGGTCAGCATCTTGCGCACCAGTCGCGAAAACGCCTTCTGGTCGGTGATGACGCTGGAGAGATCCTTGAGATCGCCGGCGGCCTTGTCCTCGATGAAATCGCGCCACAGATCGACAACCTTGCCGGCGCTTTCCGGCGGCTTTTCGCCCGTCAGCTTCTCGCGCACCAGAAGCGCCACGGCTTCGGCGAGCGGCGCGTCGTCCTTGTTCGTGATGCCGGCGAAGTTGGCCTTGGCGTATTTTTCCGTGTTCATGGCCTGGATGTTGGAGGCCATGCCCGGCATGCGCAGCGCGCCGATCGATTCCACGCGCGCCTGTTCAACCGCGTCGAAAATCAGCCGCGCTTCGGCGCCCTGCGGCGACATCACCGCATGGGTGTCGGCGTCATGGCAGGCGAGGCGCAGCGCCATGGAATCACCGAGGCCGCGGGTGATCGCGATTTCCTGTGCGGTCGGTTTCTTGGAGATTTCCGGCAGGCGCATACGCTCACCGGCAAGGCCCGGCCGCTCATTGGCGAAAACGACCTCGACTTCGGCATCGCCGGCAACGGATCGCACACATCCGGCAATCGCCTGACGCAACGGCTCCGTATCAACAGCCGTACCCGGTTTTGCTCTGGAATTGTCGCCGCGCGCTGCCATTGTCTTTCCTGTCATTTGCCGACGCGTGGAGACCGCCCATCGATATGTGCGCGGTCTGCCGGCATCTTCAAGTCATCGAAATCGTCTCCGGACAAGCCGGGGACGATCAGGCGCTGAGAACGATGTTCGCAGCGCTTTCCTTCAGCTCGACGCCAAAGGCCCGCTGATATTGTTCGGCCACCAGCGTGCGCTCAAGCTCGTCGCACTTGTTGAGGAAGGTCACACGGAAGGCAAAGGCGAGATCGCCGAAGATTTCCGCATTTTCCGCCCAGGTGATGACGGTACGCGGGCTCATGACGGTGGAAAGATCGCCATTGACGAAGGCCGAACGGGTGAGATCGGCCACGCGCACCATCTTGGAAACGGTTTCGCGTCCCTTCGGATTGTCGAGGCTCTTCACCTTGGCGGCGATGATGTTCACTTCCTGCTCATGCGGCAGGTAGTTCAGCGTCGTGACGATGGACCAGCGGTCCATCTGCGCCTGGTTGATCTGCTGCGTGCCGTGGTAAAGACCCGTCGTATCGCCAAGGCCGACCGTGTTGGCGGTCGCGAAAATGCGGAATGCCGGGTGAGGACGGATGACGCGGCTCTGGTCGAGCAGGGTCAGGCGGCCCGAGGATTCCAGCACGCGCTGGATAACGAACATGACATCCGGACGGCCGGCATCATATTCGTCGAAGACGAGCGCGACATTGTGCTGGTAGGCCCAGGGCAGAATGCCGTCCTTGAATTCGGTAACCTGCTTGCCGTCTTTCAGGACGATGGCGTCCTTGCCGACGAGGTCGATACGGCTGACGTGGCTGTCGAGGTTGACGCGCACGCAGGGCCAATTGAGGCGGGCAGCCACCTGCTCGATATGGGTGGACTTACCGGTGCCGTGGAAACCGGAGACCATGACACGTCGGTTGTGAGCAAAACCGGCAAGGATCGCGAGTGTCGTATCGCGGTCGAACAGATAGTCGGGATCAAGGTCAGGCACATAGGCGTCGCCTTGCGAATAGGCGGGGACCCGCAGATCCGTATCAATGCCGAAAACCTCCCGCACGGACACCGTCGTGTCGGGCAGGTTGGAAATATCAAGGTCGATTTTGCTCATCACGTCTCCAAGGCGGGCGGCAGCCACCCGGCCACATCATCAATCAGGCGGTAAACACGTAAGTTGGCTTAGCAGAAACCTGACTGCTTTAACAATTGATATGCTTGAACAACAGCCCGAAAACGCTCTTCCGAACCACGATCGCCACCATTAGCATCAGGATGATGCTTTTTGACAAGCTCCTTGTAGCGCCTTTTTATGTCTTCCTGCTTTGCGCTGGAAGAAAGACCGAGCGTATCGAAGGCTTTTGCCTCCAGCGTCTTCAATTTGCGGCCCTGCTGCAGGCGGGTGCCGCCTGCCTTTGCGCCGCCCGCCGATGAAAATGCGACCCTGACGTTTCGCCTTGG
>NZ_PHGS01000021.1:0-2120 GCF_003031125.1 Agrobacterium sp. LAD9 | reverse complement strand
AGGCTTTTGCCTCCAGCGTCTTCAATTTGCGGCCCTGCTGCAGGCGGGTGCCGCCTGCCTTTGCGCCGCCCGCAAAACCGCCGGCAAAGCCGAAAGGATCGCGGATACGGGCATTGCCGCTGGCCGTGCCGGAACGCAGCGTGGAATGCAGCGGGCTGTCGCGGGCCGTCTTGTTGACGCCGACCGTCCAGGTGGGGCGATGACCGGTGATCGCTTCCTTCTGGTAGCGGGCAATCTCGCTGTCGGAGAGGCCGGAAAAATAATTATAGCCCTTGTTGTATTCCTTCACGTGCTCAAAACAGAACAGGAAGAATTGCCCCTCGGCATTGCGGCCGACGGGTGCCCGGTGAATGCCCGGTTTATCGCATCCGTCCCACTGGCAGGTGGGGGCCTGAACCTCAGGTTCCCGCTCCCTTTTCCGGCGCGTGCGGATGCGATCGAAATATTTCGAATCCAGTTTCATGATGCCCTGATTATGGGGTGCGAAAAGCTGCACAACAAGAATTGACAAAGCGGAATGTTGCTGGCTTTTAGGTAGCCCCCTTCAAGACCAGCCAACGAGAATGGAGCCCGTCGCATGTCCCTGCGAGAACGCATAGAAACCAAGCTCCGGGAGAGCTTTTCACCCGAGCGCCTGAAGGTCGTCGATGAAAGCCAGATGCATGCGGGCCACCAGCCGGATATGACCGGCACAGGCGAGACGCATATGCGTGTTCAGATAGTGTCCGAAAGCTTTTCCGGCAAGTCTCGCGTCGAACGCCACCGGGCGATCAACGCACTTTTGAAGCCGGAACTCGACGCGGGGCTGCATGCCCTGGCGATCGAGGCGGCGGCGCCGGGGGAAGCGGTGCGGTTCTAGTTTTAACCACGCAACATTGCTTTCGTATTTCCGGGCTAAAAATCCAGTTGGTGCAAAGATTCTGCATTCCAAGAGAGAACCTTAACTCGACGGATTACCCAAATGTCGATAGCAGCCAGCCCTTCGCTCCGCATCGCCATCATCGGCAACAGCGGATCCGGCAAAAGCAGTCTCGCCGCAAAAGCCGGTTCGGCGCTGAAGTTGCCCTTTTACGATCTCGATCGCCTTCACTGGGAGGAGGATGGCCGCAAACGGGACGAGGCGGAAGCCAGACTTCTGGTGGCCCGGCATGCCAATACCAGCGACTGGATCATCGAAGGGGTCTATGGCTGGCTGGTTGAAACGGCGTTGCCGCGCGCGAAGGTGCTGATATGGCTCGACCTCCCCTGGGCAGAATGCCGCGAGGGCCTGTTGCGGCGCGGAGCGCAGCACGGCGAGACCAAAAGCGATCAGGCGGCACTTCTGGCCTGGGCAGGAGATTATTGGACGCGGACGACGTCATCCTCCTTTGCGGGACATTTGCAGCTTTATGAAACCTTCGGCGGCGGCAAAATCCGCCTTCAAAGGCGCGCAGATGTGTCGACGATGCCGCTGCAAACGATAGGACGCCTTGCCAGCGAGACCGGCGCCTTTTGACCGAGTGGCGCCGGGGATAACTTAACCCGGATGCTTCTCCGACAGGAAGGACTGCACCTCGGACGCCGCCACATCATCGGCCACGAAGGACTGGCCGATGCCGTGGGTGAGGATGAAGGTGAGCTTGCCGCCCTTGACCTTCTTGTCCTGCCCGATCGCCGTCATCAGCGTTTCGACCGGCGGCAGTTCACCGGGAATATCCTTCATCGTTGTCGGCAGGCCAACTGCCTTCAGATGCGCTTCGACGCGGGCCGCATCATCAGGGCTTGCGAGGTTCAGGCGTGCGGAGAACTGGTGCGCCAGCACCATGCCGATGGCGACGCCTTCGCCGTGAACCAGCCGCTTGCTGTCATAATTGGTCGCCGCTTCCAGCGCATGGCCGAAGGTGTGGCCGAGATTGAGAAGGGCGCGCACGCCGTTTTCTTTCTCGTCGGCCACCACCACATCGGCCTTGGCCTGGCAGCTGGTCGCAATCGCCTGGATGCGGGCAGGGCCGCCGGTGCGGATTTCATCCCAGTTCTTTTCCAGCCAGAAGAAGAAATCCGGCTTGTCGATCAGGCCATATTTGACGACTTCGGCATAACCGGCGCGGAACTCCCTCGGGCTCAGCGTATCGAGCACCGCC
>NZ_PHGS01000020.1:0-9666 GCF_003031125.1 Agrobacterium sp. LAD9 | reverse complement strand
ATGCCGGTCTTGCCGCCGACGGAAGAATCGACCTGCGCCAGCAGCGAGGTCGGTATCTGCACGAAGCGCACGCCGCGACGCACGATGCCCGCCGCAAAACCGGCGAGATCGCCGATAACGCCGCCGCCGAGTGCGATCACCGCATCGTTACGCTCCACTCTTGCCGCCAGAACCGCATCGCAGACGGTGACCAGATGCTCGAAGCTCTTGGTCTTTTCGCCAGCCGGCAGGGTGAGCGAAACGGCCTCGATGCCATCAGTCTGCAGGCCATCCATCAGGCCTTCGAGATAAAGCGGCGCGACGTGCTCATCGGTGATGATCGCCGCGCGCCTGCCCTTCAGCCGCGCCGAAATTTCGCCGCCCGCCCGGCCGATCAGGCCAGGCCCGATCAGAATGTCATAGGCGCGCTCGCCGAGCGGCACATGGACGAGACGTTCATCGGCGTGGATTTCGGAAGGCGTCATGGTGTCAGTCTTTCTGTTCGATGCCGGCTATGGCGGTCAACACTTCGGTCACGATGATTTCCTTGCGGACATCACGGGATTCGATGGTCATGTCCGCTTCCGCATAAATCGGGTAGCGCTTCTCCATCAGCGCCGCCAGGGTGGCCTTGGGATTTTCGGTCTTGAGAAGCGGACGGTGGTCGCGTTTGTTGACCCTTTCCCACAACACCTCGAGATCGGCCTTCAGCCAAAATGAAATGCCGCCGCGCGTAATGTGCCGGCGGGTATTGTCGTTGATGAAGGCGCCGCCGCCGGTGGAGATGACCTTGGGGCCTCCGCGCAGCAGGCGCTTGATGACCCGCGTTTCCAGCGCCCGGAACTCCTCTTCGCCATAGGTGGCGAAAAGTTCCGATATCGTCATGCGCGATACGCGCTCGATTTCGACATCCGTATCAATGAACGGAACCTTGAGCTGCTGGGCGACCATGCGGCCCACCGCCGACTTTCCAGCCCCCATCAGCCCGACGAAGACGATGTTGCGCCGTCCGAGCTTTGCCCGCGCTTGCTCCCCGAGTGTGGCCGGGACGGATAAATTCGTTTCATTCATAAATTTGAAAGCCCGTTTGGCATGGATATCTGCAAATGTTTACGAAGCGTCAAGCCAAATTGCTGACTGAATTGCGGTGAATCACAATCATCGCCGCATGCGGCACGGGGCGGAGCGGCCATTTTGATCTTGTCGCCGCTTTCGCCGCACCGCATATAGATTTCGACCGCCACCCTTACGGAGCCGCCATGCCCACCCTCTTCCGCTTCACGATGATACTGGCGACCATCGCGGGGCTGATCTATGGCGGCATGGTGCTGCTCGTCATGGTCGTCAAGCCGCGCGACCGCGAGGTGACGGTGCGCATCCCCTCCGAGCGGCTGAACCCGCCGGCGACAGAACCGGCAAGGCGCACCCCATGAGCGGGCAACCGACGACAGGGCGCGACGGCGCGCGGCTCGAAAGTTTTCTGGAAATGATGAGCGCCGAGCGCGGCGCCGCCGCCAACACGCTCTCTTCCTATGAGCGCGACCTTGTCGATCTGCGTGAATTTCTCAGCCACCGCGGCCAGTCATTGACCGATGCCGCGACACCAGACCTTTCCGCCTATCTGACCCACCTTTCCGCTCAGGGCTTTGCCGCAACCTCGCAGGCAAGACGCCTTTCCTCCATGCGGCAATTTTATCGCTTTCTTTATTCGGAAGGGCTGCGCGGTGACGACCCGACCGGCATCATCGATGCGCCCAAGAAAGGCCTCGCCCTGCCGAAAACGATGAGCGTCGCCGATGTGAACAGGCTACTTGGGCTCGCGGCGCAAGAGGCTGCAACCGCAGGTCCCGGCCAGCTTGCCCGCATCCGCATGCATCTGCTGCTTGAGCTGCTTTATGCCACCGGCATGCGTGTCAGCGAACTCGTGTCCTTGCCCGTCAAGGTGCTGCGCCAGGAAGGCCGCTTCCTGATGATCCGCGGCAAGGGCAACAAGGACCGCATGGTTCTTCTTTCCCGTGCCGCCATCGAGGCGATGGAAAAATACGAGGCAGCCCGAAAGGCGCTCGTGCAGGAAAAAGACAAGGCGCCGAAAAAAGCCGAAGCCACGGAGAGCCCATGGCTCTTTCCTTCCAGCAGCAGGCAAGGGCACCTACCCCGCCAGGTCTTCGCCCGCGACCTTAAGGACATCGCCATTCGCGCGGGTCTGACCCCGTCCGTGATATCGCCGCATGTCCTGCGTCACGCCTTTGCCAGCCACCTTCTGCAGAACGGTGCGGATCTGCGCGCGGTGCAGGAACTGCTCGGCCATTCCGACATTTCAACGACACAAATCTATACACATGTGCTGGAAGAACGCCTGCAAGAGCTGGTACAAACACATCACCCCCTTGCCAAACAGGGCAAAAACCTTGATTAGAGCGACCGGAACCGCCGGATAATCCGGTCAAACCTTGCGCAACGATCGGAAACGGATCTCATGCACAATTATCTCGACTTCGAAAAACCTATCTCGGACCTTGAGGGCAAGATCATCGAGCTGAAGAAGCTTGCCGATGAAGACGAGAGCATAGACACCTCGGAGGAGATCAACCGCCTGGAATCGCGCGTCAACGACGCGATGCAGGACATCTATTCCAAGCTGAACGCCTGGCAGAAAACGCAGGTCGCGCGCCATCCGCAGCGTCCGCATTTCGTCGATTACGCCAAAGCGCTGTTCACGGATTTCACGCCGCTCGCCGGTGACCGCAAATTTGCCGAAGACGCCGCCATTCAGGCGGGCCTTGCCCGTTTTAACGGCCAGCCCATCGCCATCATCGGCCAGGAAAAGGGCAACGACACCAAAAGCCGCCTGAAGCACAATTTCGGCAGCCCGCGCCCGGAGGGTTACCGCAAGGCGATCCGCGTGCTGGAACTGGCCGACCGTTTCTCGCTGCCGGTCGTCACCCTCATCGATACGGCTGGCGCCTATCCCGGCGTTGGCGCTGAAGAGCGCGGCCAGGCCGAAGCCATCGCCCGCTCGACGGAAATGTGCCTCAACGTGAAGGTGCCGATCGTCTCCGTCGTCATCGGCGAAGGTGGTTCGGGCGGCGCAATCGCGATCGCCACCGGCAACCGCGTCTACATGCTCGAACATGCGATCTATTCGGTGATCTCGCCGGAAGGTGCCGCCTCCATTCTCTGGCGCGATTCGACCCGCGCCAAGGAAGCCGCGACCAATATGAAGATCACTTCGGAAGATCTGAAGTCGCTCGGCGTCATCGACGGAATCATTCCGGAGCCGATCGGCGGCGCGCATCGCGCCCCGGAAACCGTCATCAATGCAACCGGTGACGTCATCGCCAAGGCTCTGGCCGATCTTTCCCAGCGTTCCGGCACACAGCTGCGCGCCGAACGCCGCCAGAAATTCCTGGATATCGGCCGGAACCTTTAAGCCCGGCCTTATTTTCCTTGAATATCGCCCCAACTCGGCCATAGTCCGGTCACATCAAAAGATGTATCGGCGGCCGCGGGGGCGGATCCGATTTGAGTTAAGAAGATGTAAACGGTTAATACCGTATTTAAAATACACACGGGACGGTGTAGAACTGCCGCCGCTTCGTGCCATCGTCTTTCGGATCAGATCATGCGTTTGACACATTTTGCACTTCTTGCCTGCACCGCGCTCGTTCTTGCCGGCTGCAACGATACGCTCGAAACCGTTGAGCGCGACGTCTCCCACGTCAAGAACAAGGTCGATTACCCGCTGTCTCCGTCCATTCTGGCCGAGATCGACAAAAGGGGCATGGACCGTACCTCGCCGATCATGATCCGCATCTTCAAGGAAGAAGGCGCCTTGGAGATCTGGAAAGCCAGGCGCGACAACCGTTTCGAGAAGATCGCCGGCTACGAGATTTGCGCATGGTCCGGCAAACTCGGCCCCAAGGTGAAAGAGGGTGACCGGCAGGCGCCGGAAGGTTTCTACAACCTCACTCCCGCTCATCTGAACCCGAATTCGAAATATTATCTCGCCATCAATACCGGTTTCCCGAACCGTTACGATGCCGCCAATGGCCGCAACGGCACCAATCTGATGATCCATGGCGCCTGCTCGTCCTCTGGCTGCTATTCGATGACGGATGCACAGATTCTTGAAATCTACGGTTTCGCGCGCGACGCCTTCAAGGGCGGCCAGAAAACCGTGCAGCTGCAGGCCTTCCCCTTCCGCATGACGGCGGAAAACATGGCTCGCCATCGCCAGAGCGAGCATCTCCAATTCTGGAAGATGCTGAAGGTCGGTTACGACAATTTCGAAGTCACCAAGCGCCCCCCGGAAGTGAATGTCTGCGAGAAGAAATATGTCTTCAACCAGCAGACCGAAGGCGGCAGTTTCAATGCCGCCGCCCAGTGCCCGCCGATGAGCACGCCGCCGGCACTCGCAAGCGCGCTTTCGAGCTACGAAAAGACCTACGATCTCGCCTATGCAACGGCGATGAAGAAATATGACGGCATGGCCTGGTACGACCCGAGCGAGGCGGAGCGCAAGGCGCTGGTTGCCGAAAAGCGCAAGGGCCGCGAACCCGCCTATGCGCCGACCGGCTCGGCGCTGAAAGCCGGCAAGCTGATGAAGGAAACGGAATATGCCGCGCTGATGGAGAAGAAGGCGCAGCAGGTGACGTCGTCCTCACCGGCCACAACCGCAACCGCCTCGGCCCTGCGCGGCCCGCGTCCTTCGGCCGTCCAGCCCGCTGCTCCGCAATCGAACCCGGCACCCGCGGCACCGACGATGGTTGCCTCGGCCACCCCGGCCGCAGCCGGTCAGACCGGAGCTGCCGCCCAGAGCGTCCCCGTTCCGGCCATGAACCCGCTTGCCTATTCCGCCGCACCGGCACCGGAAGCGCCGGAAAAGAAGCCGTTCTGGAAGTTCTGGGCCAAGGAATGAGCGAAACGGCCGATATCGTTTATGATTTAAGGGGGCTTAAATGCCCCCTTCCGGTTTTGAGAAGCCGCAAGAAACTCGCAACCCTGAAGAGGGGCGATGTTCTGACCGTCGAGACGACCGATCCGCTGGCGGTGATCGATATTACCCATATGTGCAATGAAGATGGGCATAGTCTGGTTGAGACCACTGCGCTGGATAAGGGGCATCGGTTTCGAATTGTGAAGGGCGGGGAAACCGACATTTGACGGTGTCGCCGGTGGTTCACCCCCCTCTGCCCTGCCGGGCATCTCCCCCTCAAGGGGGGAGATCAGCAGGATGCGCCGTCGCCACTACATTCGCAACGGTTAAGATGGGCGAGACCTAGCCGCAAGTCGATCTCCCCCTTGAGGGGGAGATGTCCGGCAGGACAGAGGGGGTGAACTACACCCATCGACCTAGGCCATCACGGCGCGACCTAAAACCGCAACCCGGAAACCGCCAACGGATTATCCGTCATCGCCTGCCTGTCCGGCCGGTCAATGCCCGGTGCACTTGTAAAGGCGGCGAACAGGTCCTTTACGAAGGCTTCCGGCAAATCCTTCGTAATCAGCACCATGCGCGTACGCTGATCGGCCGGGTCCGGCCAGGCCGCGAGGCGCTCGGGCGTGTGGAAAATATTCTGCACCCCATGCAGCACCAGCGGCCGGCCCGGATTATCCGACAGCTTGACGATCGCCTTCATGCGCAGGAGCTTTTCACCATGCGCCGAGCGCAGCAAATCCACGAACATGTCGATCGCCATCGGGCTGACCGGCTGGTCGTGGATGATCGAGAAGGACCGGATGGATGCGTCGTGCCGGTTCACATCGTGATGATGGTGATGGTCGTCGTTGTCGTCATGATGGTGGTGATGATCATGGTCATGGTCATGGTCATGGTGGTGATCGTCTGCCGCCTCTTCGCCCAGCCAGCGGCCGACATCGGCATTCTTGCTGCCGGCATCGTAAAGGCCGTTGTCGAGAAGCCCCGCAGCGCTCCAGTCGGTTTTGTCACCATCCTCAATTGTCGCACGCGGATTAAGAATCTGGAGGCGGGCTGTCAGCGCGGAAATCGTGGCGGCATCGGCAAGAGCGCGCTTGGTCATCACCAGACGGTCGGCCACGGCCGCCTGTTTCACCGCCTCCTGATGGTTATCCAGAGTGGAAAGGCCATTCACGGCATCCACCACCGTAATCATGCCGTTCAACACAAAATTCTGTGCGATAACGGGGTTGCCCATGACCGACTGCATGACGGGGGCGGGATCGGCAAGACCCGTGGTCTCGATGACCACCCGTTTTACCGGCTTCAGCTTGCCTGTCTGGATACCATCCATCAGTTCCGCCAGCGTATCCACCAGCTCGCCGCGCACCGTGCAGCAGAGGCAACCCTCCGCCAGTTCGATGATGCCCTCGCCCGCGCTTTCGACCAGCATGTGATCGATGCTGACATCGCCGAATTCATTGATGATGATCGCCGCATCGCTCATCGCGGGATCCTTGAGAAGCCGGTTGAGCAGCGTCGATTTTCCGGCGCCGAGAAATCCGGTGATGATGGAAACCGGGATGCGATCGCGAGACATGACTTGCCTGTATGTTGATGGCCGCTCCGGCCGGTCACTGGACGACGCGAAACCCGGAGCCGCATGGAGCTAAAAGAAATCGCCCGAGGCTGGAAGCCACGAGCGACATTGTAATATCATAACATCATTGGCCTGCGAATACACAAAGTGCATCGCCACCCCGGCACTGGCCCCTCAAGGCCACCACCGACGATCAGAATGTCGGGCGCGGGATCGGGATCGGCACGTTCGCGAGTTCACCCTTGCCAGCTCCCTTGGCGGCATTCACCGCCACCGTCTCGCTGCCCGGAATGAGACCGGCGAAGGAATATTCCGGCGGGCGGGTCATTTCCTGCACGTAGGGCGAATGGATGACCATGCGGCCAGCCTCGTCGCGGCTTTCGCTGCGTACCTTGGCAGCCTTCGGATTGCAGATCTCGGCGCTGACATCATTCACGTCGCCGGTATCGCCATAGGGCGCCAGCGAGGCAAGCGAAACACCCTGGCCGGAAGGCGCAGTCAGCCCCATCTGCAGCAGATCGGCCGACTGGTCGGTGCGCCCGGCAAGGCTGTCCGCGCCGAGCACGACCGTGATGACCGAGCGGCCATTGCGCACGGCTGACGATACCTGGTTGAAGCCGGAGGCACAGATGAAGCCGGTCTTCATGCCGTCAGCGCCATCAAAGCGGCCAACCAGCATGTTGAAGTTGGCGTAATTCTTCTTGCCGGTGCTGACGCCCTCCAGCGAGAAATAATGGGCATATTCCGGGAATTCCCGCTTGATGATCAGCGCCAGCAGCGCCAGATCCCGGGCGGTCGTATATTGTCCCTTGCCGGGCAGGCCATTGGCATTGATGTAACGGGTCGAGCTCATGCCCAGCCGCTGCGCCTGCGCATTCATCTGCGCCACGAAATTGTCGCTGGTGCCGCCGATGGTCTCGGCGATCGCCACGGCGATGTCATTGGCGGATTTGATGAGCAGCAGCTTCAAGGCGCTGTCCATCGTCAGCTTCTGGCCCGGCTTGAAATACATTTTCGAGGCCGGCTGGTCGGCGGCCTTCTTGCTCATCACCACTTCCGTCTGCGGGCTGATCTTGCCGGCCTTCATCTGTGAAAAGGCGATATAGGCGGTCATCAGCTTGGTCAGCGAAGCGGGATACCACTTGCGGAAGGCTTCCTGGTGGGAAATCACCTTGCCGGTTTTGACATCGACCACCATTTTCGGATTGGCATTTGCCACGGGCGCCACGGCCACGAGGCCTGCGGTCATGATGGCAACGGCTGCGGAGAGCCGCAGGGCGGCGTTTGGCGATTTAAAAGTCTGTGGCAAGGCTAGTCCTCGAATTCCCGTCTTCGGTCGGGGAATGGCAATATTCACCATATATGTCCTAGCAATGGCAAAGTACATTGATTACGTCAATTATGCGGCGCACTATCCACCACGGAGGATAGGATTTTACGACACGCCGTACCGATGAACCCAGGAATGAACGAATGCCGATTTTGAACAGAGCCGCCGAACTCCAGCAGGAAGTCAGCGAATGGCGGCATCACCTGCATGAAAATCCCGAGATTTTGTATGATGTCGACAACACCGCAGCCTTCGTTGCGGAGAAGCTGAAATCTTTCGGCGTTGACGAAATCGTGACCGGTCTCGGTCGCACAGGTGTGGTCGGCATCATCAGGGGCAATCTTCCGGGCAATCGCACCATCGGCTTCAGGGCGGATATGGACGCCCTCCCAATTCTGGAGGAAACCGGCAAGCCCTGGGCCTCCAAAACCGCGGGCGCCATGCATGCCTGCGGCCATGATGGCCACACGGCCATGCTGCTTGGCGCGGCCAAATATCTCACCGAGACCCGCAACTTCGCCGGCTCCATCGCCGTCATCTTCCAGCCGGCGGAAGAAGGAGGTGCCGGCGCGCTTGCCATGGTCGAGGACGGCCTGATGGAGCGTTTCGGCATCAACGAGGTCTACGGCATGCACAATATGCCGGGCATTCCGCTTGGCGCCTTCGCCATCCGCAAGGGCGGTATCATGGCGGCACCCGACAAGTTCTCGATCACGGTCAAGGGCCGCGGCGGCCACGCGGCCCAGCCGCACCGCACCATCGATCCGATTACCATCGGCGCGCAGATCGTCGGCAACCTGCAGATGATCGCCTCCCGCAACGCCGATCCGATCCGTTCCGTCGTCGTCTCCGTCACCCGTTTTCACGCCGGTTCCAGCCACAACATCATCCCCAACGAGGCCTTGATCGCCGGCACGGTGCGCAGCCTGGATGAAACGGTGCGCGATCTGGCGCAGGATCGCATCAAGCAGATGGCGGAAGGCATTGCCCTTGCCAACGGAGCGGAAGCGGAAGTCGTCTACGAGCGTTATTGCCCGGTGACCTTCAACCACGCCACCGAGACCGACCACGCCATCCTTGTTGCCCGCGATGTGGCGGGCGAACCGAATGTCGACGCCGATGTCGATCCTTCCATGGCGGGTGAAGATTTCTCCTTCATGCTGAAGGAAAGACCGGGCTGCTTCATCTTCATCGGCAACGGCGATTCGGCAGGCCTCCACAATGCCGGTTATGATTTCAACGATGACGCCATCGCCTACGGCATTTCCTATTGGGTGAAACTGGCTGAACAGCGCCTGGCGAGCTGATTGCCGGCGGAAGTGAAGAAAGCCGAGGACGAGATCAACCGCGATAAAGAACGCGGTTGATCCGCGGGCATCGCCGGGTTAAAGAGCAATTCAGTGTCCACGTAGCTCAGCAGGATAGAGCACAGGATTCCTAAGACAAATTGGGGGTTGCGCCCGGAAACGACGCAATCGATCTGCTCAAAGTCGGGGAAAGCTTCGCTGGTCTTCCAGCATGCCAATCCCGAGCCAAGCTCCGGAGAAATCCGGTGAAGGTGTAGAGACTGGATGGGCAGCACCTAAAGGCCTCGATGGCCCATGGTGAAGGGACAGTCCAGACCACGAACGTCTTGCCCGGCAACGGCGGGACGGCGGCGAAAGCCGAAGCGGTATGAATCCTGGGGTCGGAGGTTCGAATCCTCTCGTGGACGCCATTTTCCTGCAAAATCTAGTAAAAACTACGCTGTAGGTGATTGCGTTCCATAGGTTTGTCGCTATTTCACTTGGTCGGGTCGAAATGCTCCGATAGGTGTGCCTGAGATAAAGAATAAGGCTT
>NZ_PHGS01000019.1:0-170400 GCF_003031125.1 Agrobacterium sp. LAD9 | reverse complement strand
ACCTGAAGGCCGCAGGTTCAAATCCTGCCCCCGCAACCAAAATTTACGAAGAAATTCAACATGAAAGCCCTCCCATTATGGAGGGCTTTCGTGCGTTTTGGGGCTAGCACAACGCAAGCACAAATCCGGCCCGTCATTTGACACTTCCCGTATGCCGTGATTCCATCCTGTTGAAACAACGGGAAAGTGAACGGAGGCAGGCATGGCGAGTCATGAAATCCTCGGTGGGAAGGTCAATGTCTACCGGCGCGGGGGACTGACGTGGCATTGCTCCGCCTCTCTCAAAGGCGTCCAGTATCGCACCAGCACCAAGGAAACGGGGCTGGAACAGGCCAAATCCTTTGCCGAGGACTGGTATCTCGGCCTGCGCGGCAAGCTGGCGGCGGGTCTGATCAAGACCGAAACGACCTTTGCCATAGCAGCCAAGAAGTTTGAACAGGAATACGCCATCATCACCGAAGGCGAGCGCAGCCCCAAATGGGTGGAAGGGCATAGCATCCGCTTGCGCCTCCATCTCATCCCGTTCTTCGGGAAGATGGGGCTTTCCGAGATCAACGCCGGAACCGTTCAGGATTATCGGGTGGAACGTATCTCGACAGCTAAGAACGGTAAGGCACCATCGCGCAGCACGCTGCACGATGAGGTGGGAACCTTGCGGCAGGTCTTGAAGACAGCCATTCGTCACAAGTGGCTGTCGCATTTGCCCGATCTGTCGCCGCCCTACAAGACGCAGGGGAAGATTACGCACCGGCCTTGGTTCAGTCCCTCCGAATATAAGCAGCTTTATGAGGCGACCCGCCTCAATGCCAAAGAGCCGAAGAACCCGCACTTCCGGTGGGAGGCCGAGCAGCTTCATGACTTTGTGCTGTTCATGGGAAATACGGGCCTGCGGCCCGACGAGGCGAAACAGTTGCAGCACCGCGACGTGTCTATTGTGATCGATCTCGATACGCGGGAGCGCATTCTGGAAATCGAAGTGCCCGGTAAGCGTGGCATTGGCTGGTGCAAATCCATGCCCGGAGCCGTCAAACCCTACGAGCGTTTGCGGGATCGCTTAAAGCCTGCCCGCAAAGGGAAGGGGGCTGAAGGCGGAGAGATTGCGGTCAGTCGGCCTGCCACGACCGATCTGCTGTTTCCCGGCAATTATCTCAAGATGTTCAATAACCTTCTTGATGACCAAAACCTCAAGTTGGATCGCGACGGTAAACCTCGGACAGCCTACAGTCTTCGTCATACCTATATTTGTATCCGATTGATGGAAGGTGCTGATGTTTATGCGATTGCCAAAAATTGCCGCACCAGCGTCGAGATGATTGAAAAATTCTACGCGGCGCACATCAAGACGACCTTGGATGCGTCGGTTATCAATTCCCGTAAGGCCAAGCGGCCCAATCGGGCACGGAAGGTGCCAAGGGCGGCGGCAGCGCCGCCCTTCCACGACAACCGAGGCCCCACGGCCCGGTAAAGACACCCGAACGGGTGTCGCCACAAATCGCTTGCCGATTTGTCAGCCCGCTTGGCGGGCCAATATAAGGGACAACTCCCTTTTCCCGGCCATTTTGACAATGTTGGAATGGCTGGGATATATTAATAGATAACAATAGTTGTTAATTTTAGATTTCCTTCCTATAATAGAGGAAGGAGGTACACACCATGGCTAGTTTTGCACTTAACGATCACTACGAGACTTTCATTCGAAAGCAGCTTGAATCAGGCCGCTACAATAATGCGAGCGAGGTTGTTCGCGCTGGTCTTCGTTTGCTTGAAGATCAGGAAGCCGCGCGTGAACGCTGGCTCAATCATGATATTCCGGCACGGTATGCCGAATTGAAAGCCGACCCTTCCAAGGGCGTGGCGCTTGACGATGCTTTTGCGCGCATTGAAGCCGAGCACAAAGCTAATGTGGCGAAAGCTCGTTAACGCATGAAGCGCTACACCGTCATTCTTCATGAGCAGGCGGAAGCCGAGTTGTTAAAACTCTATGGCGACCTTGCCAGCTATGAGAGGGCGGGGCCGGATGTAGCGTGGAACTATGTGAGCGGTATCCGCTCTTTTCTAAGCGAACTTTCGACCTTTCCGAAGCGTGGTACTGTTCGTGAAGGAAAAATCCCCGGACTGCGCATCATTGGTTATCGGAGAAGTGTCAGCATCGCGTTCGCCGTTGAAGACAATTACGTGATGGTGTTGGGCGTGTTCTATGGCGGCCAAGAAATCCGCGATGACGTTTTGGAAGGGCGATTGTAGGGCGGCATCTCTTGCCTAAATCGGATTCATTGTGCAATCGCCGCGTAGCGGGATGCGCTTTCAGCGTCTACCTCTATTTCCACTTACTTCGGGTTCGCTTGTTGGCATTGAATGTGTTCTATTTCCCAGATGATACAGATCACAGACAAAGCTTACAGAGAGCATGAGATCTTTGAAAACCTCGCCCAATATGGCGAGTTCTACGATTCGCTCTCTATGAGCGTGTTTCAGCAAGTGACAACCGGAACGACGGCGTTCGCCAACATAGATACCTATGTCTTCTCGTCGATCCAAGGCACTGTGGAATCAATGGCATATCTTTTAGGGAAAGGGCGGATTAACGACGCCTTTGCCTTGCTAAGGAAATATCACGATGCTGCGACGATCAACGTCTATGTGAATCTGTGGCTTAGACATCATTGTACCCCCCAAGCGCCGATTGTTCCGTTCGTGAACGACTGGCTTCATGGGAGGTCGACGAAGGCGCTCCCTCGCGTAGAGGAAATGACCAAGTATATTGAAAAGTCAGGAGAGTTGGGCACGCTTTTTAAACTCATCAACTCTGACGAGCGCTATAAGCAGCTTCGAAAGAGATGTAATGACCAGATGCATTACAATTTTTTCCATACCACTTTACTGAATGACGGAGCGGTTTACGTAAAAGACAGATTGGTTTGGCTCAACACGTTCAACGAGGATCTGCGTTGTATCGTCATTTATCACCTTGTCCTTATCTTTGGACTAAAAGATTCCTACATGATGTCCAGCGACTATATGGATTACATGGAGTGCGGTGAGCGGCCACCTGATGATTGCCAGTACTGGGTGAACCCAGTCGTGCAAAAGATGCTGGACAGGGTTGTTGTGCAGTTTCGGCCCGATCTGTACGACGCACTTAAAGAAGGGTCTGCGATGCATCTCAACTGAAATTTTCCCGTTGATGCGACGGGGCCGATTTCTGTCTCATGCTAGAGCACATCCATTGAACGCGGAATCGCCTTGCGGATACACTTGGCCACCGCTTGAAAGTAAGAAGGGGCATTTCATCTGAATCGTGCAAATGCCGGAGGCTTGGAGGGGCATTTAGTGTCTGACACGAAATCAATTCATACCCTCAACGCCCGTGGCCATATCATGCTTGAGGTCACACGTGATTATTTTAAGGTCTCTCCAGCCGCGATGTTTCGGGAGATTCAACGTTTGAGGCATGAAGCCGAAACCGTTTTGGCTTCAAAGCGCATCAGATACGCCGATCTGAAAACAGCTCTCGTCCCAGACCGTCAGCGCCGGGAAATGGCATTGGTCTTCGACAGAGACGCCATTTCGAACAATTGGTATGGGCTGGCAGTCTTTCAGAAACTTATTCCTCTCTTCGACCGGAACAGCAACCACTCAGTTCTGGTGGGAGACTACATCGGGGATAATAACGCACAGGAAGTCCTGTACGATGCTATGGTCGAGTCCGTCATGCTGACCCGAGATGTAGACTATTCCTACAGTTCCCAATTCTTCATCGTCTACATCAATAATCTCACGGATTCGATGGTGCGGAAGTTTCATGAAGGGTTGCTGGACTGGAAGGCCTATGTCGGATTTGCAGACACTACGTATGTTTCGCGTTTCAAAATCCTCCTCTCCACCATGCTTGTGAGTGCGTTTCTCAAACACCGCTCTGTTATCATCCAAGGACATGAAGACGACCGTTCCAATGCAGAGGATGTGAACACATGCGGTTATCCATTTGAAGAGCATGGATACACTTGCCGCAGCTTGCCTGAACATCTGACTGGAACATTGCTTTCATACAAGATCGAACGTCCCGTCTACAAAGGGTTTGCGGTAGACACTGAGTTTTCGTTGAACGCAATCAGTCCAGATCCCCAACCGCTTGAAGAGTTTGAAATCGAAATTCAAGAGGCAAAGCTTGCCTATCTCAAGTCCGAGAAAATCGGCTCGCTTGAAAAGGCAGGTCTAGAGCAGATCACGACGGACGAACTCGTAAAGCTTATTCGCTCTAAAATTTCGGCGAGCTACATTTACAATATGTCTTACAACGACGCGCACAGAGTTTCGAAATTTAACCTGATTGTGGAGCTACCAGAGCGAGACGTCGGTGCCCCCGTGCGGCTCCTTGCTGCAATGGAATACAAGCCTGCTGAACGGCGCTTACGGCTCATAACGTTCTATTAGGCGTCACGGGGAGCACGCGACACCAAGATAGTGTGGCAGCGTCAGCGGCACGATGAATAACATCACACCCCCAATCGCGAGGCCGATTCCTGCCTGACTTCTGAACAGCGATACCGCGTAGATGATGACACCCACAGTGGTGAGGAGAACACCCACGCCGTAGGCGAAGGCGAGTATGGGTCGCAGCAGCATGCAGAACGCCATAGGGCGATAATCCCACCATCCGGCGGCGAGATCGAACAGAAATCCCGCGATCAGTATCGCGCCAACGAGTGCGGCAAGATTGCCGATAACACGGGTGGGATGGAATGGCGGCGACATGAAATCCCCAAAATGACGAGGCGAAAACCGCCTGTTGATAGCAGGACACAAAACGTGAATCAACTGAGGGTAGACAGGGCTAATAGCGCACTTATACATTGCTACGCAACATAGGTGCTCCGGCAGCCACAGGCTTGTGGCAATCCGCCGGAAAGGAATGCCCTTACGGGCATGGAATTCGACTGTGGCGAGTGCGCTTCAGGCGCACTCCTTGGGACAGGAGGTGTGCCGTGGCTATCTACCATTTCTCCGGCCAAATACTTGGCCGTTCTTCCAAGGTCAATCCCGATGGCACATATCGTCCTGGCTCAAAGGCCGTGGCGGCTGCGGCCTATCGTTCCGGTTCGCGGCTGGTGGATGGCAATACGGGGGAGGTTCACGATTACAGTCATCGGCGTGGCGTTGTGCATTCTGAAATCATGGCCCCGCCCGGTTCTGCGACGTGGGTGGAAGATCGTCAGTTGCTTTGGTCTACTGTCGAGGCGATGGACAAGCGGCGGGATGCGCAGCTTGCCCGTGAGTTCAACATGGCGTTGCCGCACGAGTTGGATGCGGGTGAGCGGTTAGAATTGGTACGCCGTTTTGTCGGGCGGCATTTCGTACAGCGCGGCATGGTGGCCGATGTTGCTTTGCATGATCCTATTGCCGAGCACGGGCAATCGCGGCTGAACTTTCATGCGCATGTGATGTTGACGTTGCGGCGTGCGACGGTCTCCGGTCTTGACCGCGTGAAGACCCGTGAATGGAACAGCAAGGAACTTTTGAACGAGTGGCGCGCTGAGTGGGCAGTGGCGTGCAATGACGCCTTGGAGCGGGCAGGGAAGAGCGTGCGGATCGATCATCGTACCCTTGTGGCGCAGCGCGACTATGCGCGGGAGCTTGGTGACATGGTGCGAGCAGCGGAATTAAACCGCGAGCCGGAAATCCATGTCGGGCCACGGGCGCGGCAGATTGTGCGGAGAGAGAGAGTTCCGGTCAGTCGAATGAGGGAGGTTGGGCCGTATCGGGGGCAGGGCGATGCAAAGGTTGCCGAGCGTCGGAGGCGCGACTATCCATCTTATGATGGCGGTTCACGGTTGAATTGGCTTGAACGCATTGTCGTCGGGAATGACCAGCGGCTCAAGCGGGAGTTGGAGGCGGTTACGCGTCGGTTTGATCGGTATCAGCGGAAAATGGATTATTGGGAGCGGCGGATTGCGTTCTGGATGGAGGGACAGATGGGCGGGCCGCAGTTCCGTTTCGAGCGGTGGCAGGAAGCCGAGCGCCGGAAGAAGGTGGCGCATGCGCGGAAACGGTTTGCGCAGCTTGTTTCGATGATGACGAAGCTTGAAGATATGATGCGGCTGGGTGGCCTTCAGCGGGAGAAGGGGCTTCTGCGGATACGGGAGTTGGAGGGGTGGGCGAGGGCAGCTAGTGAGCGTAAAAGAGATAGAGTTCGCCTACGTCATTAAGCCAAATTTCCTAAATTCTTTGGATTTGATGGGTTGTAGTACAAGTATATCCACATCAGAGCCTTTATAAGGCGCTTTTCTGTGTCGTCCTTTGAGTAGACGAGGATCAGAGGTATTATCCAGTATTCGATTGCTTCTTGAAACTCAAGTTTCGCGTATTCTCCGTTTATCTGATTTGTTTCCTGTATATGTTTTAGCCTAACGAAGAAATGGGCTATCATGGATATTTCGACCCATTTCGCCATTCCCTCTTCGGATTTCGAGATTTCATCGTAGAGATCGGTTTCTTTACCTTTACTATTTTTTATTAAAATCTCCGCACTGTTGCGGGCCGCAATGAAGTCTTTGGAGTTCCATTCGTGGGAAAGCTCTATTAATCGGCTTTGTTTGAGTATTGCTTCTTGAGTTGCTGTCTGTATCTTATTGTATTTTCTTATATAAAATAGATTCCATCCAGTAAAAGCTAGGCCTATTAAGGCCAGAAATACTCCAATAATAGAGTATAGGTAATAATTTGACTCTAGTATATTGTTGCATTCAGCTAAATTAAAGTATACTGGTATAAAACATTTAGTCATGGCCTAACCTTAGGGAGCGGCCTGTTGGCCGTATTTTACATGTGCGATAATCTCGGCTTTTACGTTTTCGGAATCCCGTTTTTCTTGGTATTTGTCAGTCTTGTTTGGCTTGGTTACAAGACTTTCACTTTCAAAGATTAGCAGTGGAATTGACATATTGAAAAAATACGCCCGTGAGGGCGTATTTTTCTACTGAAGCCTATTTTTGTGATTGGCTCGAGTCAATCCGAAGATTATTTGCTACGGCGGTAGCGTCTTCGTCAAAGACGAGATGTTGAGGCAAGTAAGGTTTGGTATTGAACTTTTTCGGTTTGCCGCTCCACTTATCCCACCGCATTTTCCAGCACCACATCTTCCGATAATCGAGGCGTTTCCCGAGAATAGGGAAGGGGCAGTCCCGTAGCTTTAAGATGATTTTGGTAACGGGCAGGCGCTGGATTTCGGCACTGTCGAGCAGCCAGTAACTGCTTTCGGATTGGCTGCGGGAACGGCTGGTTTTCTCCATGCCGAATGAGGACAGGCTGATACTGGACGAACCGGATTCGGCGGGAGTCTTGCCGAGCATGGTGGCGACGTATTCGGCGGTATCGTTGTCGCTTACCCCGAAGAACAGGCGGGCGGAGGCGTTGGCAAGGAAGGCTTTGGCGTCGTCGCCGTAGATTTTGGTGACTTGGGGCAGGTTTTGCCAGATGAGCACGGGTGTGCAGTAGGCGCGGAGCAGGCCGGACTGTTTTTCAAGCACATCGAGGCGGCCGAGGACGGCCACTTCATCCAGCAGGAGAACGACCTTGCGTTTGGGTTTGTTGGTCTTGGCGCGCGTGAGCGTTTTGAGTGTGCAGCCGACCAAGACACGCAGCCAGCGCGAATACACATCCAGCAGGTCTTCATCCACACAAAGGTAGAGCGTGCCGACTTCGTTGATCATGTCGGTAAGTTGGAACGTCGAGTAAGCCGAGAGTTTGCCCGCAGGGCTTGATAACGACCATGGTTCGGTGGCCTTCTGCACGTTCGAGAGGATCGAGCGGAACTCTTGGGACAGGTCGTCTTGCGGATCAATGGCGCTGGTGAGAATACCGTTGACGATCTCGCGCGCGGCAGGCGAGGGGGATGTTGTGGCAATATCCATCAGCATGGCAAGAAAGGTCTCTCGTTGACCTGTTGTCAGCCGCCTTACCGTTCCGAGGCAGCGGCTTTCAACAGGCTCATGGAGAGTATGAAGAATAAGAGCCTTGATGAGGGAGATTGCCTTGTCATCCCAATGGGACTCGCGAGCATCGGGAACCACCATTAATCTTGCAAGGCTTTCGGCATCATCGGATTCCTGCGCCGTTCCCACGCGGATAGTGTCCATCGGGTTGAAGCGTTCCGAATGAACGAGATCAGAGGGGTTCAGCATCCACACCTTGCCGAATTTGGCCCGTTGGCGGCGGGTAATCGCATAGTTTTCGCCTTTAGGATCAGACACCACCATGGAACCGCGATAGGTCAGCAGCGTGGGGATGACAACGCCCAGCCCCTTGCCGGCACCTGTGGCGGCAAAGACCATCACAATCCCGTCTGTCGAGAAACGAAGAAGTCGGCGGAATGCGCCGCGGCCAAGGACAATGCCTTCGCCGCGAATGGCTCGATGTCGCCACTGTTCCCAGCGACTAGCCCATCGCGCCGAACCATAGGCTTTACGCCTGTGGGATGTGGTCATTAGTATTCTGACTGGAAGACTGAAGGTGAACACAATCACCCACCACCCAAAGCGTAGCAGGAGGGATATCAGCCATAAGATGACCTTCAATACGTCCATGGGATCATCATCCCTCGCTTCGGTTGGGTGAGCAAATATCATTTAGTGCTTAAATGATGAGTTCATTGTCTTTATTGAACATTCACGTTTAGAAAAGCGCGCGTCGTTTCGTCAGACATTCGCTCTTTCCGCGAACGGGCTTCGATCTTTAAATGATGATTATGGGATGGCATGGCGCTGAGAACCGTCAAGGGCGTTCGCCCTCCTTCACGTCGTTCCGGCCCTTCGGGTGACGGTTGATGCGCGCCGTGCAGTTCTAAAGGTGTCGGGACGAGGAACGTCCCATCGCCCTGCGGGCCGTTCGACGGCCTGCGGCGCGTCGAACAAGGAACATGCTATAGGTATCTGCGATGATCCGGGCAACTGCTCGGCCAATGAGGCCGAGCAGTGCGAAGATTGCCTTGATGTAGAGCTTGATAAAAAGTTCCATGATCCCAAGGCTGAACTTCAGTATAGTTTCCATCATCGATTCATCCAGCCTAAGTGTTTGGGCTGAAGTGTGGTTGGGCAAATTGTCCATGCATGCACAAAGCCCGTCGATGTGTTCATTAACGGCACAAAATGCGTGCCATCTGGAAGTTCTTCGGTGCGGGGATCATAGTTGGACGGTCCCCAATATACGTCGCCAAGCTGGCCTTCTTCCCATGCTTTACGTAACAGCCTGATCATAAGGCTACGGGCAAGGGATGAGTTGCGGTCTCCGGCGAATACGCCGCCTGGCAACTGTGTGGCTACCCGTTCGTGGTCATGCCGTTTTGGTTCTGAGATGCTGACCCTAGTCACTGTCAGCGTTGCCGTTTGTCCGGGGAGCAATGTCCGCGCAATCGCAAAGAATTGCTGCAAAAGGCCTCGCGGGGCTTCCTCTTCTAAGTTGGTGGACGGAGGGCTGAAAGTTTCCCCATAAGAGTGGGAGTCAATGGTTTGTGACGGTCGGCGTCGAATTGTCTTCGACGTAAAGACAGATCGAGCGTCTTTGTTAAGCTGTGCAGCCATCTTAGTGCTCCTTGGGCTATCGGGTCAGACTTGGCGAAGGAAGCGGGTGCGCATGCGGTTGCTGGGGTCGATGCCATAAAGGTATTTCCCAGAAAGGTGAGGAAATACGACGATGGCACCCAACGCACCAGAATCCGTGCGTTTCCAACCGATGACACGGCCTCCTAGCTGTCTTCCGAAGACATCTGAGCGTGAAGGGACGATGTTGCTGAAGAATTCTTTTACATAGCTATCGTGCATTGAACTGTCCTTTGTAATCGTGGTGTGCAGGACGATGGCATTCGTCGATGCATGCTCAGGACAGCGGAAAAGGGTCACCAAATGGAAATTTAATAACTTTGCTTTTCAATCTTAATAAGATTGACAGCCTACAAACAAACCTCCCATGCCAAGGAGGTTTGCTGGAAGCACAGGCGCAGCAACGCACAGTGCTTCAAGTGTCGACCAGAGGAAAGGACAAACCTTGGAAGACACTTTTAGGAAAACGATGTGATGGATTGTCCTTGATATAGGGTATTGATTAACCAAATGCAATTATAAAGTGTATATTTTTCTGAGGGTGCGTGCATGAAGGTTGTGAAATCCGGCAAGAAACGAGGCGGAGGACGACCAAAGCGTGACCCTTACAAAAGGGTCAGTGTGACGGTATCTAATGATACCGTAGAAGGCATCAAACGTTATTTTCCTGAATATGGAAAAACTTCGGCATTTGTTCAGGTCGCGATCCAGCGTCAGCTCGACGTCCTTGCGTTACCCGGACAAAACCCACCTGATGACAAAATTTATCTGACGGAAGACCAATATCTTGCATACAGCGAGCTTATCGCTCGGTTGGACGCAGAAGAAGACGCAGACATTGCAGCGGCAAATTTGGGAGCAAAAGAGGAATACGTTCGGTCACGCGCTCGCATTGAACGAGTCCGTGCATTGCTTCTCGGCTTCGGCGCGGATGAGGTGCTCATTAATAAACATTTTGAGCCGAGATTGGAGGTGCTGCGTCAAACAAAATTCTCATCCGGTATGATGTCCATAGCGTGTGAGTTTGTCGTACATCTCAGAACATTCGTATTCAGCCATCAACAACAGTGGCGCGAAGCTGCTGATTCAGTCGAGGAGCAAGTTGTTCAAATTGCAGCTCTTAACGGTTGGGAAGAAAAGGCGATAAGAAGCTGTATTGCTGAACGACTTTCCTTGTACGCACGCGAGATTGATGAGTACGCAAAAGAAAAGGAAGGAGAACGTAGCAGTAGCTATGGCGAGGCAGCAGAAGATGAAACAACGCCGAAGCTAAATTTTCGAAACAAGTTGCGCAATATTTTTACATTCTGGCCGTAGGCGTCGCCTACCGAATTAACGTGTAAACAACAGTTCCGTTTTTGGAAGACCTAACCTTGGAAACCTTGCCGCTGGCAATACGATAGCTGGTGTCTGGCGTCGTCACCGCCGCAAAACCCTTATGCGCGTATATCTTGGCACTTTGCGTGAACAGGTCGAGGGTGGCGGTAACGGCCTTGCCCTGCCGGGTAAAGATTTTCAGGCTGGTGCCGCCGTTCCCGCCGCCGCGTGCGATCACCTTGCCGTTGGTGACACAGGTGGCTCCGTCACCGTTAAGAATGTAGTCCTCATCGCCGTCCTGATCGATGTCCACAATGGTCAGGTAATCGTCGGAGAATACGGCTTGGCTGGTCGTCCCGCATTCCTCGCTCCATGCCAGAAAGGCTTGTGCCACGGGTGGCGGCAAGCTGGCAATCGAGCGTTGTTCGGGCAGAGCAGGTGCTATGCCTGCTTTGTCGGTCCTGCATGACAGCGCCGCGTCTGCAAAATGGCAGCGGGTAAGACCATCGGGGAGAGGAACGCGAAAGAGGCTGGCTTCGTCTGCGGTACGAAAGCACATGACGGTGAGCGGATCGGTGGCGGTTGCCAGAAAATTGAATTCGATACGCCCGTTTTTCTCTTCAGGAGTGAAGACCTGCGGCGGCTTGTGATGGCCGACTTCAATCAGCGCATGGTGAACCGGAACACCGCAGGCGTTTGCGATAACCGTCGCGTGTGCTGAAACGGGCATTGTGGAGGCATTCAGGCCGAAGGCGAACATCAGCCCGATGCGCCGTTTCATCTGGCGAATAGACGTTTTCATTGGCTAATTCTCAATGGGAAGAAAGAAGAGGGGAGGGTTAGTTGCTGATCTTTTTCCAGCCAAAGAAGCCTTTCTGAACCCGGACAGCCTCCGCGTAAGAACTGATTTCCGGCGACTTGAACCAGCACAAATATCCCGGCTTGCCGTCATTGGTTTTGTCGCACTTCAACTCGGTGATGCGTGTAACGTTGGCAGCAGCGGCGACATCCGCCATCATGGGTCGTTCGTCACCGTTGCTACAGCCTGCCGTGGCAAGCAGGATTGCGGACAACAGTGCGGGAGTGGTCAAATGGGTGATGTTCATCGGGCCACCAATCCCGATACGTCCAATTGCTCTGCCGCGAAGTCGTCAATCGAATACGATACGAGGTCGCGGCATACGCGTTTCAGTTCGCTAGGATCGGACGGCGGTTCCTCCGGGACTGTTATGTATCGCGTGCCTTGACGGGATTTCAGTTCGGCGATTTTCTGGTTCACCTTATTTAAGGCGCTCTTACTGAACTGAATATGACCAGCGCGTTGGCATGGACCTAATGCAAAACCCAGATCAATAAGGAAGGCATCGAAGTATTCTGGCAATCCACTTTCGCCTTCGGTGGAAGCGATCAAACCTGAGATACCGAACTCGCTTTGTGCATAGGTATTGATGCCTGCGGATTTGCGTTCGCACTCGGATGGAGTTGCATGGGTGGCGGGACCCTTGGCGCTGTCCGCGCGGCGAAGGTCGCGGACTTTGTCATTCACCTTGGCAAGGGCGTCCGGTGTGAACTTTACGTTTGCGCAGCTCTTCTGGACAAAATCGAGATCGACCGCAAAGAAATAGATATTGGGTGGCTTCTCTTCGGCGAAGGCAGGAGATGCAAAAACCGCCATAGCGGCGGCGATCAAAAGCAATTTCATCTTTTGGGGTCCTTCACAACATAGATCAGACAGCGTGAGATTGTGAGGTACGACTATCAAAAATCACGACTTTTGACGGACGTGCCCCCGCCATGCTCAAGCGACAACTTCGCGTAAAGTGAAGATAAAAATATAAGTAAATTAAGTATTGATAAAGTTTATATGACGTTACAATTTGTGATTTAGGCCTACTTGCAAAAGTCGTGACTTTTGACGGTAGTAATTATCAAGCATCCCTTAAGCAACTTTTTGAATGTGTGTGGTCTTCAAGGGATTTAACTGGAGACCTCCCCATGACACAGATTCGACCGCCCGTGCGGTTCATTGGCTATGCCCGTGTTAGCACCGAAGGCCAAGACCTTGCCTACCAGATCGACCGACTGACGAAGGCGGGGTGCACCCAGATTTTCCACGAAAAGCGCAGCGGTAAGAACACGGATGACCGCCCCGAACTGCACCGGTTGCTGGCAGCACTTCAACAAGGAGACACGTTGTTTGCCACGGTCAGTGATCGCGTGGCCCGAGACCCGCTTGATATGTTGCTGATCCTGCACGCGGTGCGGAAAGCCGGAGCGACCCTGCATCTCCTTGATGAGGCGTTCGTGGATACGTCCTCGGAGATGGATGACCTGATAACATACTTGAACGGTTGGGCAGTGCGTCAGCATCGCCTTAGAATCCTGTACAACACTGCCTTGGGGAGGGAGAGGGCCAAGCAACGCGGGGTGAAGTTCGGCAGGCCGCGCAAGCTTGGGCCAAAGGAGCGGCAGAAGGTTGCAGAGTGGCGGGCGCAGGGAAAAACTTATAGGTGGATTGCGCGGGCTTTTGGCGTGAGTGAGAGCACCGTAATTAGGGCGTCAAGCTAAGCGCGCCGCCTGAACTCTCGCCTTACTACCCCCGCGTTTCCACGCCACCCGCGCTTAGGTTTGCATCCACTTTTCGTAAATCGACTTAGAGGTCGTGGGAATGCTAGAGGGTTGAAGCGATTGTACAATCGCCTTGAACTTGCTGCGGCAACGGCTGTGAGACTTGATGCGTTCGGCCAAGACTGTTCCCGATGATGTGACGTCAAACATTGCTTGTATCTCTCGTGGCGAGAATCCTTTTATCATCTGCATGTAATATATATCGGCGGAACTGGCCGTGCCATAGGGGTTTCCTACTGAGCAGGTAACAACGGCCTCTACGAACTCTCGCCGTACCGTCTCGGGTATCTGATGCCCTTCCGATAGCTTCGCAACCCGCTCAGCAAAAGGCCTTTCATTATAGAAGTTGTTCATGCCTTGGTGAACAGCCGTCAGGTTTTTGCAGGCGTTTGAGATCAACGCATGACGTTCTGTTTCAGACAAAAGGCCGATGAGCTTGAGGTTCTCGAAGAAAGCCTGTGAAGCCTTAAACCGGTCCTGCTCACCTTTCGCTTGATACTTGTGGTGCTGATTAATTAGGAGCGAGACTGCGCTGGGCGAGAAGGATGATGCAAAATTGTTGCATACGGTTATAGCCGTAACTCTAGAATGTTCTTCTTTGGCTGGATCACAGTAAATACCATGAAGCATCCCAAATATTGCGTCACGCTGAGCGTTAAAAGTCTGCCCAATACGGTGACACCATATTTGCATTTGCTCCGGTGAAAAACCTGCCACGTTCAGCGCGGTCATGAATTCCTTTATATCTACACCCGCCATATTCTGCTCGTCACTTAGAGCGTGACGGCTGCACCGATTAAGGAAGGAAATGAACTCGTATTCATCGATAGTGCCAATAACTGGATGGGCAGCAGAGAAATTGTTTCTAATATCTCGGCATTGATCGAGCATAAAGTAGCCCGTCTCGGATATTAGGTTGAGCTTCAAGCAGAGAGTCAAAAGCTCTGCATCCTGCATATCAAGTAGTTTCTTCTCATCGAAGTCCCTATCAATAATTTGCGGAATGATGTGTATGCCGAAACGGCGAACTTTATCACGTAGCTCAACAACCGCCGCATTCCATGCATAGTTTATAGCTGAATCAAAAAGACCGCTCGCCACTGCGACACACATGCGCATGATGCCTTCAGAACGCAGGGCGGGTGGAATATTGTTCAGCAATTGGGGAAGGTTTTGCCACGCATTTTGAATTTGCTCGTCAGATGCAAGCACTGAGCGATTTATGCCTAAGGCCGACGTTAACGCGGTCAACATAGGAACTGAAAAAGTTGCGACCGAAGGAAGTTGGACGGGGCTAATCACAATTTCATTGACCACTGGTATGCTTCTCCATGTTTTGTGCAAAATCCATGTGTAACTTCTACTACACTTTGCAAGTGTGTGACGCTTAAAATAGTTGTGCCTTTTGTATCTTCGTATATCCGTTCCGCAGTTAGATTTGAGGGGGACATTTCAACTATTGAAATATGGAAGGCGGTTAGATTTGAATTTGTCCGGTACGACGAACCCTACGCTGTGTTGGGCGCGAGTGATGGCAACATAGATTTTTGATAGCTCTTTCCCTGCGTCTTCAAGATTTCCTGAACCTACATATTTTTCGAATGGCGAATGCGGATATATAAGTGTTCTCTCAAATGTCATTCCCTTCGAATCCCCAAAATTAAGCGGTTCGCCGTACTCAATTTTTCGAGTCTTATTGTAGCGTAGCGGTTGGGGTGCAAATGATTTCATGTAAGCCGGGATGTCCGATTGCCTGACGAAAAAAAGACCGTCATGCCCAGTTTCTTCCGTATTGTGCGACGTCGTTTTCTTGCAGTCGGGGAAGATTAAATCTGCAAAGTCGCAAATGGCTTGGTTGCAGCGATGAGAATGCGCGTGGTGTGTGATTTTGGCTAGGCCAGCTTTTTCCCATGCCTCAAATTTACCGATAATCTTTTTGCCTGCAAATTGCTTGTTCTTTGGATTGTCATTGGTAGTAAACGTCGCTTGTCGATGATCTCCGATCAACGAGACCTTCACCTTTGATTTGAGCAAATACTCAATAAGCTCTAAATCCCAGCCGGAAAGGTCTTGGGCTTCATCTATGTAGATGCTCGTAAAGATATCTTCGATGCGTTTGATGGGCAGCCCGTTAGTTTTTTCGATGATACGGCACGCAAAGTCCGTTACGCGATCCTTCCATACCCCCTGTTTTTTCGTGAAGTAGAATTTCGCGTTTGTTTTTGGAATGCGTCGCAGCACATCGGGCATGCGGTCAAAAATGATCGTTTTAATACGTGGTTCATGGATGTGATTTTGATACGGGCGCACGAAGTGCGTGAGTACAAACGTGTACCATGTGTTTATTGTGAGGTGAGGGGGGATAGCGCCATGGATTTGATAGGCCTTGTTCGCAAGTTCGCTGCGACCGTTGAGCGTGTAGGTAATTAGGGCACTTCGTCCCTGATCGTTCTTTCCCGCCTCTTCAACGAGAGTTGTCGTTTTCCCCGAACCTGCGGACGCTAATATGATTGAGTTATCTGATGGCATCTTGGATGTACTGCGGAATTTCGACATGAGCGGTTTGCTCGTAGAGTTTTAAGGCGCTATCGGTTTTGTTCGCGGTACAATACGCAACTAGGTCTTCGTCTGTGGTGAAGCTTTTTTCCAGAAATTCATTCATTTTAGCCAGGCCGACGCTTTTGACCAATTGCGGTTCGAGAGTTCGTGCGCCGTTGTCCGCGTCGATATTGATGTGAATCGTGCGTTCATTTTTGTAATCATCAAACAGCGCTAGTTTTCCGGCAGCGTCACCATCGTTATCCCTGATAATATCGACATCCAGCTTTAGGAGTTTCGCAATTTCCAGAAAGCGCTTGAAGGATGTTCCGACAGAAATCACCTCTACTGCGTCTTCAAGTGGAAGTTTCCCGTGCTTCTGCCGATAGCCCAATTGTACGATTAATTCGTCGGATGGCCCCTCAACGAGAATTGAGCGCTTCGCCAAGATCATGCGAAGTGTGTCGTGACCGGGCAGACGCTGAAAATAGGATTTTGTATCCGGCTTGAGGTGGTCGAGCGTGACACCTGTTTCACCGTTGAACATGAGAATGTTGTCGATGCCTAACTTGTTCAAAACAAAACTGCTGTGAGTGCTGATGATAAGCTGCTTGCCTTTGCAGCGATCCGCGAGGTGCCCAACCAGCTTTCCGAGATTCGTATGGGAGAGGTGATTTTCTGGTTCCTCAATCAAGAAGACGTCGCATGCTTCTGAGGCTTCAATAGCGAGTTTGATTTTTATTGAGTTTTGCTCACCCTTGCCGACCAATGTAAGGGGAATGTCGTCCAGATGCGGCATGACGCCTGTTTCCCAACTTGCACGAGTAGTTGTGTCCATCGAGATTGAAAGTGCTTTTGTTGAAACGATTCCTTGTTTCGACTTTAATTCCTTGTTGATCTCGGAAATACGGGGGTCTTCTTGGAAGCGATCCCGCATAGTCCGGTATGCAAGGGCGAGTTCGCCAGCTTGTGCCTTTGTGAGATAGTCTTTTACGATTTCGAGTACATATTTGTTGGCCGTATAGGAATTCGACGTATTGGTCGGATCGATCAAAGCGGCTTTGACTGGCACCATTTGCGAGGAAAGCACCGCACCCGCAAAAGATGTCCATACAATTTGATAGTATTCGACAGGAACGCTGTTTAGAGCGTCGGTGTCCCCGACGAAGGCTTTATATTCAGCGAGGCAGTTTTCATCGTCCAAGCGGATTGAAAGCGATATTCCGGGTGCGTCTGCTTTTTCGCTATTTATTGAACCGACAAGTTCAGCGACTTCCGATGTGGGTTTGAAGAATACCTCGATCAGAGCTTCAGGCGGCGGAACGGGTTTCCCAGCTTTATGCGACGCGACGTATTCGGCAATTACTTCTGCATTGATAAGGAATGGATGAAGTTCATATTGGGCCGGGCGGCGATTTAGCTGGCACTTCATCGCCAAGTTTATAGCTTCAAGAAGGGTTGATTTTCCAGCTTCATTGTTGCCGACAACAATGTTCACCTCGTCATTGAATCGTACTTCTGCTTTTCGAAGCGCACGATAGTTTTGAATTTTGACCCGCTCAATTGGCATAGCTCCTCCCAGAATCATTTTAGAGAAGACTACATAACTACTTTTTGGTGTGCCAGAATAAAGAGTTGAATTTTGCAGATTTGACGCAAGTCCGTTTTTGGTCCGGTGCTCCATTATGTTTTTTACGAAATTTGAGGGACGAGGGCAGGCCACCGCGTAAAATGAAGGGTTATCGCCTATTCAGCGACTTGCGGTAGCAAAATTGTCGGCCAGAACTTCGATTCGTGACGCGATAGTTGACAAAATCATGTGCCCACGGCGTATGTTGAGCTTATGCCCTCAAAACATTTCGACTATATCGTAAACAAGATCGCCTCCGCCAAACGGGAAGCCGATAGCCTCGCTTCCGGCGTCGGCCATCGAGGAATTGAAGGCGAGATTCGGGAAATAGCAATACGAGACTGCGTGGAGCCATTCCTAACCCAGAGCTATCAATGCGGTACCGGCAAGGTGATCGATTCACGCCGGGCGATCTCGGACCAAATCGACCTTATCGTCTATCACAGGAAGGTCGCACCACCTATTCTCGTCAACCGTGATCTCGGCCTCTATCCAGTTGAATGTGTGCGCTATGTCTTTGAGATTAAGACAAAGTTGACGGCAGCAGAGATCAAAGACGCCAATAAGAAATTCAGATCCGTCAGTCTACTGACTTCATTCCCAAAGAAGCAGCCAAACGGTACCATCCAAGGTGGACATCTACCAGCTACCGTGCTGCTGGCCTTTGGCTCAGACATAAAGGGCTCCGAAGTCGAGCGATACATGAAGCACACCGAGGGGGTTTCTCCGTGCACAGCGATCTGTGTATTGGGAAAAGGGTACTGGTTGCACGACTACGCGTCGAAATCTTGGTACGGGTACGAGAGCCGAACTGACCATCCACCGTATACGGAGTTTTGCCACTTCATTACGGGTTTCATGAACACGCTCGCGGCCGAGGAAACGTCCATGAGACCGTTTTCACCGGGAACTTACGTAAACGGTGATGAGTTCCTGACTGACGTGTCTCCGTTCAGCGTCTAGGGGGCTACGTGGGCTTTGAGCGAAGGGAAGTCCAGAATGTCGCCTGCCCTTGCGGGCAAGGCCGATTGCGCATTGATGTCATCTATGATGATACCGACTGGGGCATTCGCGACGAGGGTTGGGAAGCCGAATTCACCTGTGCGGAATGCCGTGAAGGATATTGTGTGGTCCGAGCAGGACGCGGTGTAAATGTCATCCGTGCAGAGGATTACCGGCGTCGAAACGAGCTGATGCAGCAGGCTACGTCAGAAATTAACGCGGTCCTTCGCTCCGAGGCAGTTGCGAACGCGCTTGAAAAATTTGCCTCTATGGTGGAGTCGCTACGGACCGCCGCCGCCAAATACCGGTTGTTGCATGAGCTAAAAATTGAATCTGCGACGCTGCCCACGTTCCGAAAACACATTCGTGGGATCTCGGCACAGAAATGGCTGAGCTGGATGGTGCCCATCGATCGAGACCAAGAGAGAAGCCTTCAGCACCTCATTGCAATCTTTGATTTCCTCTCACTCGACAGCGCCTTACTCAAGGGGAGCATAGAGCATGCGCATAGCTTAAAGGCGCAGGCATTCGCGGCCCAGAACAATGCCGTTATGTCTCTAGGGCCAATTAGCCTGTTGGCCGCCTTCGGACAAGCCGGTTAGGTCATTGGCCTGCTTAATTGAATCATAGATCCAAACAAGTCTAGGCGGCTTTCGATGCCGAGGGTTTGTTATCGCGCCGCGCGTCAATCAACACCACGTCTGGACTGTCGGTTAACTTAAGGTCTTTGAGGATGCGTCTAACCTTGGCCAACTCTGCCGCTGTAAAATATATGATCGCCTTGATGCCCGATTTTGCGTCGCTGGCTTTCTGATATATTTCAACCTGCTTTTCGAGATTCCTGACCAGCTTCGAGTTTTTGGCGAGCTTCATCTCAACTAGCGTCTTTTCGGTTCCTCTGCTGATTTTGAAATCAACCGGCCCCCGACCATCGTTGGCTTCGGCTCCGAAATCGGACGGCGTTCCAAACCATACCAAACGATAGAGCACATGAAGGTCCTTCTCGCGCTCTATGGGTACGCCCTTGTCATCGTAAAAGAACCGGTGCCCACCCTTGTTCTCGATGACGTCCTTCAGATAGGCGAGGCGTGCATGAGCTTCTTCATAGGTCGATTTTCCAATTTCATAAAACTTGGTATCGGCAACAAGCAGCGCCTGCAAAGCTCGTAATTGTTCGATGAACATGTATTCGATAGCGAGAACCTTTTCAGCACTCACATCTGATGCATCATCGCCGTGCTGCTCTTTTAGACGAATGTAGTAGTCGATAATTTCGGGAAATTTTCGCATCGTTGCGACGGCAGCTTTTGCACGTTCTTTTTGGGTGGGCTCGGGCTGTTTCTTTCCGGTTTGTTTTGGGCGACGCTTCAGTTCAGTTTCGAAGTAGTTGAACACGGACGACCGCAATTGCACATCGGGAATAGCCGTAGGGATATTTTCAAAACCGTCGATTAGATCGTCTTTGTTGATCCAGTTTTCGTCACGTGTGAGCATGTCTTTAGGAGATAGGATGACATAGTCACCGTTAACCCAAGGAAGCTTATATTTGGCACGTGACCAAGCTTGTGTCTGATAGTTGAAGCGGGCTCGCTCGACCCATACTTCCCGAACGGAAGAGGCAGGCAAATGGGCAGCGGCGAAGGTTTCTGTGTATTTGCAAAGAAAATCTTTAATTAGGTTAGTGGTGAAGTCACTAATGTTATCGCGCCCGACGCCATCGGAAACTAGGCAAACCTTCTCCAGATGGCTACTTTCCGTGATCTGTTCTTCTCCGAAATTTGGGAAGATTACGTTGAGATTGGCGTGAAGGTTGCGTGCGAACTCCATACCTAATCCGGCACCGCCATTTCCGGAGACGGAAAAGCCCAACCAGTTTTGCTTAACTTCTTTAAAGCAATACCAGTTACGCAACTCGCCTTCGTTTACGCGTCCAGCGGAAGCTCGGTCCCGCAGGAAAACAAGGTAGGTAATGATCGACTCGTGAAGCTCGACGTATTCGGGCTTGTCACTATGGAAAAGCAAAAATGGATCAATGAAGAGCGGCAGGTCATTAACAATCGAAATATTGAGTGCCCCGTACTCTTCAAATATTTCTGCGTTGATCCCGAAATAGTCGCTGATGAATGTCGCCATGAGTTCCCTTTCCCATCCTATAGTACAAGTGAAGTTTGGCTATAACAATGGGTTGCATAGCGATCATATATTTCTCCACAGTTGAAGGAGGGTGCGTTCGACATTTGCTTTGGCGTTTGTCTGAAAAAATTTCGAATTAGCACGATATTAAGCACAAAAAATATTTAACCCAAAATTCCCAAATAAAAACAATTAGATATTTGAGTACTATTCAGGCTCATAACCTGAAGGCCGCAGGTTCAAATCCTGCCCCCGCAACCAAATAAACTTGCAAATTCTCCCACTCGGGATATTTGCGACGAAGCTCCTCATACGAGTTGAGGAGCCTTTTTGTTTGTGCTCCGTGTCCAGCTCGCCAGCCTCCAGCTTCTCGATGAAATCCGCATGCACCTCGGCGACGAAACGGCGCTCCATCATATCGAGCACGTCCATCTGGGCCAGGATGCTGGCGATCAGGCCGTGGACTTCCAAGGTGGCCGGCTGATGTCCGGGTGTCCTGCCGATCGCCACCTTCTGGACCAATGAGGATGATGCGTATGGCTTCATTCCTGCTACGGCACCTGTCCCTTTTGCTACTCTCGCTCCCGATCTCACTTGGCACATCGGAGGCTTGGCAAAATACCTTGGCGCAGGCCTGCGCCTCGCCTAAACGGTCTCACCTAATGCCAAAGCTGCGTATTCTCTCTCCCAGGCAATGCGGGCCAGCGTTGTGATGCCGTCACCTATCTGCATGGCGCTCGCGACGCGGTGGATTGAGGACGGAACAGCCGACGCCACCCGCCACTTTGTCCGTTCAGAAAGTGCTTTTCACCACAATATTGCGGTTGATACTCTTTCGGGGTTCGACATTAAAGGTGCGCCTGCAGCTTTCAACATTTGGCTAAAGTTACCCAAAGGAGCGAGTAGGGCCGAGCTGATGGGACGAGTGGCCGGACGCCACGTCGGCTTAATGCCTTCCGATGCCTTCACGGTTTTGGGCAAACCCGATGAGCATGTGAGGGTGTGCCTCGGCGGCGTGATCCAGCGTGAGCAGTTGCAGGCCCGGCTTCATTTTATGGCACAGTCGCTCTCTGGTACTGGTTGGGTGGGTTGAACAAGTTGCCCCCTGGATCTCGCAGGTTCCCCCGTATTAGATTTTCTGCTGCTTTTCCGGTTGTAAAACTTTCGATCTAGTCGAGTACGTCCTGGCGAGCGTCATCGCGCGAACGGTAGACCCTACGACAAATCCGCTCTCGCTTCAGAACATTGAAGCAGTCCAGAAATCAAGCCGAGGCGAGATCATGGCCTGTCGTTGCAGCCCCCTATAAAGGACGCCAAGATCGAGCGCACATTCCGTTGCCTGTTCTTCGGCCAAAATCTTGCTGTTTCATTTATTGCGAAAGCTTTGTGACACGGGCTGCGAGTTCCGCCCTGTTTGAGCAGCCCATCTTCTCGAGGCAGCGGGTAAGATGCGTTCGAACCGTTGCAAAACCGATATTGAGGATGCGTGCGATATCTTTGTCAGCGCAACCGCGTGAGATGAGGAGTGCGACGTCGCGCTCGCGATCGGTCAGAACGGAGAGCGTTACGTCCGGCGCGACGGACAGAGCGCGCTTGAGCAGCGGCGCAAGGACTTTTAACAGGCTGATTTCCCGGTCCGCGAAGTCCGGTTGGCGCTTGGTACGCCAGATACGCAAATCCGCCAGTGTCCGCTCGTTGTCCTTGAGGAAGACATTAATGCCATGATCGAGCCCGTCCTTCATCAGAAAGTCGTTGAAGAATTCCGTCTTACTCAAGTCTGGTTTGGAAATCACCTCATCGACATAGGCCGGACGCCAGAGACTGCGCAATTGCCGGGTCATCGGATCGCGATACTGGTACCAACTCCTGTACGCCTTGATGCTCTCAGGGGACTGGTTAATGACGAAAGGATCGTCATAGGAGCTTATTTTGGGATTCCATTTGTAAGACGCCAGTACATCGGCCCGCATCAGGCGCAGGATGTCGGGGAAGATGGTTTCCCTGATCTCCGTCGACCCCGGGCTTGTCAGTCTTCCGACGATATCGGCGAACAGATTTGCCTCATCGAATGTCAAATCGAATACAGTCCCGCTCATGAGACCCCCCAATAGTTGCGGAATCTTTTGTCCGCTTTGTTCCCTTTTTAGGAATGGAAGCAAACCACGTGCCAAAGATCAAGAGTTTTCGGTTTGTCAAACCTCAGCCTGTCGGCCGGAAAGTGCGACAGGCCGGTGACGGGATTTTTCCTCAGCGCTGACTAACGAGAACAATCGTTCACCAGCAAAATTGCGGATGGTGGCACGCCCGTCATCTCCGGTAGCCCTGCACATGTTGAAATTTTGTGCGGGGACTATGATGATACTCAAGGCATTCACGTTGACCGAGGTCGCCGCCGCCATGGCGCGAGGGACGTTTGGTGCTGAGGAGTTTGTCACCGATATGTTGACGAGAAAGGCAAACCTTGCCTCGATCAATGCCTTCGTGTCACTCGACGAGGAGCGGGCGCTTCGCGATGCGCGTCAGGCAGATGCGGAACGGGCGACCGGGCGGTTGCGGGGGCCGTTGCATGGTCTACCCCTTGCCTTCAAGGACAACATCAATATTGCCGGTTATGTCACAACCGGCGGAACGCCGGCACTTCGCAACTTCAGACCTTTGAGGGATGCTGAGGTCGCGGCCAGACTTTTGAACGCAGGCGCGATTGCCTATGGCAAGAACGGCATGCATGAGTTGGCTTACGGCGCGACCTCTGTCAACGTCGCCTATGGTACTCCACGAAATCCCTTCGATGAGACCCGTACTTCGGGCGGCTCCAGCGGAGGCAGCGGGGCGGCCGTCGGCGCGCGGTTGGTCTCGGCCTCCATCGGAACAGATACCGGCGGATCGGTGCGCATTCCTGCTGCCCTCTGCGGCGCATGGGGTTATCGTCCGACAACGGGTCGTTGGCCGACTGACGGCATCGTGCCGATTTCAACAACGCGGGACACGCCGGGTCCAATTACGCTCTCAGCGACAGACATGGCGTTGCTGGACAGTGTTGTAACATCCTCGCCGCCGGTCCTGGCTTCACCTATAAAGGGTACTCGGCTCGGCGTTCCGCACAAACATTTCTGGGACTTTGTCGATGCCGAGGTCGCCGCGATCTGTATGGAGGCGCTTCAACAACTCGTTGCTGAAGGAGCGGAGCTTGTTGAGGTTGATTCCGGGGCGCTTCCTGAGCCCTATGCCGCCGCCGCGATGTCCATTTCGATATACGAAGGAAGGCTTGCGCTATCTGCATTCCTTGCCGATCACGAGATACCGTTGACCTTTGCGGAGGTTGCCGATCAGGTGGCGAGCCCGGATGTGCGCGAGATACTTCTCGCCCAACTCGATCCGGCGACGGCCGTCAGTCCCTTGGCTTATGAGGCCGCCATCGAGGAGCATCTCCCCGCATTGACCTCGGCCTATGCTGATATTTTCAAGTCCAACCGGATTGATGCACTCGCTTTCCCGGTCTGCCGTCTGCCGGCGCCGGAGCTTGACAAGTCCTCAACGGTCACAATCGCCGGCAAAATGTTTCCTGTTTTTCCAGCCCTTATTCACAATACGGATATCGGCAGTGTCGCGAGCTTGCCTGGGGTTTCCGTTCCGGTCGGCCTCACGCGCACGGGCCTGCCTGTGGGCCTGGGTCTGGACTTTCCGTTCGGACAGGATCGAGCGCTTCTGGCATTCTCGCTTGCAATCGAAATGCTTTTTACAGCGCCGTTGCCACCAGCGTGAGGCGATGCGGCCAGCGAATGGCGGCTTTCCGCGTGTCCTCAATATTGCTGATGATGAAACCTTCGATCAGCGCTATCTTTAACCCATCTCGTGATATTTCCAGAGGACTTCGATGAGCCACGACGATCACACGATGCCACCTTCCACACTCGCGCTCCGGATCAAGGCCATCGAGACGCTGATGGTCGAAAAGGGGAAAATCGACCCCGGCGCTGTGACGGAAATCGTCGATATCTTCCAGAACAAGCTCGGTCCGCGTATCGGCGCCGGCGTGGTGGCGCGTGCCTGGTCCGATCCTGCATTCAAGGCGCGATTGCTCGAAGACGGAACAGAGGCGCTGAACGAAATGGGTGTCGGCGGCCTTCAGGGCGAGGCAATGATAATCCTTGAGAACACGCCGGAGGTTCATAATGTGATCGTCTGCACCCTGTGCTCCTGCTATCCTTGGACAGTGCTCGGTCTGCCGCCGATATGGTACAAATCAGCACCTTATCGCAGCCGCATCGTCAGCGAGCCGCGATCCGTGCTCGCGGAATTCGGCCTTGATATTTCCAGGGACCGCGAGGTGCGCGTTTTCGACAGCAATGCGGAAATTCGCTACATGGTCCTGCCGGAGCGGCCCGCCGGCACGGAGGACTGGAGCGAGGAAAAACTGGCAGCTCTCGTGACTCGCGATTCCATGATTGGCACTGGCGCGCCGCTTACAGCATCAGCGATCTGAGGAGGGGGCATGAGATCAATCGCCGACATGGGTGGTATGCAGGGCTTCGGCCCAGTCAATCGCGCCGACGACGACACCGGATTCAGGGCGGAGTGGGAAGCGAAAACATTCGCCGTTAATCTTCTTTCACTCGCAGCCGGATGCTTCAATATCGATGAAAGCCGCTATTCCATGGAGAGGATGCCGCCGGCCGATTACCTGGCGACCTCCTATTTCGAACATTGGCTGTATTCGCTGGAAGATCTGCTGATTTCCAAGGGGATATTCACTGGGGAGGAATATCAGGCGCGGATCGTCGAACTTGCCGCGAAGGAGGCTGGCCATGCTCCCTAAGGAAATGGTCGCCATTGCGATAGCAACAGGTGCCTCGACGCTGCGCGCAGTCGAGAGTGTGCCGAAGTTCAAGGTGGGGGATGAGATCACGACCGCCAACGATCACCTTTCCACCCACACGCGCCTGCCTGGTTATGCCCGCGACAAGCGCGGAACCATCGTCGGTTATGAAGGCGCCCATGTCTTCCCGGATGCACATTCGGCGGGACGTGGAGAATGTCCCGATCATCTCTACCGCGTCCGGTTCGAGAGCGAGACGCTCTGGGGCAAGGGAAGTGACGGGCGTGGAGCCGTGTATCTGAGCCTCTGGGAAAGCTACCTGTTACATGGAGATATGTCGTGATGTCAGATGATTTGGTAATTGATCCGCGATGGCTCGACAATGGCCCGGCTTTTTCCGAGCCATGGCAGGCAGAGGCCTTTGCGCTGACCATGCAATTGTCGCGCGCCGGACATTTTACCTGGGCGGAATGGGTCGCGGCATTTTCGAGCGAGATCGCGACCTCTCCCCAACAAGAAGGTGAAGACATCAACACGGCCTATTATCGACAATGGATGCAGGCTCTGGAAAAGATCGTCGGGTATCGCGGCATGACGACGGATGATGAAGTGGCCGATTATGAGGAACATTGGCGGCGTTCGTATTTCCACACCGAACACGGCAAGCCTGTTGAGTTCCGCAAGGGGCTGGCGCCGATCCCGCCTGGGGCACTGGAAGAGCTTGAACACGAGCATGACCACCACCACGAACATTGCCATTCTGGTGACCACGAAACACATTCCGGTCCGGTTGCCGTGAGCCCTTCTAGCCGACACGCTTCGGCGTAGCTACCCCTCCGCAAACACCCGCCGATTTGAGTGGACGACTGTGGTGCCGAAAGGTTCCGCATTGCTTTTCCTGTTTGATTTTAAAGAAGAAATCATGGCGATGCGGGTGCCGGATTATCCGCAAAACTGTTGATCCCCGATCTCTGGCGCCGCTCCTACTATGCTGAAGCCGGCCCCGCAAGCAACCGTCCTGCGGCGAACTTGCGACCGAAAAGCCGCGCTGCGGCAATAAAAATCGACAGAGGAAGAACCATGACATTTTCGCACGACAACATGAGGCTGACCCGTCGCAAGTTCCTTCACGCCGTGGGCGCTGGCGCCGCCGCGGGTGCGGCGACCTCCGTTCTGCCGGCTCCGGCTATCGCTGCCAGCCCGACGATCAAGATCGGCTACATCAGCTCCAAGACCGGTGCGCTGGCGCCGTTTGCAGAGGCGGATCCATTCATCCTTGGCAAGGTCCGCGAGGTGCTGAAGGACGGGCTTGTCAATAACGGCAAGACCTACAAGGTCGAGATCAGCGATATCGACGACCAGTCGAATTCTGACCGTGCCGCCACCTCGGCAAGCCAGTTGATCAACAATGACGGTATCCATCTCATGCTCGCGCAGGGCGCGCTAACCAACGTTCCGGTCGCCTCGCAATGTGAAACGGCGGGCGTACCTGGCATCACTACGATGGACCCCTGGCAGGGCTGGATGTTCCCGCTGAAGGGGACGCCGGATGTTGGTTTCAACTACGTGAACCACTTCTTCTGGGGCATTGAGGACATTATCTCAACCTTCATCGGCATGTGGGACCTGCAAAACACCAACAAGAAGGTCGGCACTGTCTGGTCGAACGACCCGCCCGGCAAGGTCTTTGGTAATACCGAGATCGGTTTTCCAGCGTCACTTGGCAAGGGCGGTTACTCGATTGTCGATGTCGGTGAGTTTCAACCGGGCGCGGACGATTTCTCCCGGCAGATTGTCGCCTTTCGCGATGCCGGTTGCGATATCGTGACGGGCCTCTTCTCACCGCCGGAATGGGCGGTATTCTGGCGTCAGGCGCAGCAGCTCGGCTTCAAACCAAAGATCGCAACGCCGGCCAAGGCGTTACTCTTCCCAGCCGGAATAGAGGCGCTCGGCAAGACCGGCGACGGAATGTCGACCGAAATCTGGTGGACGCCGGGCTATCCGTTCAAGTCGACATTGACGGGGCAGTCCTGCTGCGAGATTGCGGCGGAGTATTCCAGGTCATCGGGCAAGCGCTGGACACAGCCTATCGGTGTGGTGCATGCGTTGTGGGAACTGGGTATCGGCGCACTGAAGAACGCAGCCGATCCGACTGATCCGGATGCCATCCAGGCGGTCATAAAGTCGACCAAAATGACGACGGTTGTCGGCGATATCGACTGGGCCGGGAGCCCGATCAAGAACGTTGCCAAGCTCAAAATAGCCGGTGGTCAGTGGCGTCTGCAGCCCGATGGTACCTACGAGCTGAAGGTCACCTACAACAAGAACGCCCCTGAAGTTCCAATCCAGGCCGACTTTACGATGGACCTGGCCAGGAAGGCTGAATGATGGCCGCATCTGACGCGATCAGGGCGCTCGCCGTCGAAAATGTTGTGAAGTCCTATGGCGGACCGATCGTGTTGGACGGTGTCAGCATCGCGATCGATCCCGGGAAAATTCTCGGGATCATCGGTCCCAACGGCTCCGGCAAGACCACGCTCTTCAGCGTGATTTCCGGTGCCTTTACGCCTTCTTCCGGCAAGATTTTCCTTGCCGGCCGAGACGTCACCGCACTCGGGGCTTCCGCGCGTGCCGTTGCCGGTATCGGGCGAACCTTTCAGGTGCCGCAAACCTTCTCGCATATGTCGGTCTATGAGAATGCGCTTGTTGCCGTCGAGTTTGCTGCGGGGCTGAAGGGTCGCGACGGGGAAGAGGCGGCGCTTCAGGCGCTGAAAGTCTGCGGGCTTGAGAGCCGCGGAGATCTAATCGCCGGGGGACTGCCGCTGCTTGACCGCAAGCGCCTCGAACTCGCCCGTGCGCTGGCCACGAAGCCCTCCGTTCTTCTGCTGGACGAAATCGCCGGAGGATTGACCGACGACGAGGCTGCGGACGTCGCGACCATTGTCAAGGCGCTGGCAGCAAGCGGAATTGCGATTATCTGGATCGAGCATCTCGTGCATGTGCTCACCCATGCCGCCGACGAACTCGCAGTCCTTGGCGAAGGGCGCATCATCGCGCAGGGCGAACCGCATGAAACAATGCGGATGCCCAAGGTAAGGCAGATCTATCTGGGTATGGAGCCTGACATCGATGATCTTGATCAATGACCTCAGGGCCGCCTATGGGCCGTTGCCCGTTCTGTTCGGCTTCGACCTCAGTATCGCACGCGGCGAAACGCTGGCACTGATCGGCGCAAACGGCGCGGGAAAGACCACGACTTTTGCTGTCATGACGGGCCGGCTGAGGCCGCAGACAGGCAGCGTTTCGGTCAACGGCCGGGACATTGCAGGGCTGACACCAATGGACATCGTCAGTTACGGACTGGCGCTCGTGCCCGAAGCTAGACAACTCTTTCCGAGTCTCACGGTAGAGGAGAACCTGTTGGTCGGCGCGCATTCGCGGCGGTCGGGAGGATGGAACCTGGAGCGTGTCTACGAGATATTCCCGACCGTCGCCGAATTTCGCAAGCGCCCGTCGACGGCACTATCGGGAGGTCAACAGCAGTTGGTTGCCATCGGTCGTGCACTCATGTCCAACCCCGAGGTTCTGCTCTGTGACGAGCTCTCGCTTGGCCTGTCTCCGGCAGCTGTCGATACCGTCTACTCTGCGCTTCAGAAGCTGCGGGGGGAGGGGCTCACAACCGTCATCGTCGAGCAGGACATTGCCCGCGCTCTTTCCGTCTCGGATCGCTTCGCGTGCATGCGCCACGGACAGATTGCGCTGTCGGGCCCGTCTGCCACCGCGGACAGGGCTGAAATCTCAAACGCCTATTTCGGGATGCGTTGATATGCTGGAAACCTTGATCAATGGCGCATTGGTCGGCGCACTTTATGGTCTTTACGGCCTCGGTCTGTCGCTTTGTCTCGGCCTCATGCGGCAGATCAATCTTGCGCACGGTGATTTCATCGTCTTCTCCGCCTTCCTAGCCTTGCAACTCATGACACATTTCGGGGTTCATCCCCTCCTGGCGCTGCCGGTGGTTGTGCCCGTTATGTTTGCGGTTGGCTGGGCCTTGCAGCGCTTCATCATCGAAAGGACGCTTGGGCGCGGCGAGATGCCACCTATTCTGGTGACGTTCGGGCTTTCTGTCATTCTCCAGAATGTCATGCTCGAACTTTTCAGCGCCGATACCAGGAGCCTTGATCCTGGCGTACTTGGAACCGCGGCAGTCAATTTCGGCTCGGTGGCGATCGGTGTCCTGCCACTTCTGACACTTGCGGTGTCGATCGTCATTTTTGCGCTCACGGCGGCTGTCTTCGGCGGTACGCGCTTCGGCCGGGCGGTTCGCGCGACATCGGACAATGAAGCCGTTGCACAGTTGATGGGGATTGGTACGCGGAAAGTCTTTGCCACTGCCATGGGCTTTGCGCTCGCCATCTCCGCCATCGCAGCGATCTTTTATGGCATGCGAGGCACTTTCGACCCGTCGACGGGTCCTGAACGCATGCTGTTTGCATTTGAAGCGGTGATTCTCGGCGGACTTGGTTCGATCTGGGGAACGCTTGCCGGCGGCATTATTCTGGGCATTGCCCAGGCGGCGGGCACCTTCATCACTCCGAGCCTCGGCCCACTTGTCGGCCACATCGTCTTCCTCATCGGCCTCTTGTTAATGCCGGGTGGCCTCTTCACTAAAAGGATACGTGTATGACGCTCGCTTCGCCTCTTGCCCGGTCTCTCGTGGCTGTAGGTTTTCTTGCCGCAGTGCTTGTTGCCATCCCATTTGCAGGCTCCCGATACGCCGTTTTGCTAACAACCGAAATAGCGGCGGTTCTGGCGATTGCTCTCATGTGGAACCTGCTTGCGGGCTTAGGCGGTATTGTCTTCATGGGTTTCCAGGTCTTCATCGGCATCGGTGGATACACGCTCTTTATCGCCGCCAACGGTTTCGGCATGTTGCCCTTTCCCTTCGTGTTGCTGTCCGCAATCGTCTGCGCAGGCTTTGCATTGCTGATCACACCTATCCTTTTTCGGCTGTCGGGCGCTCAGCTTGCCATAGGATCCTGGGTCATTTCCGAAGTCGTCAGACTGACCGTCTATCATACTGGCCTGCTCGGCGGCGGCGGCGGGATCGCGTTGACGGCTGTACGCGGCATTGATCGTTCCCTCAGGCTTTTTGCGACCTATGGTACAGCTGCCGTCATCTTGCTGATCGCGCTTCTGACCTGCGTCGGGCTGATGCGGAGCCGCTTCGGGCTGGCCTTACGAGCAATGAAGGACAGCCCGCTTGCCGCTGAAGCGATGGGCGTGACGATTCGCAAAACGCAAACCTATGTCCTGCTCATCGCAGCCGCAATCGGCGGTGCAGCCGGAGCCTGCTACTATATGGTTGCCCTGCAAGTGAGCCCGACTGCCGGTTTTTCAATGAACTGGATGGCTATCATACTCTTTGCGGTAATCCTCGGCGGGATCGGAACGCTCGAAGGCCCGATCGTTGGTGTGGCCGTTTACTTCTTCTTGCGCGAAACGATGGGCAATATCGGATCGCTCTACTTTATTATCCTCGGCGTCTTGGCGATCGGCGTGACATTGTTCGTGCCGGGTGGCGCGTGGGGACTGTTGAAGTCTCTGATCAAGATCGATCTGCTCCCCATCCGTCGCCAAATGCATGAGGCAGGGCGAAACGCTTGACCCTCCTATAATTCTCACCGAACTGGTCACCTCACTGATGCAGGCACGAGAATTGATTGGCCGGCGTTACGCATGGTGACCATGGGGGCGTCCCCTTCCGGCGTCAGAGGCGCGGCGTCTCCCCATCGACGATAGCCAGCAGACCGGCCAGCGTTGCCGTCACCGGGGTGGCGACGCCAAGTCCGGCACCTGCCTTGCTGACTGCCCCGGTAATTGTGTTTATCTCCATGCGTCGACCCGCAAGTCGGTCCTGCAACATGGATGGCTTGTGCTGTCGGTGATTGGCAAAGGCATGTTCCACCGACTGGCGAATATGATCCGCATTAACGGCGAGGCCCTTGGCCGTCGCAACCGCTACAACTTCGTCTAGAATCTTGAAGACGATCGCGCGGGATTCCTGCCGGTCGCCCATCTCGCCAACGGTCAATCCGGTAATGGCTGCGAGTGAGTTGAGGGCGGAATTGAAGGCGAGCTTTTCCCATATCGCCGCTTCAACGTCGGGATCGAGCTTGCAGTTGAGCCCGGCCTCGTCCAGAGCGCTGCCAATCGCTTCCAGCCTCTCCGACCCTTGGCCATTCGCAGCCCAAATCTTGATCTCACCTTCGCCAGGAACGTTGATAAAACCAGGCTCAATCAGCGTGGATGGCCAGTTGGTCATGCCCATGACGATGCGGTCGCGATCCACAAAGGGCTCAATTGCCTCGACGTTGCCAATCCCGTTCTGCACTGTCAGCGCCCAGGTGTCTGGACCGATCAGGTGTTTTGCGGATTCCATGGCAGATGTGGTGTGCATGCCTTTGGTAAAAACGATTAAGAGTTCAAAAGCATCCGTATAGCGATCTGCCGGTCCAACCGGAAGGCGATAGGACTTCTCCCCGAAAAGGCCGGATACCCGAAGCCCGCCGCCGTCAACCGCCTCGATCGTTGCCTGTGATACTTCGATCAAGGAGACGTCGTTATCCTGGTTTGCCAGGCGCGCGGCAAACAAGCCGCCCATGGCGCCAGCTCCAATTACGCCGATCTTCATGTCTCTCTCCCTGGTTGTGTGGATCCGGTCCAGTCATGTGTTCAATGACGTAGCTTTGCTGAATTAGTTTGTCATCCAATATTTGGATATCAAACTATCTTGCGCAAGCGGAATTTTCTGCATAAGCTTCTGTCAGGCAATAAGGGAGGCAGGCCGGCTGGAAGGGGATTGGTAACAGTTCCTGCCAGGAAACCGGCAGATCCAGAACCGCCTTCGGAGGAGGAAAACCATGGATGAGATTCAGCTGTTAATCGATAATGAGGACCGCGCAGCGCTTGCGGGCGGCGTTTATGAGCGCATCGATCCTGTAACCGGTAAGGTAGCGACCAAAGCAGCGGCAGGTCAGGTGGAAGACGCCAGATCCGCCGCAGACGCCGCTGCCGCTGCCTTCGCGCAGTGGTCGTCTACGGGGCCGGGCGAGCGACGCAAGCTGCTTCTGAAAGCTGCCGATGTCATGGATTCCAAGGCAGGCGAATTTATCCATCTGATGACGGCTGAAACTGGCGCCACGGCGCCCTGGGGTGGCTTCAACACCATGTTCGCTGCCAATATCCTGCGCGAGGCCGCAGCGATGACGACGCAGATCTCCGGTGAAATTATTCCGTCCGACAAGCCAGGGACAATCGCCATGGGCGTGCGTCAGCCCGCCGGTGTTTGCGTTGGCATCGCGCCTTGGAACGCACCTGTCATCCTCGGTACGCGTGCCATCGCCATGCCGTTGGCCTGCGGCAATACGGTCATTTTAAAGGCTTCCGAACTATGCCCGGGCACCCATCGCCTGATAGGGGAGGTGATGCGCGAAGCGGGCATTCCCAAGGGTGTCGTAAACATCGTTACGAATGCGCCTGAAGATGCAGCCAAGGTTGTGGAGGCATTGGTTGCCCATCCGGCCGTCAAGCGCATCAACTTTACCGGCTCAAGCCGCGTCGGCAAGATTATCGCCAAGCTTGCGGCCGAACATCTCAAGCCGGTTCTGCTGGAACTGGGCGGCAAGGCGCCATTCCTGGTTCTCGATGATGCGGATCTCGATGCGGCCGTCAATGCGGCGGCTTTCGGTGCCTACATGAACCAAGGCCAGATTTGCATGTCGACAGAGCGCATCATCGTCGACTCCAAAGTGGCAGACGCTTTCGTGGAAAAGCTTGCGGCCAAGGCGAGAGCGCTACCGGCCGGTGATCCGCGTGGTCACGTCGTTCTCGGCTCGCTCGTGACGCCTGAAGCGGCCGAACGGGTTCAGGAAATGGTCGACGACGCCGTCGCCAAGGGTGCGGCACTTGTGGCCGGAGGTAAGCGCAACGGTTCCATCATGGAAGCGACGCTTGTCGATCACGTAACGCCTGACATGCGAATCTATTCTGAAGAATCCTTCGGTCCCGCCAAGAGCGTGATCCGTGTCAACGGTGACGAGGAGGCGATCCGCGTTGCCAATGATACGGAATATGGTCTGTCGTCCGCCGTCTTCAGCCGGAATGTCGAGCGCGCCATGGCGGTCGCCCGGCGGATTGAAAGCGGAATCTGCCATATCAACGGTCCCACCGTCCATGACGAGGCGCAGATGCCGTTTGGCGGCGTCAAGGCTTCGGGTTACGGTCGGTTCGGCGGTCGTGCGGCGATTGCCGAGTTCACCGATCTGCGCTGGATAACGGTGGAAGACGCGCAGCAGCATTATCCGTTCTGACATATTCCGGAGAGCATTTGTGAGACCATCAGCCAAATCCGTCGAGGATGCCCTGAGCCAAAATGATAGCGACCTTCTCATTCCTGAAGCCTTCAGGGATGTCATAGGATATCACTTGCGCGTGGCCCAGGAAGTGTCGTTTCAGGCATTCAGCGCAATGCTGGAGAAGACGGATCTAAAGCCGGGTTGGTATTCGATCCTCACGATCCTTTCCGAATATGAGGAGTTGACCCCTTCAGAATTGAGCAAGGTATGCGGCCGCGACCGCTCCACCCTGACTTCAACGCTGAAGGGACTCTCCATTCGCGGCCTGATCGAACGGCGGCAAAATCCGGATGATCAGCGCAGCTACAGTGTCAGCCTTACCAAAGCCGGGCGCGAGATGTATTCGCGACTACATGCTTTCGCGCAGGAGCATGACCGTCGCCTCGATGAGATCGTCGGCAAGGACAAGGAGCTTCTGGTGGCAATTCTGGCGAGGATCGTCGGCTCATTCGGCAAGGGATAAAGCCAAGCCGGGGGCATCAGTCGGTTCTGGCCGCTGATCGCCGATAATTGGAAGACATTTTTATACACGGGATTTCCCGTTCAATTCGGTTTCCGAGGAGGAGCCGGAAACGCTAGCGGCTTGCCCGCATTTTTCAGCAAGGGAGGAAGACATGCTGAACCGAACCTTCAAAGGTGGCCTGATGGTCGCCGCATTGGGGATTGCATCCGTTACGGCGGCCGTGATCTCGCCCGCCGTCGCGGCAGATAATCCGATCAATCTGAAAATATCGCTTTGGGTTCCGCCAACCCATCCGCTCGTCAAATCGGCGCAGGAATGGGCAGACAGCATCACAAAGGATTCCGGCGGTACGATCACGTCGTCGATCTTCCCTGCCGAACAGCTCGGCAAGGCTTTCGACCACTATGACATGGTGCGCGATGGGATTGCTGATGTCGGTTATGTCAGCCCAGGCTACCAGCCCGGTCGCTTTCCCTTCATCAACGCCGCGCAGCTTCCGTTCACAGTGGCCAATGCCACTGGTGGGACGGCGGCGGTCGATAGCTGGTACCGCGAATATGCGCCCAAGGAGATGGCGGACACGCATTTCTGCCTCGCCTTCGTTCACGACCCGGGCACCCTGCATTCTGTCAAGAAAGTTGTGCTGCCCGAAGATTTCAAGGGACTAAAGGTTCGCCCGGCGCAGCAGACCATCGGCGAAATGGTGACGCTTCTTGGCGGAACGAACGTGCAGGCGTCTGCACCGGAATCGCGTGACGCCCTGGAACGCGGCATTGCCGATGCCATCACCTTTCCGTGGAACTCCGTGTTCCTGTTTGGGATAGACAAGGTCACGAAATATTCGATCGATGTTCCGCTCTATACCACGGCCTATACGTGGTCGATGAACAAGGACGTGTATGACAACGCGTCCGCCGATCAGAAGAAGGTGCTGGATGCCCATTGCAGCACCGAATGGGCGGTCAAATTGTCCTCCGCCTGGACCGCCTTTGAAAATGCCGGTCATGCCCGCATGAAGGCTGCTTCCGGTCACGAAGTGGTTGAGCTGACCCCGGAACAGCTTGAGGCATGGCGCAAGGCGGTGTCTCCGTTGCAGAGCAAATGGGAAAGCCAGGTGACGGCGAAGGGCGGGAACCCAGCTGAGGTTCTCGGGAAACTGAAGAAGAATCTCACCGACAACAAGGCAGCGTTCTGAGGCAGTTCCGGCCGGTCCCGCGCGGGGCCGGCCCATCGCTCACGGCAATTGGGAGGAAGCCATGACGCCTGAAACACATGAAAGCCCCGCAGCCACCGTTACGGAACCCAAGAACCACATGGACCGCTTCATTGCGGGCATAGAATGGATCGCGGCCGGTTTTGTCGGTCTGGTGGCCGCCGACATCTTCATATCGGTTATGCTCCGCTATTTCTTTTCCTATGCGATCCCGGACGGTTACGATTTCGGACGCATGTTTCTCGGCATTCTGATTTTCTGGGGTATCGCCGCTACCAGCTATCGTGGCGCCCATATCACCGTCGATCTCGTCTGGGAAAATGCCAGCCAGAAATACAAGCGCTGGATCGATGTTTTTGCGACGGTGGTGCTGCTGTTCGTCGTGACGGTGCAGACGATCATGCTGTTCGACAAGGTGGTCCAGACCCGAGCCCAGCACGTACTCACCTACGACCTTCAGCTTCCGGTTTGGCCTTTCTTTCTAATTGCCTGGCTTGGTGACGTTGCCGCTGTTCTGCTCATTGCGGTGCGCACCTTCCGTCTCGTGTTTTATCCGCAAAGCGTGAATGTGGATCACGCCGACAATCCGGTGGAGTGATGCCATGACACAGAATTTCGTAGCCGTAGCCGGATTTTTCGCGCTCTTTGCGCTGATGCTGTTGCGCGTTCCCGTTGGCATGGCCATGGGTCTTGTCGGTGTAACGGGCTTCGGCGTGATCGCGGGCTTTGGCCCGGCCCTGAAATTGATCGGCCAGACATCCATGCGTACCGTGACGGATTATACGTTCGGCGTCATTCCGATGTTTCTGCTGATGGGTGCGTTCGTTTCCAACTCCGGCATGAGCCGCGAGCTTTTCCGGGCGGCCAATACGTTCATCGGCCATCTCAAGGGCGGACTGGGCCTGGCAACGATCCTTGCCTGCGGCGGCTTTGCGGCAATTTCCGGCTCGTCGGTCGCGACTGCCGCCACCTTCTCGACAGTCGCCTATCCAGAAATGCGACGGCTGAAATATCCGGAAAGCTTCGCTGCCGGCACCATTGCCGCGGGCGGAACGCTGGGCGCAATGTTCCCGCCTTCGACCGTTCTCGTCGTCTACGGCATTATCACCGAGCAGGATATCAGCAAGCTTTTCATGGCAGGTCTGATCCCGGGCATCATTGCAATCCTGATGTATATGACGACCATCGTGATCATCGGTCTCGTACGCCCCAACCTGCTGCCTGCCGCCGCCAAGAGTTCATGGAAAGAACGGCTGGATGCCATCAAGGACATCTGGGCGCCGCTTACTCTCTTCTTTTTCGTCATCGGCGGTCTTTATGGTGGTCTCTTCACGCCCACTGAGGCGGGTGGCGTCGGCGCCGGCGGTGCTTTCATCATCGGTGTTCTGCGGCGCAGGCTCGACCGGGAAAAGATACTCAATTCGCTACTGCAGGCCACACGAACCGCAGCGGCCGTTTTCACAGTCCTGATCGGCGCCCTGATCTTCGGCTATTTCCTCACGATCACCGGGACGCCGCAAAAGGTGACAGCGTTTCTCGGTAGTCTTGGCCTGGGTCCGTACGGCGTCCTGGCATTGATTCTCTTGATGTATCTGATCCTGGGCTGCCTGATGGATGCGATGGCGATGATCATCCTGACAGTCCCGATCGTCTATCCGGTCATTCTCTCGCTTGGTTTCGACCCGATCTGGTTTGCTGTCATCATCGTCATGACGGTGGAACTCGGGCTTATCCACCCGCCGGTTGGCATGAACGTCTTCGTCATCAAGAGCGTTGTGCCGGAATTGACCTTTTCCCGAATTTTCAAGGGCGTGGCGCCGTTCATCGTCACCGACCTTATCCGCCTTGGGCTGCTGATCGCCTTTCCCATTCTGGCGACATGGCTTCCGGCCCATCTCTAAAATACGAAAGCGAGTCGATTCATGACGGATACCAAGCCTGCTACTATTACCGCCGGAGGCGCTCTGCTGGCGCGCCTGAAGGCTGTTGGCGTCGATTACATCTTCGCCAATTCCGGCACGGATTTCCCGCCAATCATCGAGGGGCTGGCGGAAGCGTCGGCCAAGCAGATACCATTGCCCAAGGCGATCGTCATTCCTCACGAAAATGCGGCCATGGGTATGGCGCACGGCTATTATCTGGCGACGGGACGCGCACAGGCGGTGATGGCGCATACCAATGTCGGTCTCGCCAACTGCGCTATTGGCGCGATCAATGCCGCGACCGAACACGTTCCGATGCTGCTTTTTTCCGGACGGACGCCCGTCGTGGAGAAGGGGCGGCTTGGTGCACGAACCGTACCGATCGGCTGGGGCCAGGAAATGCGCGATCAGGCCGCGATGATCCGCGAAACCGTTAAATGGGACTACGAGCTGAAATTCCCTGAACAGGCCGTGGACATCGTTGATCGCGCCTTCGCGGTTGCGAATTCCACGCCGCGTGGACCGGTTTATTTAAGCTTGCCGCGTGAGGTGCTCTGTGAGCCATGCCCTTCGGACCAACTCGAGGTGCCGGCAAAGATTGCCGCAGCCAGTGCAGGACCGCGCCGCGCCGACATCGAGGCGGCCGCGAGGCTCCTCAGCGAGGCAAAGAACCCGCTGATCATCGCGCAGCGCGGTGCAGGGTCGTCCGAAGGCTTTGCAACATTGTCGCGCCTCGCCGAAGATTGGGGCATTGCGATTTGCCAATATTGGGCGATCCAGCTTGCTGCGCCGACCGACCATCCGATGGCGGTGGGCGGCGACCCTGCTGACTGGCTCGCTGAGGCCGATCTCGTGCTGGTAATCGATAGCCTGGCGCCGTGGTCGCCGGACATTCACGAGCTGAAGCCGGGCTGCAAGGTCGTTCATATCGGCGAAGATCCGCTTTATGCGCGCTTTCCGGTGCGCAATTTCCCCTGCGATCTGGCACTTGTCGGCGATACGGCCGATGTCATCATTGAACTCGCTGGCGCCGTTTCCGGTTTCCTGCCGCAGACGGAAAAGGATCGCGATGCCCGCCGCGCCAAGGTCACGATCGCTTCCTCCAAGCGCCGCGCAATGATCCTCGAACGAGCCGCCGCAGGCCGTGGCCCCGTCATGACCAAGGCGTTTGTCAGTACCCGCCTCTCCAAGGCGATCGAGGGAATGGACGCGGCGGTGCTTTCAGAGCTTGGCGCGCCGCTCGAGGAACTGACATTGCGCTCGGCCGACACCTGGTTTCAGGAGCCGCATTCCGGCGGTCTAGGCTGGTGCTTTCCCGCGGCGCTCGGCATGAAACTCGCGCAGCCAGACAGGTTGATTGTCGCCACGATGGGGGACGGTTCCTACATGTTCTCCAACCCGGTTGCCTGCCATCAGATTGCGGAAGCGGCGGAGATCCCGCTGCTTATTCTGGTTCTTAACAATTCCGAATGGGGGGCGGTGCGCCAGTCCGTGCTCGGTGTTTATCCGGATGGTTATGCCTCGAAGGCAAACACCATGCCGCTGGTTTCGCTTGCGCCGACGCCTGATTTCACCAAGGTGGCTGCGGCAAGCCGTGCCTGGACCGCCAGGGTGGACCGCGCCGAGGATCTCGACACGGTTTTGGCAGCCGCGATCGAGCAGGTCTCGCTACACAGGACCCAGGCTCTCGTCGAAATCCGGATCGCACCCTGATGCGCCTTCTCAACGTCGAGGAATATAGGAAGGAGGCGCGGCGCCGGTTGCCGCGCTTTGTCTTTGACTATCTGGATGGCGGCGCGGAAGATGAGATCGCCCTCAAGGCAAACCGCAGCGCCTTCGAGGCGATTAAAATGACGCCGCGCCTGCTCAATGATGTCTCCGTTCGCGATCAGAGCGTCGACTGGTTCGGGCAACGCCTACCGATGCCGATCGTTATCGCACCAACCGGCCTTAACGGCCTTTACCGCCGCGACGGCGATATTTTGCTTGCCAAGGCTGCTTCCAGATTGGGTATCCCTTTCGCGCTGTCAACGGCCTCGAATAATTCCATTGAGGAGGTTGCCAAGGCGTCGAACGGCGATCTGTGGTTTCAGCTTTATGTGATGAACCGCGATTTCGCCGACCAATTGGTGGATCGGGCGCTTGCGGCGGACTTCAGCCATCTGGTTCTGACCGTGGATGTTGCGATGGGCGGCAAGCGGGAGCGTGATGAGCGGAACAATTTCGTGATGCCCTTCCGGTTTCGTCCCAGGACAATCGTCGATGTCCTTTGCCATCCGCGTTGGCTCTGGGATGTTGGCCGGCATGGCGCGCCATCAATGGCCAATCTCGCCACGGATACAGTCACAGATCCCAACACTCAGGCAGCACTGCTCTCCCGCAAGATGGATGCGAGCTTTGATTGGGACGATTTGAAACGTCTGCGTGATCGCTGGCCCCGTCGTCTTCTGGTGAAGGGGCTTTTAAACCCCGACGATGCTCAGCGTGCTGTCGGCCTCGGGGTTGATGCCGTTGTTGTCTCCAACCATGGCGGCCGCCAACTCGATATAGCGCCCCCACCTGTCGACGTTCTGCCTCGCTTCTCCAGTATCAACGCTCCGATCATTTTGGATAGCGGCATCCGGCGTGGCAGCGACATCGTGAAGGCAATCTCGTTGGGCGCGAGTGCGGTCATGATCGGCCGCGCCGCTTTGTTCGGTCTTGCTGTCGGCGGCGAGCAGGGGGTTGTTGACGTGCTGGAACTTCTAAGACGCGAGATTGACAGAACACAGGCCCTGTTAGGGGCGAGGAGGCTTGACCAATCAACTTCCGGTGCATTTTCGCCGGAGGCTGATAAGCCGCTCTAAGTGTGAGCTTTCAGCAGGTTATCCATTCGGAACGGATTTAGGAGACTGGAGTTACCACACTTCAGTTTTCAGGATCGCTCCGAATGAGCATTCACAAGAATGCACGACTGATACCATTGCGTCGAGAGGAAATGGCCTTGGCGGTGACCGTTGGCCAGTTGTCTCGAGCTCAGGCCGCGCGCGTCTATTGCGTCTCGCCGGAGCTGCCGATAGCAGCAAACGTTTCCATCAGAACTGCTTGAACCGACCATCTGTGATTGAGTATATCTGGAATATTTTTACCTTTAGTTGATATTGTTCGAAGGATTGAAGCAAACTGTTTAAGCTCAAAAGTTCGACCCATGGGCAGGTATAGATGGCGGAACCATTGTGCAAGAAGACGGGAGGTGCCGGTTATATGCGTCCCCCGAAGTCGAAATTCAGATCAATGAACTGTCGGCCGTCACCGAAGAAGAGCGTATCCGGCGTATCTCGATCCTGGATAATAAAGATCCGGACTATGTTCGCTCGGAGTGCGTACTGCATTTCCTTCGGAAGTTTAAGGGCAATTCGCCTCGGAATTACGAGAGGATTTGGAAGATTCTTTTCCTGCGTGTCAACAGGCACTGCCTGGCGGTTGGCGGCGCGAGACTGGACCGCTCGTGGAGATGGAAGAACGGGCGGCGTCCGCAGCGCTTGGCAGGTTCGCGGAGATACTGGCGCAAGACTACAACGGCTACGACGAACGCCTCGACTTTTTCGAGATAAAATTCACGGCTGCTTTAGCGGCTCTCCGGCGAACGGCGCTGTCTAAGGAATACAAGGAGAGCGGGCGCGAAACGGCTCTTCCCGATGATGCCGAGGCTATTGATAGAATCCAGACGTCGGAGCCCGGTTTTAATCCGTTTAACTCTGGAAAATATTCAGACCCGATATACCGAATTCGCATGCGGACTGCGATTAATGCTCTACCTGATGATCAGCGTCAGGTGCTGATACTTGATTGGGCGGGTGTGCCATTTACGTCAAGCGATCCAGCGGTCAGTACGATAGGCAGCATTGTAGGTTGCGGGGAGCAGACCGCCCGGCAGAAGCGCGATAGAAGCCCATAAGGCTGTGAGGATCGCGCTGGAGGGAGATGACCAATGAATAAATCCAACGCAACACCGAATGACGAGGAGGTCATGCTGGCCTTTTCGGTCGAACCAACCATAGCCCCGTTACGATTCAGCGCAACATTGAGAACTATCCACATCTCGCAAGCGAATTCCTCGACTTAGCCTTGGATTTGCGAATGTTGTCAGAGGAAGAACCTGTGACGTTGCAAGACGTTGGTTCGTCGGAGATCCAGCGGGCTTGGGACCAATTCAACAGGATGATTTCCGCCGAACGATCGGAGGTCATCGCAGAGCAGATCAAGCAAATCGAGGCTTCTCTAACGTCAATACAGATGCGGGAAATCGGGTTATTCTCTGAATAAATCTAATGCAAGTTCTGGTTTCCCGCTCGACCGTGAACGACTGCTTTAGCAACTTGGCTATCTAAACCGGACAGACCGTTCTCCGCCCCTTCCGCCGACGAGATTACTGTGCACAATCACCGTTTCTGATTAAAACGGAAACTGTCGATGCAGGGCAGACTTGAGGCTGAGAATTTACAAGTCTCCATGCAGTCAGGCCCCCGCAACCAAACCCTACCAAACATATCAAAGGGCTCCGAGACAACTCCGAGCCCTTTTTTGCGTCCGGAATATAAAAGCGGACCCGCTACGCACTTCCATATGCGAGTGAAGGCACGCGGGTGACAAGCGTTGGCAAGCTAGGTAGCCACGTCGGCCCTTGCGCTATCCTAATCAGGACCAATACCCAGCTGGCACTCCCGAAAGCGCACATAATAACCGATCGACGAAGCAGCAGGTTCGCGTCAAAGCAGACCTTGTGACGTACCTCGCTCTGGTCGCCGCGCCAGTCTGAGCCCATAATGCGTCCCGCATGCGAACATGCCAACGATGGCGCCATAATTGAGAAAGAACCCCAGTGACGCCTCGTTGAAATCCCACATGTCCAAGGAATACTGCAGCATCAGCTTTGTCCCCAACGCCATTTCGAAGCAGCTTTTCAAACCCCACGTGGCGATGAACAGTGCCATCAGCCGCAAGGCCGTCGTGCGGTAGATGTTCGGGCCCGAAATGCCGAACAGTTCTCGGCCGGCATTCATCACCACCTGCCATCGCGTCCCCAGATGTATCGCAATGATCAGCAGGACCCAGTATGCGGCGAACATGTGCATCTCCCGGACAGCAAAGGCTCCGTCGATTGCCATAAATGGGAAAATGTTCCGCGAAATCAGAAGGCTCGTGATGAGCATCACCGTCATGCCTATGGCGAGGCAGGCGATCGTCACCAGATTCACGAAGCGGACAGCATCCATCTTCCGCTTCGCCACGCCGCCGTACCAGCGTCTGTTGAACACGTTATGGACGATGACGAGCGCGAACAGCACTGTCCCGAACAGCTCGTGCGACAGGTTGTCGAGCCACCAATAGGCAAGGCACGCGATGATCAGGACAACCGCCAAGAGGTCCAGCAACAGGCGGATACGGAAGATCCTGCTCATTCAAACTCGAACCGGCGCATGTCGTTATAGGTGTAGAGAAAGTCCCTGTCCGAGCGCGACGTGTGGCACCGCTGGCAGCGCGCGGTGTTCTCTTCCGCATTGATCGTGCCATCAGGCTTGAACCACTGGAACTGCCAGTCGGCCGTGCGTCGGTTCTCGTCGTAGTCCTGTCCCCAGCCCTCACCTTTTTCCATGATGAAGTAGCGGAAGACCTTGCCGTCGCGGTAATCGACGAGCGCCACATGGGTGCCGTTTGGAATCGGCTCTCCGCGCTTGACGGCCTCGATCGCCTCGCGGGTCGTCATGATGTGCTCGGTCACCTCGCCCCGCTCGACGGTCGTGTAGTGAACAAGCTTGTCGATGTCAGGCATCGTAGCGCGCGTCGGTTCAGCGTGGACTTGCATCCCAACCAAGAGGACCATCAGTCCAGACAGAGCCGCACCACCTATGCCACCGATTATTTTCTTCATAGAAACCTCTTCGATCGACGTGGCACCAGAGGTCACCGCGCGTATTGTTCGTCGGAAACGTGTTCCATCCACTCGACCGACTTGCCGTCCAGTACCTCGGAAATCGCGATATGCGACATTCCGGTGGTCGCCGTTGCGCCGTGCCAGTGCTTCACGCCTGGCGGTATCCAGGCGATGTCACCCGGGCGGATTTCCTGCACTTCGCCGTCCCAATGCTGGACGAGGCCGACGCCTGCCGTGACGATCAGGGTCTGGCCAAGAGGATGGGTGTGCCAGGCAGTGCGCGCGCCGGGTTCGAATGTCACCGTGGCCCCACCGACCGTGGCCGGGGCAGTCGCGGAAAAACGGGAATCAACCCGGACGGCTCCGGTAAAGTTGGTCGACGGACCAGCCGTCGATGATTGGCTACCGGCTCGGGTTACCGTCACGCTCTTGTCGGGTTCGGCGAAAGCAGTGGACGCGCCTAGAGACATGGCAATAGTCATAAGGGTCTTCATGTTCATGGGATACCTGTCATGGTAAGGGCCGTGCGGGCTCGACCGTGATCTACTTCTCTGCGAAGACATCCTTGGCGATCGCCACCGCCGACACAGCGCTCGGCCAGCCGGAATAGAACGCCATGTGCGTGATGGTCTCGACGAGCTGCTCTTCGGTCAGGCCGTTGGCCTTGGCGCGAACGAGATGTGAACGAAGCTGGTCAGGACGGTTGAGGGTGATCAGCGCCGCGACCGTTACCAGGCTGCGGTCTCGTTGAGAAAGCTGCGGCCGCTCCCATACATCCGCGTAGAGGACGTCATCCGTCAATTCCGCCAGCTTGGGTGCGATATCGCCCATCAGTTGCTGAGTTCGCGAACGGGCGCTCTCGAGATTCGATGCTGGTTCTTGTGCCATGATTGTCTCCACTCCGGCTCCAAAGACGACGGCTGCGCTGAGAATTCCCGACATGAGTTTCTTCAAGTTGATTTCCTCTCGATAATTCAGTCCATCGGCTTCTGACGATGATGGGGCAGAAGGCGCTTGGCGCGCCTGAGAACCGTTACGCAGAATCGAGGTAACGGTCGAAGAACGGCTTCAGTCTGGACAGAGCCGCCTCGACATATTCGGGAACCCAATAGGTCTCGATGTGCCTGGCTCCCTCGATCTTGAACAATTCCTTGTCCTTGGTGCCCGTGGCCTTGGAGAACGCATCCTCGGTCATATAGAGGGTGTCGGCTTCGCTGCCTGCAATCATCAGGAGCGGCACGTCGATGAGTGCGATCTCGTCCGTCGCGTCCCACCGCATCAGGTCCATAAGGCTGCTCGTCGTGTACCTGAAGGTCGAACCCGGATGGGCGTGGGTACGCCAGTAGTAGTGGTAACCCTGCCGATAGAGGTCGAAAGGAAGCGCTTCGATCTGTGCATCCGTCAGATCGGCATCTCCGGAATAGAGGACCTTGCCGCCGGCCGCTTCCTGTGCGCGGGCGGCCGAGGCCTGTTGCAGGCGTTGCTGGATCGTGTCCATTTGGCTGTCCTGGAAGCCGTTGCGGCGGACACGGCCCGAATTGAACATGCTGAGCGTCGCCACAGCCTTGAAGCGCTTGTCGGTCTTTGCTGCCGCCAGCGAATAGCCACCGCCGCCACAGATGCCGAATAAGCCCAGCCGCGCCGTGTCGACGCCGGGGAAGCTGCTGATGAAATCCGCCATCCCGTGGATATCTTCGATGCGATGTTGAGGCTTGTCGACGCTGCGCGGTGCACCACCGCTTCCACCCTGATAGGCGGCATCAGCCGTGATCGTAATGAAGCCTCGCTCTGCCAGATGCTGGGCATAGAGGCCCGTCGTTTGCTCCTTCACACCGCCGTTGGGATGCGCAAGCACGATTGCGGGGTATTTCTTGGCCGGGTCATAATTGGCCGGAGTATAAATGTTGGCGACGATATCGAGGCCGTTCAGCTTGTACGTCACCGGGTGGATATTCACCTTGCCGGATTCGTTCTTGGTGATCGCGCCGTCATAGACGAGCGTAAAAGGGTTCTGCCTGTAGTTGGCTGCGACTGCCTGGGTGGTCGTCATGGTTGCCACTCCTAAAATTGCACCGGAGATGACGAGAGCCGATGCTTCGAGAAACTCGCGTCTCTTTCTGTTGATGATTTCGTTCGCCATCGTCAGGCTCCTTGTCTGATTGTGAATGCGCGAACGGCTGTTTCACGCGAACGGATCGGTGGTTCAGTCCAGCTTCTTGTCGGCGAGGAATTTCGAGATTTGATCGGCGATCTCGACGTTGTTCAGGTCCGACATCAGGAAGTGGGTGCCGCCCTTGATGCCGATATCCGGCAGGTGCACGAGCGTCGCATCGCCGCCGTGCTTGTTGATGGTGTCGACCCAGAGCTTCGCCATCGCCAGGCGCACACGCCAGTTGTCCTGCCCGCGTTCCTCGGTCGGTTCGATCGGGAAATTGTCGCCGTAGTAGACGACGATCGGCAGCTTGGTGAGCTTTTCGAAGTCCGCGGCGGGAACTGCCTCGGCCTTGAGTGTACCGGCGGCGCTCGGCATATCGGCGGGGAGCTCGCCTTCGGGGAAGATGAACCCGCTGCCCGGCTCAAGTGCTACGATGCCCTTGACGTTCGGGTTCTTGATCGCCGTCAGCCAGCCCGGTCCGCCCGCCTGCGAATGCGTGAACAGGATTCCCGGTCCGGTCCTTGCGAACAGGGCCGACATGGCGTTCGAGATCATGTTTGCATCGAACGGCCCTGTGTTGGGCGTGACCGAGCGGAAGAACTGGTTCAGCGTTTCGGGATCACGCGAGAACTGGACGTTGTCGAAATAGTCCGGCCATTTGCCAATCCTGAACTGGTCAAAGAATAACTGGTCGTATGGCGTCGGCTCGATCGTTGTCGCCACGGTGCTGTTGCCCGCGCGGCCACGACGCGGTTGATCCACCAGATAGACGGGATACCCGCGGCGCAAGAAGATGTTCTGGAAACCTTCTCGGCCGTCCGGCGTGGTCTCCCAGGAACGGCCCGACTGAAAGGCTCCGTGGAGCATGACGATCGGCAGCGGTTTCGGGTTCTCGGGCACCTGATAGAAGACGTAGGCGTGATCGCCGTGAAGAGTCTGGCCCTCGGCGGTCGGAGCGTTGTTGTTGTAGGTTCCGGGCGTGGCCGACACCGTGCCGCCAACCGCGAAGCTGCCCTGCTGCTCCACGACAAGAGGCTCCACCTTGGAGGCGGGTTGGGCATAGACCGCACCTGAAGACAGACTGAGAGCGGAAAATGCGATGGCTGAAAGAGTTCTGGAGAACATGCTCGATACACCTGCCTTGCAACATGAAGTTGGAAGAAGGCTACGCGAGCGGCATTCTGTTGATTAGATACTTATTTCCGATTGAAGATATTAGCCGTACTTATTAATCACGAACGGTTGATAACCACTTTACCTACGGTATCGTAGAGCGTCTACGACTAGGGCAAATGCCGGAGAGGCGTGCCGACGGTTAGGAAAATAGAGGTGGTAACCCGCAAACGGCATGCACCAGTCCTCAAGGACACGGATGAGTTTGCCCTGCGCAATATCGTCTTCCACGAGGTCTTCGGGCATATAGGCGAGACCGAGGCCCCGCCTCACGGCATCAAGACGCATTGCAATGTTGTTGAATACCATCTGGCCTTCAACCCGGACCTTGAGTTCGTGGCCGTCCTTCTCGAATTCCCATGCAAGGATGTTGCCATAAGTAGGCATCCGGATCTGGATGCAGTTGTGCGCCGTCAGGTCCTGCGGAATATCGGGCCACGGATGCTGCTGGAAATAGGAAGGCGCTCCCACAACCGCCATCCGCATTTCCGGGCCGATTTTCACGGCGATCATGTCTTTCGCCAGTTGCTCACCGAGCCGGACACCCGCGTCGTAACGTTCGGCGACAATATCGGTGAGGCCGTAGTCGACAGTGATCTCGACGTTGACATCCGGATTTTCGGGCAGGAATTTTTCGAGCGCCGGAGCAAGGACCGAGACCGCAGCATGCTCGCCCGCCGTAATCCGGACCGTTCCAGCCGGCTTGTCCCGCATCTCGCTGAGCGCCGCGAGTTCCGCCTGAATTTCTTCAAACCTGGGTCCCGCTGTCTGAAGAAGACGATCACCTGCAGCCGTCGGGGATACCCGTCGCGTCGTCCGCGTCAGCAGCCGAATGCCGAGCCGCTCTTCAAGGCCGCGGACAGTCTGGCTAAGGGCCGACTGCGAAACGCCAAGCTTCAAAGCGGCGCGAGTGAAACTTTCCTCGCGTGCGACCATTACGAAAGCGACCAGATCGTTGAAATTCTCCTGCGGCATTCATTAGGTGTCCTTATAGCTTCATCCCGATTACTGCCCCTAATCGACATGGTGGGCAAGAGCTATCTTTCCATCATCACAATGCGGCTTCGCCGTGCAGGACGGTTCAAGCCAAGGAAGTCAACGGGGCTGCAATGCCTGACGGAAACATGACTGCCTCTCCATCGAACAAGACCGCGATCCTCGCGATCATCCTGATCCTACCGCCCGGCGGCAGGCTCTGTCCGAAGAAGAAGCCGCGCCAACCAAATGCGTGGCCTGATCAAGGAGAATGACAATGCAAAAGCGAACACTCGGAACTTTGGAAGTATCCGCTCTCGGCCTCGGGTGTATGGGGCTCAGCCACGGCTACGGAGCCGCGACTGACACCAAGGATGCCGTGAAGCTCATCCGCGCCGCCCATGATCGTGGCGTCACCTTCTTTGATACCGCTCAGGTCTACGGGCCGTTCACGAACGAGGAACTTGTTGGCGAGGCTCTCGAACCGATCCGGGACAGGGTCGTCATCGCCACCAAGTTCGGGTTCGAACTTCCGAGCCCGGACGCTGGTCAGCATATGAACAGCCGACCCGACTACATCCGCCAATCGGTTGAGGGATCGCTGAAGCGGCTCCGGACCGAGGTCATCGACCTCCTGTACCAGCATCGCGTCGATCCGAACGTTCCGATCGAGGATGTTGCCGGAACCGTCAAGGACCTGATCGCCGAGGGCAAGGTCAGGCATTTCGGGTTGTCGGAAGCTGGCGCTCAGACCATCCGCAAGGCGCATGCCGTGCAGCCAGTGACGGCGCTTCAGAGCGAATATTCCCTGTTCTGGCGCGAACCCGAGAACGAGATCATTCCGACGCTCGATGAACTCGGTATCGGCTTCGTGCCTTTCAGCCCGCTCGGCAAAGGATTCCTCACGGGCAAGATTGACGCGACCGCCACCTTCGGCCCTGGCGACTTCCGCAGTATCGTTCCACGGTTCCAGACGGAGGCACTCAAAGCCAACCAGGCGCTCGTGGCGGCCCTGACACAGATAGCCGAGGCGAAAGGCGTCACGCCCGCCCAGATCGCGCTCGCATGGCTGCTGGCTCAAAAGGAATGGATCGTTCCGATCCCCGGCACCACCAAGCTGCATCGCCTGGAAGAAAACCTCGGCGCGGCAACCGTAGAGCTCACCGCCAGCGATGCTTCCGAGATCGCGGACGCACTCGCGAAGATTGACATCGTCGGCGACAGATACCCCGCGCATCTTCAGGCGCGTGTCGGAAAGTGAAACAGGCGGGGTGCGCCGGCGCCCGCCTTGGATAAAAGGAAATGACATGACCAAAACCGTTCCCACAGTCACCCTGAACAACGGGATCGAGATGCCGATACTTGGCTTCGGCGTCTTCCAGGTGCCCGATCCTGCCGAGTGCGAGCGCAGCGTCCATGACGCGATCGATGTCGGCTATCGTCTGCTCGACACCGCAACGTCATATGGCAACGAAGAATCCGTCGGCACGGCGATCCGCAACCACGGCATTGATCGAAGTGATCTGTTTGTCACGACCAAGCTCTGGATCGAGGACGCGACATACGAGGGCGCGAAGGCCGCTTTCGAACGTTCCCTGAACAAGCTGCAGCTCGACTATCTGGACCTCTGGCTCATCCACCAGCCTTTTGGTGATGTCTATGGCGCTTGGCGTGCGATGGAAGAGCTGTATAAGGCGGGTCGCATCCGCGCGATCGGTGTCAGCAACTTCTATCCCGACCGCTTGCTGGATTTCGTGCTTCACAACGAGATCGTCCCCGCCGTCAATCAGATCGAAATCCATCCGTTCCATCACCAGGAAGACGCGCAGAAGCTGCTTCAGGAATACAACGTTCAACCCGAAGCATGGGGACCTTTCGCGGAGGGAAAGAACGGGCTGTTCACGAACGAGCTCTTGCAGTCGATCGGCAAGAAGCATGGGAAAAGTATCGCGCAGGTCGTGCTCCGGTGGCTGATCCAACGCAACATCGTCGCCATCCCGAAGTCTGTGCGCAAAGAGCGGATGGCTGAGAACTTTTCGGTCTTTGACTTCGAACTGGATCAGGAAGACGTCGCAGCGATCGGTTCGCTTGACCAGAAGGCCAGCAGCTTCTTCGATCACCGCGATCCGGCAATGGTGAAGTGGCTTGGCACGCGCAAGCTCTGAAACAAGGCCCTCAGGTATCGGGCTGTTGACCTCCCAAGGGCTCCGAGGAAACTCGGAGCCCTTTTGGCGTCTGGAATATAAAACCGAACCCGCACCGCTGCCAACGGCGAAACAGGGTTGCTGGTCATAAAATCAATCCGGCAACTCACTTCCATATGCGAGTGAAGGGCACGCGAGTGACAAGCGTTTTGCAAGCTAGGTAGCCACACCGGCTCTTGCGCTATCCTAATCAGAACCAATACCCCATGGCACCCCGAAAGCGGTCTCCGCTGACCAACCATTCTGAAAACAAAAGATTTTCGGGTATTTAAGGTAACCATAACCGCCAGGAGAGGCCGTGTTTGTTCGACTGATTGCTGCTTTGTGTCGTTGGTTTCGTGTCTGGTCGGTCTCTGCTCCCGACTAACTGCCGGGAGCGCCTCCATTTGGCGTTTTCCGAGTCTTTCAGGCCAGGGCCATGCCCCCGTCAGCATGAAGTTCGATCCCATTGATGAAGCTGCCCGCATCTGAGGCGAGGAAGAGCGCGGCGCGCGCCAGCTCCTCCGGCCGGCCCATCCGCCCTGCGGGAATGAGCGATGCCATCTGATCCTCGAATTCGGGACGTCCGGCCTCTGAGACGCCGAGCTTGCCGAGGATTTCCGTCTCGACCGGCCCAGGACTAAGCACATTGACGCGGATGCGCCGTGCCTTGAATTCGAGCGCCCAATTCTTGGCAAAAGCGGCGACGGCGGCCTTCGAACCGGCGTAAACCGCGTGGTCCGGCAACACCTTTGTCGCCGCCAGCGAACTCGTGACGATGATGTTGCCGCCATCGCGGATCAACGGTGCAATCGTCTGTACGCCGAAGAACACGCCGCGCGTGTTGATGGCGAAATGCCGATCGAAGTCTTCCGGTGTCACGTTGTGGGACGCAGTGAGGTTGATGACCCCGGCGTTGGCAATATAGATATCGAGGCCGCCAAAATGGTTCTCCACCATGTCCAGCACATCGTGATGATGTTGGAGGTCGGCAACGTCGCCCACGACGCCAATGGCATGATGACCGATATCGCGCACCGCTTCGTCGACGACATCCTGGCGCCGGCCGGTGATGATGACCCTCGCGCCTTCTTCAGCAAAAAGCTTGGCGGTCGCTCTGCCGATGCCGCTATTGCCGCCGGTGATAACGGCGACCTTGTCTTTGAGATGTTTCATTGTTTATCTCCTTTCAACGGAGCTTGAGATAAACGTCGGTACTCTCATCCATTAGATCATGGGCAGGCATATGATCTGTGCCGCGGAGTTGCAAATGCCGAACCTGCTGAACGAGACTTCTGGATTGATGGCCTTTGTACGAACGGTGGAGGCCGGTTCCTTTAGCGCTGCGGCACGCACTCTCGATACGACGCCATCGGCGGTCTCGAAGAGCGTGGCGAGGCTTGAAAAAAAGATCGGCTCGCGTCTCTTCCTGCGCTCCACCCGCGCCCTGACGTTGACGCAGGACGGCCAGATTTTCTTCGAACGGATTGCTCCGCTTTTGCGGGATCTGGATTCGAGCGATGAGGCAATCGGCGCGGGCTCTCCACTCGCCGGCCGCCTGCGCGTCAGCATGCCAAGTGAGCTGGCACCTCTGCTTCTGCCTCGGCTGTTTACAGGCTTTGCGGCTGACAATCCCAACTTGCATCTCGATATCGGCCTTACTGATCGCTTCGTCGATCTGATCCGGGAGGACTACGATCTCGTGTTGCGTGCTGGCAATCCGACACAAGGAGATTTGATAGTCCGCCATCTGGCCAATTTGCCGATGGCGATCGTCGCATCTCCGGGTTTTCTTGAGACCTTGGGCAATCCGTTGCCCGTCGAACATCTGGCAGCCGTGCCCTTTGCCCGTTACGTGCTCGCCGGCTCAATCCAGCCTGTACGTCTGGCGGACGGCAGCAGCTTTGTTCCCGCCGGTCGCGTAGATTGCGATTCCGGCGCCGCACTCATCCAGGCGGCGCTCGCCGGGCTGGGTGCTGCCTATTTGCTGCGATGCCTAGTGACGAAGGAGTTGCAAGCGGGCGCTCTTATTGCCGTTGCGCCGAAGATCGCGCTTCCGAGCCTGCCATTCAATGCGTTGCACGCCTTCGGCCGCACCGTTCCCTTACGCGTCAAATTGTTCTGCGACTTCATAGCCCGTGAGGCGAGGGCCATCGAAGCGATGTGAGTACAAAACATGCCATCGGCGACACCGGTGTCCTTGGCTGGGTCGATCCCGTCAGAACCGGGGGCCGCCAACCTCGCGCATTGCCACGGGCAGCGTCTCCCACGCCCTGATCAACTCGCCTATCGACCCGGCCTCCATCTTACGCATGACGTTGGCGCGGTGCAGCTTGACCGTGACCGCGCTTATTCCGAGGTCGAAGGCGATCTGCTTGCTGAGCCGCCCCCGCGCCACTTCACCCAAGATCTCGCGCTCGCGGTGCGTCAGCGTTCCAAGGCGTTCGATGTTACGCTTGACGACCAGGGCTTTGGCCCGCCGCGAAGCGTCGAGTGCAAGGCCGACGATTACCGCATCAAGCAGCGTCTGGTCGCGCACCGGCTTGGTGAGAAAATCGACGGCGCCGGCTTTCATCGCCTGCACGGTCATGGGAATATCACCATGTCCAGTCAGGAAGATGATTGGCTTTGCATTGCCGCTCTCCGCCAGATGGTTCTGCAGATGAAGGCCGCTCGCCCCAGGCATGCGCACGTCAAGGATGAGGCAGCCAGGGCTGTCCAGTATGTTGGCGTCAAGCACTTCACGGGTAGAGGCGAAGCTCACGGGCTGAAAACCCGCCGAGAGGATCAGCTCCGACAAGGCCTCGCGAACGGCCGCATCGTCATCTACGATGACGACAACGGGCTCACTTGTGTCATTCTCATGCTGCCGCGACAGCGGTGCGGATCTCCGGAGCGGCTGGTTCATTCGCATATCACCCTCCATTTTTTGATTTTTGCAAGGCTTCCCCTATTGCAATGAGCAGGGCGGGCGCATCGAAAGGCTTGCGGAAAAAGCCGCTGATGCCCTGCGCACGGCCCTGGTCGGCGATCTCGTGGCGGCCGGTGATCAGGAATACCGGTAACTCTGGACGCGCCTTGTTAACGATGTCACGAAGCTCAAAGCCGTTCGTGCCCGGCATGCCAATATCAGTGATCAACAAATCCAGGTTCGATAGGCCGCGAGTGAGCAGATACTCCGCTGATCGAAAACAGCAGGCTGCATAGCCGGCGGATTCCAGTAGCTCCTCCAGCGACTCGAGCAGCCGTGGATCGTCATCGACCACCGCGATGATAGGTCTTGTATTCTCCATGCTCAATTTCCTCCCGCACGGCGCGAATGGGTGATCGGTATTCCCAATCGCTCTGCTATGCGCACGAGGTCGGCGAGCGATGCTGCCGCCATTTTCTGCATTACGTTCCTCCGATGGATTTGCAGTGTCACTTCGCTGATTCCGAGTTGAGATGCTGCCTGCTTGTTGAGCAGGCCGCTGACCACGAGCGGCAACACGTCGCGTTCGCGTGGCGTCAGTTCGAGATAGCGTTGTTTCAGCATGCCGATTTCCGCCCGCTCCGATCGCTTTCGCCGATCTTCGGAAATTGCCGTGTGCACGGCAGTCATAAGGTCCGCGTCGCTGAACGGTTTGGTGAGGAAATCTACCGCACCGTGCTTGATCGCTCGCACCGACGAGGGAATATCGCCATGGCCGGTAATGAAAACGATCGGGGGATGATCACCTTCCGCGATCTGCCGCTGCAGTTCGAGACCGTTTATATCGGGCAGTTCAACGTCGAGTATCAGGCAGGCAGGTAGATCCGGTCTCTCGGCGTTCACATAATCGCCCGCTGAACCGAACGAGATGGCGCGCATGCCGTGGGTGTCCAGGAGTTCGCCGAGCGCCTCCCTGATGCGTTCGTCATCGTCGACGATGAAAACAACATGGCCATCCGTTATCATGGCACCGCTTTCCCAACGATCGGCAAGGTGAAAATGAACCGCGCGCCACGCGGCTCATTCTTCTCGGCCCATAAACGCCCGCCATGCGCCTCGACGATCGAACGGCAAATCGCAAGACCCATGCCCATTCCGTTCTCTTTCGTCGTGAAGAAAGGTTCGAAGATCTGATCCGGGAACTCGATGCCGTCTCCCCGATCCCCTATTTCTGTCTGCACCTCACTGCCCACGCGATGGGCGAGCACGTCGATAACTTTTTCCCCTGCGACAGCCTCCATTGCCTCCATGCCATTGCGGATGAGATTGACCAGGACCTGCTGGATCTGGATGCGGTCGACCGCGATAGGTGGAAGCTTGCCTTCCATATCGAAGTCGATCCGGATACGACGGCGCAAAGCCTCGCCAGCCACCAGGTTGCACGCCTCGGCTATAACGCCGGAGAGTGACAGGCTGATTCTATTCTCCACGGATTGTTTGAACAGCGCCCGGATACGGCTGACGACCTCCGCCGCCGAATTGGCATCGCGGATGACCCGTTCGATCGTGATCTTCGCTCGCTCGACGTTAACGGGCTCAGCCGACAGCCAGCGGTAGCACGCATGCGAATTGGCGACGATTGCCGCCAAAGGCTGGTTCACCTCGTGTGCGATGGAGGCGGAAAGCTCGGCAAGACTCGCCGCTTGGCTGGCGCGCGCCAGCCTCTCGTGCGCCATGCGCAACTCCTCCTGCATCCGAACCTCGCCATCGATATCCAGGCAGATCACATTCCACTGCACGATTGCACCTTCGTTGTCGCGCATCGGCGCGGCGCGCGTCTCGACCCAGCGATATTCGCCATCGAAACGGCGCAAGCGGTGCCTACGTGCGTACGGCTCGCCACTCGACAGGCAATGGGCGTACTGTTCCTTGACCCCAGCAACATCCTCTGGGTGTACCCCGGCATCGAGCGTGCCATTCAGCCGCGATTTGGCTTTCCCATCCAGTTCTTCCAACTGATACCCAAGGAACTCGCGAAGTTTCTGGCTGCGATATACCGGCTCGCCGTTCGGCGCGGCGCAATCGATCATTGCCGGCAGCGTTTCCACCAGTTGCCAAAGAAAGCGCTCTCTTTCTCGTAACGCCTCCTGCGCGAGCATCTCATCTTCGATATCGATCGAGATGATATACCATTGCACGATCGAACCATCGGCATCGAGCAGAGGCTGCGCGCGGGCTTCGATCCACCGATAGGTTCCATCCCTGGTACGCCGACGAAACCGATTTACAAAAGGCTGGCCGGTCGCGAAGCCATTCATCGCTCTCTGAAACATGATCGGAAAGTCTTCAGGGTGAGCCAAATCTCGCGCCAGTGAATCGAAGTCCTCGATGTCGGGTGTCGGTGAACCGACGTTGTCCAGATATCGTCTGCTCGCATAGGTCATCTTGCGCGACGGAGCGAAACTCAGAATATTGATCGGGAGGGTGTCGATCATCTGCTCCAGTTGCCGCTTGCTGCTCTTCAGCGCCTCTTCGGCCTGTACCTGGTCGTCGACGTCTATGGACACCTGATACCAGTGAACGATCGCCCCGTCTTCATCGCACAGAGGCTGCGCGCGCGCCTCTATCCAGCGATAGTTGCCATCTTTCCAACGCCGGCGATACCTCATCATGAATGCGTCGCCTGTTTTAAGGCAGTTGGCTGACGCTCGCAGCACCCCGGGGGCATCTTCGGGATGCACCAGCTTTTGCGCCACTCGGACGGTATCTTCGAAGTTCGCCTTGGAAAGGCCGAGATCCTCCAAAGATCGCTTGTTGACGTAGGCCAGCTCGCCGGCAGGCGTCCAGCTCCAGATGTGGACTGGCAAGGCGTCCACGAGCTGCGACAACTCTCGCTCCCGATCGCGCAAGGTCTCCAGCGCGCGCACCTCATCGTCGATGTCGATGGAGATTGCGTACCATTGCAAGATCTTCCCGGCTTCGTCTCGCAATGGTTCGGCTCGGCCATCAACCCAGCGATACACGCCGTCGGCGCGACGCATGCGATATTTCATCGAGTATGGTTCGCCTGTAGCAACGGCATGGCGCACCGCCTGCAATAGACCGGGTGCATCATCTGGATGAACAAGAGTCTCAACGTTTGTCACGAGTTGGCTTGTACCCGGCATGTTCAACTGTTGCAGATCAAACCCGAAAAAATCTATCAGGCGCTTGTTGAAGAAGGTCGGCTCGCCTTCGGGCGTTAGTCGTCTGATGTGGACTGGGACCATGTTTACGATCTGCGAGAGTTCTCGTTCCCGGTCGCGCAGGGCTTCCACACTCTGGCGCAATGTCAGCAACGTGAGTTGGTGCTGCCGGGATATGGCGGCCACGATCAGCGCCGAAAATGCCGAGATCGCCAAGAAGAGTTGCAGCATGATCTGGTTGTGGCGCTGACTCTCGGCATTTCCGGCAAACTGGCTGGCGCCGGATACCGTGAAGATCGCGGTTATTAGCGCAAGGAGGGCGAGGGTGACGGCAGCCCCCTTGAATTCGAAGCGCACCGCGGCCCAAAGCAATGGCGGCATGACGATATAGGCGAATGGCAGGTAGCCGCCGAGCGAAAGGGCTGCGACGCCGAGAAGGATAAGTCCCACGACGCATGCTTCAAGCCATCGCGCAACAGATAGCTCGGCCTTGCCGTTCCAGTTCTGGATCACGACCAGCGCGAGCGGCCCGACGATCAGGACACCAGTGGCGTCCCCGACCCACCAGAGCGGCCAGGCCCCTGAGAAGGTTTGTGAAAATATGCCAAACCAAGCAAGCGTCGCGCTTCCGACCGTCGCGCTCACCACTGGGGCAATTCCAGCGCCTAACACGACGAATACAAGGACTTCCCGCAGGGTTTCGAGCCGAACCGGCCGACCCAAGGCCCGGTTTACGAGCCACGCGCCAACCGTGGCTTCGAGCGCGTTGCCGGCATAAATCAGAATGGCAGCGGGCAGCGGGCTGTGGAACCACAGGATATTGCCGAATAGCTCCCCGAGCCCGCCGACCAATACCCACCACGGCCAACTCTGCTTGGGTGCGAGCATAAGGGTTGCAATGAAAAGCCCGCTCGGAGGCCATATGGAAATGCCTGTCCCGGGTACGATTGCGAGTGCCTGTGCGAAGCCACAACCCAGGACGTAGGCGATAAAGAATAGAGCCAGGTGCGGGAGAAGGGGGCGGTATGACCAGACGCGCGTCATCGGCGACTCCTGCAGGGAGAATAGAGCTTTGGCGGCGTCAGCACGTCGAATGGCTAGTTTCGATAGCAGCGTCAGCGATTCCGTATTGTACCCTATTCGCGCCATTGCACGGCCGCAACTTATGGAAATCCATGTATTGGCGGCGATACCTTCGTTTGGTTTCTTCGGAAGAAAACTGCAAGCCTCAATGATATCCGACATCCATTTGGATCGTTCCTGCCTCAGTCCAGAAGCCGTAGGGGCGAGGCATCCTCATCGAAGTCCGTCGACCGGCTGACCTCGTTCCACTGGAGCGCTGCCGCCGATCGGACCGCATCGTTCTGGGAAATTCGCGCCAGTGCGTCGCTTCCGAGGACGAGCTGTTCCGGCAAATCATCCCGGCGTGAAAGATCGAAGATGACGGCGGCCACCTTGTCGGGATCGCCGGGCTCGGTGCCGGCATAACCCTCCGTCATTCTCATGATCGCGCCGATGGTCGGCTCGTATTCCGGCAGGAGAGGCGGGACGTGGCTGCGTGCGATCCGTGTCCAATTCGTGCGGATGCTGCCCGGCTCGATGGCGATGGCCTTGACGCCGAACGGCTTGACCTCCTTGGCGAGCGAAGCGGTGAAGCCGCTCACCGCCCATTTCGCTGCGCTATAGGCAGTCGAACCGGGACTGCCGAAGCGCGCCGAACTGGATGAGATGTTGATGATATGTCCTGATTTTTGCAGGCGCATCACGGGGAGTGCTGCGCGCGTAAGATTGACCACACCGTAGAAATTGGTGTCGATCTCCGCCCTGAAATCATCTTCGGAGACCTGTTCGAAAGGGCTGAGATGCGCATAGCCGGCATTGTTCAGCAGCACATCGAGACGCCCGAACCGCTCCAATGCGGCTGCGACTGCGCCTCGCGATGCGGACGCGTCTGTCACATCGACTTCGATGAGTTCCACTTGCTCCTCATAGCGGCGCGCAAGGTCGAGAAGGCTGGAGACGTTGCGCGCCGTTGCGATGAGGTTCTCGCCGCGTGCGAGCACGAATTCGGCCGTGCTACGGCCGATGCCGCTGGCACTGCCGGTTATGAGCCAAGTCTTTGACATGGTGGATAACCTCTAAAAAGGCGATGATAGAAAGGATCGAGGAACTGGCGCGGCGAGGCCGCGCCAGTTCAGGAGGGCTCGCGGAGCACGGCGGTCTGCTCCGCAAGCCTTGGGTCAGGTCTTGAGGAACGCGAGCAGGTCGGCGTTCACTTGGTCCTGATGCGTGGCGGTAATGCCATGCGGCGCGCCCGGGTAGTAGATTTCCTTGGCACCCTTGATCAGCCGCGCGGATTTGACGGCGGAATCCTTGATCGGAACGATCTGGTCGTCTTCGCCATGCAGGAGGAGTGTCGGCACGTCGAACTTCAGCAGGTCTTCCGTGAAGTCAGTTTCCGAGAATGCCTTGACGCATTCATAGGCGTTGAGCAGGCCGGCCTGCATGCTCAACCGCCAGAACTGGTCGAGGGTGCTTTGGGAGACACTCGAGCCCGGTCGATTGGCGCCGTAGAATGGCAGGGCGAAGTCTCGGTAGAACTGTGAACGATCCTTGGCGAGACCGGTGCGGATCGCATCGAAGGCCTCTATCGGCAGACCTTCCGGATTGGTCGCCGATTTGACCACGACCGGCGGCACGGCGCCGATCAATACGGTCTTGGCGACGCGCTTCGTGCCATGCCGGCCGATATAGCGGGCGACCTCGCCGCCGCCGGTGGAGTGGCCGACCAGCGTTGCGTCCTTAAGGTCCAGCGCCTCGATAACGGCTGCCAGATCGTCGGCGTATCCGTTCATGTCGTTGCTCGCCGTCGGCTGGCTGGAGCGTCCATGGCCGCGGCGATCGTGCGCCACGACGCGGAAGCCGCGCTGGGCGAGGAAAAGCATCTGGCCGTCCCAGGCATCGGAATTCAGCGGCCAGCCGTGAGAGAAGGTGACGACCGGGCCAGTCCCCCAGTCTTTATAGTAGATTTCTGTGCCGTCCTTGGTGGTGATCGTGCTCATTGCTTGCTTTCCGTGATTGATGGTGGCGGGGAGAGGCTGCTTCGGAGTCTTTGCAGCGGTAACCGCGGGCAAGCCTGCGACGATACTGGCAGCGAGGCCGCCGAACAGGGCGCCGCGGCGTGAGACTTCGGCAGTCAATGAGTTTGAAATGTCTGACATATTTTATCCTTCACGATGATTGAAATACGAACGAGGATGGCGACCGGCAGCCCGGAAAATTATTGGTCGAAAGCATCTGCGGACTGTGCGAGGGTTTAGCTGATCGCATCGAACGGCTAAGGCGCTTGTGCCTGTGGATCGGGGCTACCAGAGAACAGCCCGTGACCCTGAAGCCGATGCCGGCCGAGCTGTCGGAAACTGTGCCCGTAATTTCGTTTGAGGCGGAACTTATCCGGGAAGGCGATGTGGATGCTCACCGGGCGGATGCCGCTTCCTCGATGAGAGTGGCGACTTCGCCGGGATGTGAGACCATGAGCGCGTGCGAAGCCCCGTCGACCACGACAGTTTTTGCGGCGTGTGCCCGCTCGGCCATGAACCGCATGACCGCTGGCGGAATGTTGCGGTCGGCGGATCCGTAGATCATGTAGGAGGGCAGCAGCTTCCATGATGCCGCGCCGGAGGGTTCGGCGAGAGCAGCCTCGGCGACGGGACGCTGTGTCGAGGCCATCAGCGCCGCCTTATCATCTGAAACGTCGGCGGCAAACTGGAGATGAAATTTCGACTGCTGGATGTAGAGGTCTTGCGTGCCGTCCGATAGCCTCACCGGCGCGAGCGCGCTGCCAAGTGTACTGCCTGGGAATTTGCCTGACAGGGTGAGGCTAGATTCGCCAGTGTCCGGCATAAAACCCGCAACATAAACCAGGGCCTTCACGTTCGGATTGCTGTTTGCGGCTTCGGTAATGACCGGTCCGCCATATGAGTGGCCGACCAGAACCACCGGGCCACGGATGGTGCGAACGACCGCTGCGACGGATGCGGCATCGGACGCGACGCTGCGAAGTGGGTTAGATGCCGCGATCGCCACATAGCCATCCCTGGTCAGGCGGGCAATCACAGCATCCCAGCTCGATGACTCGGCAAAGGCGCCGTGAACGAGAACAACTGTCGGCTTGAGATTGTGATCTTGGGATTGCGCACTGGCGACAGTCAGCGTAGCGATCGCGGCGCCAAGCGCTAAGGCATTGATAATTTTGAGCATCTTCTTCTCCAGACGCTGCGGTTGCGTATGCCGGAAGAATGTGTGGGTTTTCGGTTGCAAACCATCCTACGTGGGACGGGCCTATCCACTGCCGAAGTATAGGAGGGGATGGCTCAAACGGCGGGGAACCTGATCGATCGGCAAGCCAAACTCCATCAAGTACTGACCGGGAGCGCCTTCCGACCAGATGGATGATGCGCGATGCAAACGCACCGGGCGGATCCATATGCCCGGCAAGGCCCACTGCAAAGTGTCTGCTCCTTCATGCCATCGCGGCCGCACTGAGAGCATAGGCTGCCCTATCCTCAGGTATGGCCTTTCCTCTTCCTTGGCCGGGTCGACCGCTAAACGCGCCTCAACATAAAATCCGTGCCGTGGCTTGCAGCCGACACGTTTCAATTACGCAAAACAGGAGCGCATCATGTCGCAGACCGAAACGAAACCCCGTTCGATTGCTCGGCAGGAGAACAATATGAGCTTGGACAACAACTCGAACCTCGGTAGAACGGGACCCGAAGAGTTGGTCCCGTCGCGCTACGCGGTGCGGGTCGGCGAGATTGACGTGCTGGTGGTCAGCGATGGGGTGCTACCACTCCCAACCGAAATGCTCGGGCACAACGCTGATCCAGCCGCCCGCGCGGCCTGGCTGGACGAAATGTTCCTGCCAGCGGAAGCCTTCGACTGGTCGCTCAATGTTGCTGTGGTACGCAGCGGCGATCGGACCATCCTGATTGACGCCGGGCTGGGATTGGATCCGAATTTGAATCTCCCTCGGGCTGGTCAGTTGGTCAGGCGGCTGGACGCAGCAGGCATTGATCTTGGGTCTGTGACCGATATTGTGCTGACCCATTTGCACATGGACCATATCGGCGGCCTCGTCGTCGAAGGTGTGAAGGACCGGCTGCGGCCAGATCTGCAGATTCACGTGGCAGCCGCCGAGGTCAAGTTTTGGGAGGCGCCCGACTTCACTTACGCTCACATGCCACAAGGTTTCCCGGACGCCCTTAGGGCAACCGCCAAGCGTTTCGTGGCGGAATACCGGGCCCATCTGCGGCAATTCGATGAGCAACATGAGGTGGCGCCAGGCGTGGTCGTCCAGCGCACAGGCGGCCATACGCCCGGGCACAGTATAGTTCGTCTGGCATCTGGTGGTGACAGGCTGACATTTGCCGGCGATGCTGTCTTTGCGGTCGGTTTCGATCACCCCGACTGGTTCAATGGCTTCGAGCACGATCCGGAGGAGGCGGCCCGCGTTCGCGTCCGTCTTCTGACGGAACTGGCACGGACCGGCGAACAGCTCGTCGCCACCCATCTGCCGTTCCCGTCCGTTGGCCGGGTGGCGATCGACGGCGACGCGTTTCGCTGGGTTCCGGTCTTCTGGGACTATTGACGCTTATTGGTTCAGAGCTCGCGGCTCTGCCGACAGATCCACGACTTCGACAGGGCCGGCCTGGACCAGGGTAATCATCTTCGAAACCAGCAACAACGCGGCGCGCCGAGCGGCCGCGCATGGAGAATCTCATGAAAATCGTCATCATCGGCGGAACGGGCCTGATCGGTTCAAAGACGGCCGAGCGCCTTCGCAAGCAGGGCCATGAAGTCATTGCCGCCGCTCCTAACACCGGCGTCAACACGATCACGGGTGAAGGTCTCGCCGAGGCGCTCGCCGGAGCCTCCGTCGTTATCGACCTGGCAAACTCGCCGTCCTTCGAGGACAAGGCCGTACTCGAATTCTTTGAGACATCGGGCCGCAATCTGGCGGCGGCGGAAAAGGCCGCCGGCGTAAAGCATCACATCGCGCTTTCCATTATCGGTACCGATCGCCTGCCCGAGAGCGGCTACATGCGCGCCAAGGTCGCTCAGGAAAAGATCATCAGGGATGCCGGCATTCCCTATACGATCGTCCACTCGACGCAATTCATGGAATTCCTTGGCGGCATCGCCCAGGCGGGCACCGTAGGCGACACGACCCGCCTGTCGACGGGCTTTTTGCAGCCGATCGCCTCCGATGACGTTGCAGATTTCGTTACGGATGCGGCCCTTGCGGCGCCGGTCAACGGCATCATCGAGATTTCCGGCCCCGAGCGCGCACGCCTTTGCGATTTCGTCGCCCGCTACCTCAAGGCGATCGGAGATAGCCGCAAGGTCGTGCCCGATCCGGAAGCGCACTATTTCGGTACGAAGCTGGAAGACGGGTCACTCGTCTCCGACGACAATCCCCGCCTCGGCCGGATCAATTTCGACCAGTGGTTTGCAACTGCCCCACGCCGATAACGGCTTCCGGCGGTACAGGATGCGCCTTGCCTATGAGGCGCATTCCATTCAACCTCCAAAAGGAATGGAAAGATGAAAAAGTCGCTTCTCACTGCGCTCGCAATCTGTGCGCTCGCTTTCGGCCCTGCCTCCGCCCACGACACTACAGGCGGCAAGGAATCCACGGTCTCCTTGGTCTATGACCATGAACTGCCGAATGTACCCGGCAAGAGCATCAGGGGCGTTCTCGTTGAATATGGTCCCGGCGGCTTTTCCGATGGCCATACGCATCCGAGTTCGGCCTTTATTTATGCCACCGTGCTGGAGGGCTCGATCCTCAGCCAGGTCAATGATGGCCCGGTCAAGGAGTACACGGCAGGCGAGAGCTTTTCCGAACTGCCGGGAGATCGCCATGGCGTGTCTAGGAATGGCAGCGACACAAAGCCCGCCAAGCTGCTGGCCGTATTCGTGGTCGATACCAACCAGAAGGAATTGACCTTCCCACTGAAGTAGTAACACCGGTGGGCCGGATGCCGCGCATCGCATTCGGCCCCGTTGTGCACGCCCCTTGCCCGTGAGCCTTTGCCATGTTGAGTGATCGTCTTCTGCTGCCGTTCCTGCTGATCGATCTTCTCGGGATCGCAGGTATCGTCGTCTGGTATCTCCAGGGCCGCAACCGCCCGACCGCGCGGCTTGTCGTTCAAATCCTCTTCTTCGCGGGAATGACGGCCGTGCTTGGCTTCAGCGGCATCCTGCCGCATCGTGTAAGCGACACCGACCCGAAAGGGGTCGTCGCTCCGCTGGCCACATTGGCGCGCGTTCTCTGGTGGACCCATCTGGCATGGGCGACCATAGGTTTCGTGCGCATCTACATTGTTCTCGACCACAGACCCAGGGAAGCGCGGCTGATACAGGATCTGATCGTCGCCGCTGTTTATCTTGGCGTGACGCTGTCGATCATGGGATTCGTCTTTGGTGCGCCGATCGGAACGCTGATGGCAACGTCCGGCGTCGTTGCCATTATCTTCGGTCTTGCGCTGCAGAATACGCTGGGCGACGTCTTCTCCGGCATTGCAATTACCCTCGGCAAGCCATTCGTCATCGGCGATTGGATACAACTGGCCGACGGCACGGAGGGACGGGTTGTCGAAAACGACTGGCGCTCGACACATCTGCTCACCGGCGCCCATAATGTCGTTGTTCTACCCAACAGCGTTCTCGCGAAGGTCGCTCTGACCAATCTTAGCCGGCCGGACGAAACGCATCAGATCGCGCTCACTGTCCGCGTTGCTGCGGCACATACGCCGCAGCATGTCGAGGAGGTGATGCAGGCCGCCCTGCAGGAGAGCACCCGGATCGTGCAGGAGCCGCCGCCGATCGTCGTTCTGAGGGCGATTGATGCTCTTGCCATCGAAACGGAACTGCAGTTTCGTGTCACCAGCCCGGCCAACCGCACGCCAGCCCGCAACGAGGTGATCGATCTTGTCTACCGCGGTTGCAAGACGAACGGCCTTTCTCTGGCAATGCCACCCGAGAGCCTGCTCTGGGGGGCAACCATTACGGGCGGTGAGCCCGCAGCTATCGTCGGGCCGCTCTCATCCAGCGCGGGTTAGCCATGGACGTCGAATTGAAGCGCAGGATTGACGAGCTTGAGCAGCAGCTGCGCTCCGCAGCGGCCGAGAATGCCAACCTGCAATCGGGGCTTGCGATTGCGCTGGAACGCCAGACCATCACCGCACAAATTCTCAACGTCATCTCCATGTCGCGAACCGACGTGCAGCCGGTTTTCGACGTCATTTCCGAGAGCTCGCGGCGGCTGCTCGGCGGTCAAACGGCGCTGGTGACGCGCGTCGTAGGCGGCATGCTTCATCTGGCGGCGTGCACGGCGGGAAGCCAGGCCAGCCATGAGGAGATCCGGGCTTCATTTCCTGCTCCGCTAACATCTTCAGGGATACACAGCCGAGCTGCAATGAACTCGGCCATGGCGTTCCGCTCCGATATCGAAACCGAACCCGATGTCCCTCAAGCCGCCAAGGAGATGGCGCGTGTCAGGGGATACCGAAGCATCATCGTGGTGCCCATGCTCCGCGAGGGCATCGCTATCGGCACGATCGGTGTTTCACGCGCCGAGCCGGGGACCTTCAGCGATAGCCAGATCAACCTTCTCAACACCTTCGCCGATCAGGCCGTAATCGCAATTGAGAACGCCCGGCTGTTCGAAGAAGTCCAGGCGCGGACCATGCTCCTCGCCAAGTCTCTCGACGACCTGCGCGCCGCGCAGGACCGTCTCGTGCAGACCGAAAAACTGGCTTCGCTCGGCCAGCTTACAGCCGGCATCGCGCACGAGATCAAGAATCCACTCAATTTCGTCAATAATTTCGCCGCCCTCTCAGTCGAGTTGACGGATGAATTGAATGATGCGCTCGCGCCTGTCGCGCTCCCGGACGATATTCGCGGCGAACTCGACGAACTGTGCGGGCTGTTGAAGGACAATCTGCAAAAGATCGTGCAGCACGGCAAGCGAGCCGATTCCATCGTCAAGAACATGCTCTTGCATTCGCGCGGAGGCGGTGGCGAACACCGGTTGACGGACGTGAATGCATTGGTCGAAGAGAGCCTCAACCTCGCTTATCACGGTGCGCGTGCCGAGAAGCCGCAGTTCAACGTGATCCTCAAACGGGAATTCGACCCTGGCGCCGGCGTCGCCGACGTGTTCCCACAGGAGATCACACGCGTGCTGCTGAATCTGATGTCCAATGGCTTCTATGCCATAGCCAAGCGAAGCGGCGATAACAGCCTCGGCTTTGAAGCCGAGCTCAGCGCCAGTACACGCAACCGTGGCGAACACGTCGAAATCCGCATCCGCGACAACGGCGTCGGCATTCCGCCTGATGTTAAGAAAAAAATATTCAATCCGTTCTTTACGACAAAGCCGCCTGGCGAAGGCACGGGCCTCGGGCTCTCCATGAGTCACGACATCGTCGTGAAGCAACACGGCGGCAGGATCGATGTCGAGACCGAGCCCGGTGTGTTTACCGAGTTCCTCATCCTGCTGCCACGAAAGCAATTTCTTCGCACAACAGGAGAGGAGCCGTGACTCTATTGGTTCTGGTGGTGGATGACGAAGCGGACGTCGAAGCCTTGTTTCGCCAGCGATTCCGTCGCGATCTTCGCGCCCGGCGTTTCGTGATGGATTTTGCCGCCTCAGCAGCGCAGGCTCTGACCCGCGTTGCCAGCACTGGCGAGCAAATGCTGATTTTGATTTTCTCCGACATCAACATGCCCGGGATGAACGGTCTCGATATGCTGCCTGAAATGCGCGCACGAAGGCCGGATGTTCCTGTCATCATGATAACCGCCTATGGAGATGCCGAGACGCGCAGGACCGCGCTGGATCGGGGTGCCGAGGGCCTGCTGACGAAGCCGATCGATTTTGCCCAGCTACGTCAGGTCATCGAGACGAGACTGGGACCGGCCACATGACGACAACTATTCTCCTTGTCGATGACGAGCCAGACATGGAAACGCTTATTCTGCGGAAATTCCGAAGGCAAGTTCGCGACGGACGCATCAGTTTTGTGTTTTCGCATGACGGTGTCGATGCGCTCCACGTGATCGAGCAGCATCCCCATGTCGACCTTGTTCTCATGGACATCAACATGCCGCGCATGGATGGCCTCTCATTGCTGGCGAAACTGCAGGAGCGAGAGGACAAGAAGTCGGCCATCATCATCTCGGCTTACGGTGATATGGGTAATATACGGACCGCGATGAATCGCGGTGCGTTCGATTTCCTAACCAAACCGATCGATTTCGCCGATCTGGAGGCGACGATCCTGAAAACCATCGGTCACGTCGAGGCCTTGCGCGAGGCACGACGTCGCCAGGCGGAAGCCGAGCGTGCACATGCGTCGTTGTCGCGCTATTTTTCGCCCGAACTTGCCAAGCGCCTTGCCGCCGGCGGTGATGACGATGACATGCAGGTGCGCTGGCGTGACATCGCTGTGATCTTCACCGACATCACCGGCTTCACCTCACTCGTCGAGACAGCCGTTCCCGAGGTGCTGGCGGAGTTGCTCAACGAATATGTCGGCGGCCTGACTGATGTCGTCTTCGCGCATGAAGGAACGGTGGCCAAAGTGATCGGCGATGCCATTCAAGTGCTGTTCAATGCACCTGGGGACCAGGCCGATTATGCGACCCGCGCGATCGCCTGCGCACAAGCGCTCGACCAATGGGCAGAGGCGTTTCGCGAGCGCTGGAAGCAGAAAGGCGTTGACTTCGGGACCACGCGTATCGGCGTTCATGCAGGCCCCGCGCTGGTGGGCAATTTCGGAGGTGACCGCTTCTTCGATTTCACCGCCTACGGCGACACAGTCAACACCGCGGCGAGGCTGGAAGCCGCGAATAAGACGCTGGGCACACGGATTTGCGTCAGCGACAGTGTAGCAAGCGGGGCAAGGAAATTCAGCGGGCGGCCGATCGGCGATCTTGTCCTGCGTGGACGCAGCGAGCCGTTGCGCGCCCACGAGCCCTTGTCGATAGCCCAGTTCAATGCGCCGGTCACGGCGCTATATATGGCAGCCTTTACCAAGCTGGAGCAGAATTGCACCGCCGCCATGCCTGCTTTCGCCGCGCTGGTTGGCAGGCACTCCGATGATCCGCTCGCCAGCTATCATTTGAGACGGTTGCTCAACGGGGCCGAGGGCGTTTGCATACAGGTGGGATGATTGTGGATCAAAATGGCCTTTGAAATAATTCTTTTATTTATCAGCAATTTATGCGTTCCAGCGGCATGGGCTGGGATATGGGTTTGGTGTTTGTAATAAACAACACTGCGACCATCCCGACATATTCCGCTGATCTTTCCCCTTTCCGGAAGCGCCTGCAGGATCAAGAGTTTCTGTGCCAACCAGGGTTGCGGGAGAATGCGGGTCGCGTGTCTATCATACGCAACTAAGCTGCCGAGACCATGTCAACCAGACATTTGCCGAGAGCCGAAGCCGGGTCGCCGAGTTCGAGCACGATGCTCATGTGATTGCGATGGGGCACATTCATGATTCTCGAAGTCTGGCTTTGGCTGTGTAGCATCGCGTGGAGACTGGTTGCCTGATCATGAAATGGCGAGGTTTCATCCGCCCCGAAGGCGATGAGCCGCATCGGGCATGCGGCCGGGATCGCCGTCAGCGGTGACCATGCCTCCGCCTCCGTCGGTGTCATTTTCGCCTCGTCGCGCAGGAAGCTGTCAGGTATGTCCGAGAGATCGTAGATGCCGCTGAGCAGAAGAAGACCCCGCAAGGCTGGCAACGGCGCTGCCTCTACCTCCAGCTCTCTCGGGCCTCTCGCCGCCAGGAACGAGGCGAGATGCGCACCTGCGGAGTGGCCACTGACGGTGAAGCGTCGGGGGTCTGCGCCGAAATCGCTGGCATGTTGCTGGAGCCAGGAAACGCCCCGTCGCACCTGATCGACCAGCACGTCGAGACGCGAACCTGGCATGAGGTCATATTCGACGAACGCGGCAACGCCGCCGGCGGCAAGAATGGGGGCTGCCACAAAGCGATAGTTTTCCTTTTCGCCCGAACGCCAGTACCCGCCGTGGACAAAGACGTGCATAGGTGCGTTGGCGCCTGGCCGCTCCGGCAGGATGACATCAAGAACCTCCCTCCGGCGTGGGCCATATCGTATGTCGGCCCGCAGCTCCGATCTGGCCGAAAGCTCCCGGCTGCGCCCCACGAATTCGGCAGCAATTGCATCGAAGTCGGGTACGAAGTCACGAATCCGGTATAGGTCCTGTGGCGCCATCGTCTGCTCCTGCACGATCAGTAGTCTACTGCGTAGTATTTTGCCTCCATGAATTCCAGTATGCCGGTAACGCCGCCTTCACGGCCAAGGCCGCTCTGCTTGACGCCGCCGAAGGGTGCCGCCGGGTCCGACATCAGGCCCCTGTTAATGCCGAGCATGCCGGTTTCGAGGCGCTTGCCCACCGCCAGAGCGCGTTTCAGGTCGCGGCTGTAGATATAGGCGGCGAGACCATATTCGGTGTTGTTCGCCAGACGGACGGCGTCGTCCTCGCTCTCGAATTTATAGACCGGCGCGACGGGGCCGAAGATTTCCTCGCGGGCGATCGCCGCATCGGTCGGAACGTTTTCGAGCACGGTCGGCGGATAAAAATAGCCGTTTTCGGCAAGTGGTTTGCCGCCGGTCGTCGCGCGCGCGCCCAATGCAATCGCGTCGGTAACCAGCCTGTCGATCTTGCGCACCGCATTGGTGGTGATCATCGGGCCGCATTGCGTGGCCGGATCATAACCCGGACCGATCTTCAGCGCCGCCATGCGGGCGGTGAGACCGGCGACGAAGGCGTCGTGTATGCCGGCCTGCACGTAGAAGCGGTTGGCGGCGGTGCAGGCTTCGCCAGCATTGCGCATCTTGGCGATCATCGCGCCATCAAGAGCGGCTTCCAGATCGGCATCGTCGAAAACGAGGAAGGGCGCGTTGCCGCCCAGTTCCATCGAACAACTGACCACCGACTTGGCGGCCTCACCAAGAAGCGTGCGGCCGACACCGGTCGAGCCGGTGAAGGAGAGTTTGCGCACACGCGGATCGGCGAGCATGGCATTCGTCACCCCGCTCGGATTGCTCGTGGTCAGCACGTTGACGACGCCTGCCGGCACACCTGCCTCCTCGCCGAGCCGCGCCATGGCATAGGCCGTCAGCGGTGTCTCGGAGGCGGGTTTGAGGATTACCGTGCAGCCTGCCGCAAGCGCCGGGCCGATCTTGCGGGTCGCCATAGCCGCCGGGAAGTTCCACGGTGTAATCAGGACGGCGATGCCAATCGGCTCGTGATCGACGAGGATATGGTGCGAACCGGAAGGGGTGTGACGGAATTCGCCGGGAATGCGCGTTGCCTCTTCCGCATACCAGCGGAAAAATTCGGCGGCATAGGCCACTTCGCCGCGGGCATCGGGCAGCGCCTTGCCGTTTTCCAGTGCGATGAGCGTCGCGAGTTCTTCCGCATGCTGCGTCATCAGCTGGAACCAGCGGCGCAGGATTTCCGAGCGCTGCCGGGCAGGGGTCGCACGCCATCCGGCGGCTGCGGCTTCCGCTGCGTCGACGGCGCGCATCGCGTCTTCGACAGTGGCGTCCGCAACTTCGGCCAGCCTGTTACCCGTCGAGGGGTCCATCACGGCTATGCCGCCGCCCTTGTGCCATTTGCCGCCGATATAGAGGCCCTCGGCGTGAAGGGCGGGATCGGCATAGCCGGTGATTTTGGTGTGGAACGTCATGGCGGGAAATCCTTTTCAACTCAATTCAGGCGTGACCGGTCGCCATTATAGGCGGCAGCGACGAGGGTGTGCATTTCTTGCGGGTTCAGAGGGCGCGGATTGTTCTGTATGAGGCGGGTGATGCCGCTACTTTGTTCTGCCACCCAGCCGATCCGGCTCTCTTCAAGACCGAGTTCGCAGAGCGTCGATGGAATGCCGATCCGCGCAAGGAGCGAGACGAGTTCGGGAATGACATCATCCGGCCCGTCAAGACCGGCGGCCTCCGCTATCCTTGCAAGCTCGCCTCTGATGACCGGCGCGTTCCACGTCATGACATAGGGCATGAGGCAGGCGACGCCGAGGCCGTGGGCGGTATGGGTGAGGGCGCCGACAGGATACTGGATCGCGTGGGCGGCGGCGGTTCCCGCCGCACCGAAGGCCAGCCCCGCAAGCGTTGCGCCAAGCATCACCTTTTCACGCGCGACGCGGTCAGCGCCGTTTTTGCAGGCCGCTTCCAGCCCCTGCCACAGCAGGGTAATGGCGCTGAGCGCGAAGTGATCCGACATTTCGTTCTTGCCGACGAAAACGCGCTGTTGCGCGATACCCGGAACGGGGTCGCGCCGGATCGCCGTGAAGGCCTCGATTGCATGTGTCAGCGCATCGGCCCCGGCAATTGCCGTCAGTCCGGGCGGGCAGGACAGGGTGAGTTCCGGATCGCAGATGGAGACGGTTGGGATCAGATATGGGCTGGAAATGCCGACCTTCAGGCTGCGTTCGACATCGGACAGCACGGCAACGGGCGTTACCTCCGAGCCTGTGCCGGCAGTGGTGGGAATGGCGATCAACGGCATCACAGGCCCCGGCACGGTGTGCTCGCCGTAATAGTCCTGCGGCCGTCCGCCATGGGTGAGAAGCAGAGCAAGGCATTTTGCCATGTCCAGACACGAACCGCCGCCTATGCCGATCACGAGGTCCGGCGAAAAACTGCGGGCACGCTCGGCGCTGCTTGCGGCGGAATCGACGGGAACGTCGGGAAGGGTGGAGCTGTCGACCATGATGGCGAGACCGGCGTCTTCAAGTTGCCGGACAAGCGCGAGAAAGTCGGCATCCGCCGCAAGACGTGTATCCGTGACGATCAGCGCACGCTTGCCGAGCCTGGCGGCGACGACGCCGAGTGCATGCCGCTGCCCGGCGCCAAAAAGCAGTTCGCGCGGCGCTCTCAATGTGCCGAAAAGGTTCATTCCGTGTCTCCTCCGATAATTCAGGCGGCGTCGAGCGCCATAAGCTGATCTAAAAGCGGCTGCGGCAGCTCGATCCCCGTGTTTTCCGTCTCAGCGCGGCGCTGACGCGCGCCGTCACCCGGAATTGCAACCGGGCTTGCAGGATCGGCCGGGCGGGAAAGACGCAGACGATCCAAATAGGTCGCAAGCGACTGGACGCTGCCATCTCCCGCTGCCGCGTCGATGAGAATGAGAAGGTCACCCTTGTTGGCCGGGTGGGTATCGTCGAGTGTGCCATGCACATCGGGCGCGAGATCGGAACCGGCGAGTGCTGCGACGAGAAGTTCGATTGCAAGACCCAGCCCGTAGCCTTTCGCGCCGCCAAAGGGCGCGATCGCCCCGGTTTTCGCCGCCTGCGGATCGGTTGTTGGGCGGCCTTCCGCATCCATGGCCCAGCCGGACGGGATCGGCACCCCGCGCATTGCGTGATTGTTGATCTTGCCCATGGAGACGACACTGGTCGCCAGATCGAGCACGAAAGGCCGGTCACCGGAGGGAATACCGATTGCGATGGGGTTGGTGCCGAGCATCGCTTGCGTTCCGCCGAACGGATGCACGAGCGCCTCGCTGGTCGACATGACGATGCCGATCAGGCCTTCCCTTGCGGCGGCCTCCGCATAATAGGCGAGCATGCCGATATGGTTGGCGTTGTGGATGGCAGCGACAGCGATCCCTGTCTCGCTCAGTACACTTCGCATGGTCTGCATCGCATGCATCACCACCACAGGTCCGAGACCACGTTCGCCGTCGACGCTGAGAAATGATCTCCTGCGCCATGTTCCGGTTCCGCATGCTCTGGCGTCGGTAATTCCCTTGTCCAGCCGGGAAAGGATGAGAGGCAACCGCTGCAGGCCATGCGAAGGCAGCCCGCGCAATTCGGCCTCCAGAAGGAGATCGGCCTGGAGGCGGGCATGGGCGGACGGGACGCCCCGCTCTTCAAGCAGGGCCGTTGCCAGATGCCGGAGTCTTTCCGGTTGTAGCTTCATTTCAAAATCCTATATCGGATCATATACGATATTGTATTTGACATACGATATCTTATTTGTAACAAATGCCGACGTGTCAAGAAGCAATTGGAGAGTGAAAGTGGCATTTACGGCGGAACGGGAAGCGAGAGCGAGCATTCGCCCGAGCAGCGTGGTCGATGGCGTTTACGACAACATCTACCATCGGCTGATGTCCCTGGAGATCGCGCCCGGTGCGCGTATTCCGATTGATGTGCTGGCCCGCGAAATCGGCGTCTCCCAAACGCCGATCCGTGAGGCCTTGAGCCGTCTCGAGCGCGAGGGGCTTGTGCGCAAGGAGCATCTGGTCGGCTATAGCGCGGCTCCACAATGGACGAAAAAGCAGTTCGAAGACCTCTATGCCTTCCGCCTGCTGGTCGAGCCGGAAGCCGCAAGGCTCGCAACACTCAACATGACCCCCGAGGCGCTGCGCCAGCTTGAAAACTCGGCGGCGGATATGGGCAATGGCGAGACGCCGGTCGACCGCAACACGCGCTATTCGCGTTTTGCCCGCGCGGATGCGCATTTCCACGATGCTATCCTCAAGATTGCCGGAAACGACGTGATCCGCAGCACGCTGTCGAATCAGCATGTTCACCTGCATATCTTCCGGCTGATGTTTCATACACGCGTAACACAGGAGGCACTCGAGGAGCACGAGAATTTGCTTGCGGCCTTCCGGTCGGGTGATCCGCAGGCGGCGGTCGACGCCATGCGCATCCATATCGAACGTTCACGCGACCGGTTGCTTTCGGCTTTCGAATGAACGCGGTCCTGTCACCCCAACCCCTGGCGTCGCCGGAAAGTTCGGCGGTCGCAACCCTTAGGGCCGATGGGCTTTGTAAAGCCTATGGTCCGATCACCGTCCTGTCGGATCTGACGCTGGATGTCCGCGCTGGAGAGGTTCACGCCATCATCGGTGAAAACGGCGCCGGCAAGTCGACGCTGATGAAGCTGTTGTCCGGTCATGTCGCGCCGACGGAAGGCCGGCTGTTCATGGACGGCCAGCCGATCGAGTTTCGAAGTGCGGTGGAGGCGGAAAATGCCGGTATCGTGCTGGTGCATCAGGAAATCCTGCTCGCCGCGGACCTTACGGTTGCGGAAAACCTGTTTCTGGGGCGTGAAGTCGGCCGTGGTCCGATGGTTGACGACCGGGCGATGAACCGCCGCACCGCCGAGTTGCTGGCAAGGGTCGGTTCGACGGCACGCCCGCGTGACCGTGTCAGTGAACTGCCGCTTGCCCAGCGTCAGCTTGTGCAGATTGCACGCGCGCTTCTCGACGACCGCAAGGTCGTCATTCTGGACGAGCCGACGGCGGTTCTGGCCAATGACGAGGTTGCGGCATTGCTCGATATCGTCAGGAGCCTGCGCGACCACGGTGTGGCGGTTCTTTATATTTCTCATCGCCTCGATGAGGTGCAGGCGCTTGCCGACCGCATCACCGTGCTGCGGGATGGCTGCATGATCGGCACCTGGCCGGCCGCCGGTCTCAGCCAGCGTGAAATGGCCGAACTCATGGTCGGGCGGGAACTGGAGATGCTTTATCCCCACAAACGCCCGCCTGCCGAAGGCGTGCCCATTCTCTCGGTCGCGGATCTGGTGGTCGACCATGGCGCAGAAAGTGCGAGCTTCAGCGTCCGTCCGGGGGAGGTGCTCGGCATCGGCGGCATGATTGGTGCCGGACGAACCGAACTGATCGAAGGGTTGATGGGCCTTCGCCCGTCACGGGCGGGCAGCGTCATTCTCAACGGCAAGGAGATCAAACACCGGTCGGTCCGCACGATGATGGAGGCCGGCCTTGTCTATCTGACCGAGGATCGAAAGGGAAAGGGCCTGCTTCTGGAGGAGAAGCTTGGTCCCAACCTGACGCTTCAGGCGCTGGACACGGTCAATCCGCGCGCCGTTCTCGACAGGCGGGGCGAGCGTTCACGGCTTGAGGAGGCCGTGACGGATTACGATATCCGCGTCCGTTCGCTGCGGCTGGAGGCGGGAAAGCTTTCCGGCGGCAACCAGCAGAAGCTGCTGCTCGCCAAGGTCATGCTCACCGACCCTTCGGTGGTAATCATCGATGAACCGACGCGCGGCATCGACATCGGCAACAAGAGCCAGATCTACGAATTCATCGACGCCATGGTGCGGGCGGGCAAGGCCTGCATCGTCATCTCGTCGGAAATGTCGGAGCTGGTGGGGCTTGCCGACCGGGTTCTCGTGATGCGGGCAGGCAGGATCGTCGCCGAACTTTTCGGCGCTGAAATCAATGAGGAAAATGTCGTCTACGCCGCCACGGTCGGTGGACGCGACGTCGTCGGGGAGGACGAACATGACCGCAGCGACAGCAACAACAACAATCATACCCGTTGACGAGGGCAGCCGCATCCGCTGGGCGGATCTCGCACCCTTTATTGCGCTTGCCGTCATCGTCCTTATCGGTGCGCTGGTAAACTCCAATTTCGTGGCGTCGGCCAACCTGATCAACGTCGTCACACGCAGCGCCTTCGTCGCCATCATCGCCGTCGGAGCGACCTTCGTGATCTCGTCAGGCGGGCTCGACCTGTCGGTCGGCTCGATGATGGCCTTCGTTACCGGCATCATGATCATGGTCATGAACCACCTCGCCCCATCTTTCGGCGGCTGGGCCATCCCGATGGGAGCGGGTGTGGCGCTGGTGGTCGGCGCACTCTGCGGGCTGTTCAACGGCCTGATCGTGACGGTGGGGCGCATCGAGCCCTTCATCGTGACGCTTGGTACGATGGGGATTTTCCGCGCCTTCATCACCTTCATGACGAATGGTGGCTCGCTGCCCATCGACCGTGGTCTGCGGGACGCCTACCGGCCGGTCTATTTTGGCAGCATTTTCGGCATTCCCTATCCGGTGCTCATTACCTTCGTCGTCGTGATGATCGGCGCGTTCCTGCTTTACAAAACCAAATATGGCCGTCGCCTGACATCGGCCGGATCCAATGTCGAGGTCGCCCGCTTTTCCGGCGTCAACGTCGCGGCTGTGCGCACCGGTGCCTATGTCATTCAAGGTGTCTGCGTGGCCATCGCGGCGATCTGTTACGTGCCGCGTCTCGGCGCGGCGACGCCGACGACCGGGCAACTCTGGGAACTGCAGGTCATCACCGCTGTCGTGATCGGCGGCACCCTTCTTCGTGGAGGACGAGGGCGCATCGGCGGCACGGTGGCCGGCGCGCTCATTCTTGAGGTCATCGCCAACGTCATGGTCCTCTCGGACATGGTCTCGGAATACCTCGTCGCCGCCGTACAGGGTGCGATCATCATCATCGCCATGCTGGCGCACCGCTTTACTGCCAACCGCTGAAAACGGCACTGACTTCAAAAGGAGGAGAAAATGAAGTCTATTATCCAGAAAGCCGGACTGTTGTTATCGACAGCCGCATTGGCCCTTGTCCTGCCGCTTGGCAGCGTTCAGGCCGAAGACAAGAAGGTGACGATCGCCGTGTCGATCCCGGCCGCGACGCATGGATGGACGGGGGGAGTCGTCTACCATGCCGAGCAGGCCGAAAAGGAAATCGAGGCCGCTTTCCCGAATATCGATGTGGTGCTGTCGACGGCAGCTTCCGCCACCGCCCAGGTCTCGGCGCTTGAGGATCTCTCAGCAAGCCGCAAACTCGATGCGCTCGTCATCCTGCCCTTCACCTCGGAGGAGTTGACTGGTCCGGTCGAGCAGATCAAGCAGAAGGGCACCTTTATTTCCGTGGTTGACCGCGGTCTTACCGATCCAAGTGTGCAGGATCTCTATGTCGCCGGCGACAACATCGCAGTCGGCGCCAACACGGCACACTGGCTGGTGGACAAGCTGGGTGGCGAGGGTCAAATCGTCGTCTTGCGCGGCATCCCCACCGTCATCGATGATGAGCGCATCAAAGGCTTCTCTGATGTCGTCAACAAGAGCAACATCAAGATCCTCGACATCCAGTATGCCAACTGGAACCAGGACGAGGCCTTCAAGCTGATGCAGGATTATCTGGCGAAATATCCGAAGATCGATGCCGTCTGGGCCAATGACGACGATATGTTGCTCGGCGTTCTCGAGGCTGTCGACAATGCCGGACGCAAGGACATCAAGTTCGCACTTGGCGGCAACGGCATGAAGCAGGTCATCGAGATGGTGAAGGAGAAGAACGTGCGCACGCCGATCTCGACGCCTTACCCGCCATCGATGATCAAGTCGGCCATGTATATGACGGCCGCGCAGTTTAACGGACAGGCCCCGGTACGTGGCTCGTTCCTGCTCGGTGCGCCGCTGATCACGCCGGAAAATGCCGATCAGTTCTATTTCCCGGCTTCCCCCTTCTGATTCAAAACGGTGCCCGGGCGTTTCCGGGCGCTACCCCAAATCAATGACAACAGGAGACATGACATGAGCGGCAAGAAAATCCTCATGCTGACCGGCGAGTTTACCGAGGAATACGAAATTTTCGTGTTTCAGCAGGGGATGGAAGCGGTGGGCCATACGGTGCACGTCATCTGCCCGGACAAGAAGGCCGGCGACCGCATCAAGACGTCGCTGCACGATTTCGAGGGCGACCAGACCTATACGGAAAAACTCGGCCACTACGCTGATATCAACAAGACCTTTTCCGAAGTCCGGGTCGAGGACTATGATGCGGTCTATGCTGCCGGCGGTCGCGGTCCGGAATATATCCGCACCGACAAGCGCATTCAGGCCATGGTTCGCCATTTCCACGAGACCGGTAAGCCGATCTTCACCATCTGCCACGGCGTGCAGATTCTGATGGCGGTACCCGGCGTGCTGAAGGGCAGGAAGGTTGCCGGTCTTGGCGCCTGCGAACCTGAAGTAACAGCTGTTGGCGGTATCTATATCGACGTCAAGCCCACCGAGGCTCACCTCGACGGAAACCTGGTTTCGGCCAAGGGCTGGACGGGCCTTGCAGCATTCATGCGCGAATGCCTGAAGGTTCTGGGTACAAAGATCACGCACAGCTAACCCGCCAATGAACAATATTGTGGCCGCCGGGCCTTGCTCGGCGGCTGACCGGCAGCAGAAATGGTTTCCGGCCTCCGTTTTAGGCAATCCTGTGTTTCGATCCAGCGCCTGAATACCGCCTCTCAACGGAAGCCGGCTTCAGTTATTGCCTGAGCTTCAAATTCTTCCATGGAAAGACCGCAGCAAACACGGCGAACGCCGTGAGGAAGACAGACAGCACGCGGCATGCGACCGCCCCTCGGCTACCCAAGGGGCGGTCAGAAATCGGCGAAGACGTCTCGCTTCGTTCTTACGGGGACAGTTCCTCGAGTACCTTGCCTTTGGTCTCCACCGCAAACAGCATCGTCACAACAGCACCAACGACCAGAATGACGGCGAAGGTCGCAAACACGTACTGAATGCCCATTGATGACATCACGAACCCCACAAGCATGGGACCAGCGGAGGAACCGAGACGCAGCCAGGCGCTGCCAGCACCCGTGCCGATTGCGCGCATGCGGGTCGGGTAGATTTCCGCCGAATACAGATACAGTGAGAAGGTCACGGTCTGCACGATGGCATAGGCAAGGCCTGCAAGGATCAGTACCTGCATGGGCGATGTCGCGCCCAGCCACGCCAGAATGGCAAGGGGCACGGGAGCCAGAAGCAGCGCCCCTGCATACCAGCGTTTGCGACCGACCTTGTCGATCAGCAGTGCGCAAATGACGGCAGCGACCACGCCTGCCGCGGATGTCATGAAGCCATACAGAATGCTTGTCTCGAGCGGCAGATTGAAGGTCTGGCGATAGAGCGTCGGCAGCCAGGTAATCGTTCCGTTCGCCACCATGTAGGCGCAGAACCACATCGCGCAGATCGACAGGGTGCGTTTCAGATAGATTCCCTGGAACAGTTCCTTCCAGTCGGATGTACGCTTGACAGGCGTCGCGATGATCCGTGGCTCGGGAAGCTCCTTCCCGGAGGCTCGAGCGCTTTCTTCCATACGCGTTACTATAGCGTCGGCCTCATCATACCGGCCGGTTGCCGCCAGCCAGCGCGGGGATTCTTTCAGAAACCACCGCAGCGGAATCATCAGGATCGCGGGCACCAGACCCACGACGAACATTGCTTTCCAGCCGTAGACTGGAACCATGAAGTAGCCGATCAGACCGGCGCCAACGAGGCCGAGCAGGAACATGACTTCATAGAGCAGGAAAAAGCGACCGCGACCTTTCGAGCCGATCAACTCGTTAATGTATGCACTGGCGACAGGTACTTCCCCGCCGGTGCCTATCCCCTGTACGAAGCGAAACGCCATCATCATGCCGGCGCCCGCGGCGAAGAGGCAGGCAACGTCCATGCTGACGAACAACAGAATGGTGAACAGCAGGACTTTCAGCCGACCGATCTTTTCCGCGAGCCAGCCGAACAGGATGGCGCCAATGAGTTGCCCAAGGTATCCCATCGACAGGATCATGCCCGTCTGGGATGGGTTGAGCCCCCATTCCCGGACGAGAACCGGCATCGCATAGGCAATGGCGATCACCGTGTAACCATCGAAGAAGGTTGCGGCCCCCACAATGTTGCGGGCCCAGAATACTTCTCTTGTGATAGGAAGGCGCTCCAGACGGGCGCTGATGTCGGCCTGCGGATCGGCAACAGCCGTCGCGTCAGCCCGTAGTGGCTGCATGATATTCATGATTTCCTCCTCGACCCGCCGCCTATCTCTCTCCCGGCTACGGATGTGCTTCGTCGTCGTTGCTACGGTGTTTCTGTTTTCCTGTCAGAGATAAAATTGTATCGGCATCACCCGGCTTTTGCGCTCGACGCCCGGTCATGAGGCTTGCCGCCCAACGCGATCGCGCGGGGCGGCGAAAGGTTACTCGGCGGCCAGCAACTGCTCGACCCGGCCAATGCCCGCGGCATCGAAGGCTGCGAAGATTTCCTGTTCCGCCTTTTCGCCGAGGTTTTTCAACGGCTCGCGGATGGTCGCATGATCAAGGACCCCGCGGTGGACCAGGCCAAGTTTGAGAGCGACAGTGCCTTCCATATGGGAGCCGCGGTGGTAGACCGCACGGGTTACCGGCAGCAATTGTTCGAAGATCTTGCGTGCTTGCGGATAGTCCTGCGCCTTGCCAGCCTTGATCAGGTCGATCAGGAGCTCAGGCGCGATGTTACCATAGCCGACGAGCAGACCGTCGACGTCAAACATCGTCGGTAGCAGCCACTCATCATGGCAACTGAGGACCTGCAGGTTCGGATTGGCCTTCTTCAGTTCAGGGATTTCCACATACCAGCGCTTCATGTTGCGTACGCCGTTCTTCGTCGCAACGACGCCGGGCTGGGTCGCGATTGCCAGCTGCGTGTCAAGGTCATAGGACGCCTTGGTCACGTCAGGATACTGGAACAGGATTTCCTGCAAGCCGGACTCTTCCCATATCGCCTTGTAGCGGTCCTGCGGAGCACCTTTCTGGAAACCGAAACGAAGCCAGCCATGGTTGGGATAAACTAGCGCGCCGGTGGCACCGGCAGCCTTGCACTTCTTGGCCTCTGCAGCAGCCACCCGGGTGCCCTCGCCGGTAATGCCGGCAATGATGGGGAGAGAGCCGCCAACAGCATCAACGTAGACGCGGATGAGCTCCAGGCGCTCGTCTTCGGTCAGAAACGTGCCTTCGCCGGCATGGCCGAGAATGACAAGGCTCTTTACGCCTTCCATCGAGGCGAGCCACTTGGCGATTTTGGCATTGGCTGCGTAGTCGACCTCGCCATCCCGCGTGAAAGCAGTGACGGGTGCCGGGCTGAGGCCGCGAAGGTCCATGGGTTGCATCTGATTTCTCCTCCTTATCAGCTGCTGTCCTTAATCGATCAGCAGATGGGATCGTTAACGGGAACGTTCCCAATATCGATCCTGATTGTTCTGGAGTCAACTGCCTTTTTCGTGCAATGTATTGGGCGTATGCCCGAAGAAAGAATCGGAATGGAAAAAAGATAATGGAATCAAAAGAGCGTCCGCGACAACCGCGCGTGACTGTGCACAGCGTCGCCAGTGCAGCTGGAGTGTCGAAATCAACTGTCTCGCGCATCCTCGATGAGCGACTGCCGCGGTCCGATAGCGAAACAGCCAGGCGTGTTCGCAAGATCGCAGCGGACCTCGGTTATGTGAGGGATGTCTCGGCGGCCAGCTTGCGGCGCGGCAGCACAATGACGATCGGCGTCATCGTTCCGCGTCTAACGGATACCGTCATGGCGATGCTTTATGAAGCAATCGCCAAAGCCTGCGCCCGGACCGGACGATTCGCCATTGTGGCAACGACGGAGGACAAACCGCAGGCGGACCGTCTGGCAGCGGAATCACTTCTCAATAGAGGTGTCGATGGATTGATCCTGTCCACGGCGCGTGACGATGATGATTTTCCGGATGAACTGAGAGAACGTGGTATACCGTATGTGCTGGCGCTCAGAACGGATCATCACAGCCTGTCCGCGGTGGGGGATGATCGGCTTGGCGGCTATCTCGCAACGCGTCATTTACTGGATTTGGGGCACAAGCGAATAGGCGTGATTGCGGGACCAAACTACGCATCCAGCGCGACCGGACGGGTCGAAGGCTACAGGCAGGCCCTTGAAGAGGCATCACTTGCGATTGATCCTGATATGATCGTCGCGTCGACGTTTGGTATTCAGTCCGGAGCAGAAGCGGTTGAAAAGCTCATGGCGCTTGAACCCCGCCCGACTGCAATTTTTGCAGTCAACGACAATACGGCGATCGGTGCCCTCTCGGCATTAAGCAAGATGGGGATTTCTGTGCCCGACGACGTGTCCCTCGTCGGCTACAATGATATCCCCATTGTCAGCCATCTCCCGACACCGCTTACGACGCTGCGCGTTCCCTTCGATCAGATCGCCGCCAACGCGCTCGACTTGCTCACGCACACAACTGCCCTCCGTGACAACCCGATTCTTGTGTCTGCTCCAACGTTGATACCGCGTAAATCTACAGCAAGGCTCAACATTTAGCCCGGGCGGCTCCACCATACAGGCGCAGCTGGAGCCCATATCCCGTCAAGAACCGTCTCCAGGGTCATGTGGCTTTTCGCGTGGAGGCCCGTTCAACGATTTCAGTTTTCAGAACGACCTTGCGGGCCTTCTGATCTCCGCCATTTAATCGCTCAACCAGAAGCTTCGCTGCTGTCGCTCCAAGATCGTAGACAGGTTGGCGCACGACGGTAACGGGGGGGGTCGTTACAGACGTCCAGTCCGCGTCGTGGAACAGGACCAGCGACAGGTCGTCCGGAATGCTAAGCCCCAATTGACGATGAATCTTGAACACCTCCAGGCCGATTATACTGTCCGATGCAATGATTGCCGTCGGAGGCTGTCCCGATTGGAGCATTTCGGTAACGATCCGATGTGTGTCTTCCGGCGTGACGGCCCCGACCTTCACCCAGTCCTCCATGTCGGTCAGGCCAGTCTCACGGCAGACGTCAAGATATCCTTCGATGCGCCGTCGCACGGAACCGGTACCGATGTCTTCTGCCCTATGGAAGCGATGGTCCGGCGTATCGCAGGCGGTAAGATAAGCGATGCGGCGGTGGCCGAGCGCAATCAGCCGGCGCGTGATGTTTTCGGCGGCATGCCGGTCGTCAGCAATAACGGTGTCGACGTCGAGCGTGTCGCTTCCGCGGTCGAGCAACGCAAGCGGCAACCCGGAGCGGACAACTTCATGCAGGTGCTCGACGTCAGTTTCCTTGGCCGGTGAGACGATGAGGCCGTCGACACGTCTGGCAAGCAGAGTCCGGATGGCCGCCCTTTCCACAACGACGTCCTCGCCCGAATTGATAAGGATGACGGTGAAACCTGCCTGTCGGGCAACATCGGTGATGCCGCGGACGCCGAGACTGAAGAAAGGGTTCTCGATATCACCCACCACTACGCCGATGGTGCCGGAACGACCCGTGGTCATGCTGCGGGCAAGCTCATTGGGGCGATAGTCGAGGTAATCAGCGGCGGCGGTGACGGCCTCGCGCACCCGGTCGCTGACAGTTCCGTAGCCGCCCAGCACGCGCGCAGCCGTTGCCTTCGAGACGCCGGCCCTGCGCGCGACGTCAGCCACGGTGACGGAGGTAGTTTTAGGTAGGCTCTTGTCCATAAACGGTAGCCTTACAAGAGAACTTGACGACTGGCAAATGCGAAGATAACAATTGCCAATAATCAAAGAGACCGGTCTCTTTCTTATTGAGACCGGTCTCAAATATATAAAAGACTTCCGACATGCGAACTGCATGGGCCGGGCGTGTGAGGTCATGCCGCCGTCCGGATGGGACCCGTGCGCCTTGAATACATCGCAGACAACGACACCAGAGGAGACGAAACCAATGCGATTTACCGAAGCCTTCACTTCCCCCTTTGCCAAAATCCGTGCCACCGCCATCGCGGTCACGCTCGGTGTCCTCTCAGGCGCGGCGACGCCGGCGCTTGCCGACAATCCGCTTGGCCTCATCGATCCCGCCACCATCAGTGTCGGCACGATGGGCGATGCCAAGCCCTATGCCTTCACCACCGCCGACGGTAACTTTACCGGCTTCGACATCGAGCTTTTCCTCAATGTCGCCGGACGCCTTGGCTTCAAGAAGGAGCAGGTGGTCTTCACCGGCCAGGAATTCTCGGCCCTGATGCCCTCGGTCGCCAACGGCCGCTTCGATGTTGCAGCCGCCGCAATCGGTACGACGGCCAAGCGCAAGGAGACCGTTGATTTCTCCGACGGTTATCTCGCAGGTTTCCTGAGCGTCCTTACTCCGGAGGCCGGCATCACCGATGCAGCGGGCCTCAAGGGCAAGCGTCTCGGCGTCGTGCAGGGTACGCTTCAGGAAATCTATGCCGAAAAGAATTTTGCCGGCACCGATCTCGTGAAGTTCCCGGACAACAACTCTGCCGTTTCCGCCCTCAACAACGGCACGGTCGATGCCCATTTCCTCGATTTCGAGGCGGCAAAGGACTATTCCGCCCGTTACCCGGCGCTGAAGGTTGCAGTCAATATTCCGAGCTTCGATGCACCGGCCGGCTTCGTCATCCGCAAGGGTAACGATGCATTGCGCGAGGCGCTCAACAAGAGCCTGAAAGAGGCCATGCAGGACGGCACCTGGAAAAAGCTGCACGAAAAATGGTTCCCCGGCACGCCGATGCCGCAGGCATATCTTCCCAAGCAGTGATGCCGCCTTCCGGTCCGGCCCTTACCGGTCGGACCGGCCTTTCTTTCAAGGGATATCCTGATGAACTGGCTTGAAAACCTGCGCCGTAGCTTCCTCGACTGGAACGCCATGGCCGAAGTGCTGCCGACCATGATCACGGTTGGCCTGAAGAATACGCTGATCCTGGCTGCGACCTCGACGGTGCTTGGCGTCGCCATCGGCATGATGCTCGCCATCATGGGCATTTCCCGCTCGCCCTGGCTGCGCATCCCCGCTCGTCTCTATACGGATATTTTCCGCGGCCTGCCGGCCATCGTTACAATCCTCCTGATCGGTCAGGGCTTTGCCCGCATCGGCCGCGAACTCTTCGGCCCGTCGCCTTATCCGCTCGGCATTCTGGCGCTCAGCCTGATTGCCGGCGCCTATATTGGCGAAATTTTCCGCTCTGGTATCCAGAGCGTCGACCGTGGCCAGATGGAGGCCTGCCGGGCTCTGTCGATGAGCTACGGCCAGGGCATGCGCCTTATCGTCGTGCCGCAGGGCGTGCGCCGCGTGCTGCCGGCCCTCGTCAACCAGTTCATCGGAAACGTCAAGGATTCGAGCCTTGTTTATTTCCTTGGGCTTCTGGCCTCCGAGCGTGAGATTTTTCGCGTAGGGCAGGATCAGGCGGTGGTGACGGGCAATCTTTCACCGCTGCTGCTGGCGGGCGTATTTTATCTCATCGTCACCGTGCCGCTCACCCATGTCGTCAATGCGATCGACAATCGCCTGCGGATTGGCAAGCAGCGCCCCTCGACCATCACCAGTGGGCTGGAGGAGGTTAGTGAACTCGACAGTGCAGCCCGCGCCACCGGTGTCTCCTTCAAGGGCGGTAGCCTCGATGTGCGCCGTCTCGGCATGGCCTATGGCGATCTAGACGTGCTGAAGGGTGTCGACCTCTCGGTGAAGCCGGGCAGCGTCACCTGCATCATCGGCCCGTCCGGTTCCGGAAAATCGACCCTGTTGCGTGGGCTAAACCGTCTGGTCGAGCCGAAGAGCGGCGATATTCTCATCGATGGTGAAAGCATTCTTGCCATGAAGCCGGAAACGCTGCGCCGCCGGGTCGGCATGGTCTTCCAGCATTTCAACCTCTTTCCGGATCACACGGCGCTGGAAAACGTCATGCTGTCACTGACGAAGATCAAGGGGCTGCCGGCAGCCGAGGCCGAGCGCATTGCCAAGGCAAGGCTTGCCGACGTCGGTCTTGCGAGCCGCCAGCATCACCGTCCCGGCGGTCTTTCCGGCGGGCAGCAGCAGCGCGTCGCCATCGCCCGTGCGCTCGCGATGGAACCGGAAGTCATCCTCTTCGATGAGGTGACGAGTGCGCTTGATCCGGAGCTGGTCAAGGGCGTGCTCAACTTGATGGCAGAACTCGGCACGCGCGGCATGACCATGGTCGTCGTCACGCATGAAATGGGCTTCGCCCGCCGGGTGGCCGATCAGGTTGTCTTCATGGACGAGGGTCGCGTGGTGGAAGCCGGCACGCCGGAGGCGATATTCGACAATCCGCAGAGCCCACGTCTTCAGCGTTTCCTTGCGGAAGTGCTCTGAGCGTCGAGAGGAGAAAAAGATGACAAGAACGATACGATGGGGCGTGCTCGGTTGCGCGGGCATCGCCGCCAAGGCGGTCATTCCCGCCATCCAGTCCAGCCGCCTGGGACACGTTGCGGCGATCGCCTCGCGCGATGCCGCCAAGGCGAAGGAAATGGCGGCCCGCTTCGGCATCGCCAAGTCCTATGGCAGCTACGAGTATCTGCTTGCTGATCCGGAAATAGATGCAATCTACAACCCTTTGCCCAATCATCTGCATGTGCCCCTGACGATCAAGGCGCTGGAGCAGGGCAAACCCGTGCTCTGCGAGAAGCCAATCGCGCTCGATGCCGCGCAGGCGATGGAACTGGCGATCGCACAAAAGGCGACAGGCCTGCCGGTTGCGGAGGCCTTCATGGTGCGCCACCATCCGCAATGGAAGAAGGCGCGTGCGATGATCGCCGAGGGGCGCCTTGGCGAGGTCAGAGCCATCCAGACGATCTTTTCCTATTATCTCGATGACCCCGGGAATGTGCGCAACCAGGCCGATATTGGCGGCGGCGGTCTGTTCGATGTCGGTTGTTATGCCATCAACACGGCGCGCTTCCTGTTCGACACGGAACCGGTGCGGGCGATCGCGCTCATGGAGCGCGATCCCGTCTTCGGCACCGACCGGCTGACGAGCGGGCTGCTGGCATTTCCGGAGGGAAGGCAGCTTGCCTTTACCTGTTCCACGCAACTCTCCCTCACGCAGAAGGTCACGGTGCTTGGAACGCGCGGGCGTCTGGAAATCCCCATTCCCTTCAATGCACCGGCCGATGAGCCGACCGTCCTTATCTTCGATGATGGCCGCGATCTTGCCGGCGGCGGACGCGAGGAAATTACGATCGGGCCGGTCGACCAGTATCGCGAACAGGTCGATGCATTTGCCGAGGCCGTTCTCTCCGGCAAGCCGCTCGAGACGGGGCTTGGCGATGCGATCGTGAACATGAAGGCGATCGACGCACTTTTCCGCTCCGCCGCCAGCGGCCGCTGGGAAGAGCCCTGACCGCTTCACCCCATCCGTATGACAATTGATTGAAAGCCAACCCCATGACCGACAACACCATCTCTTCGGCCGTCATCATCGGTGCCGGTATCTTCGGCGTTTCCACTGGCGTGCAGCTCGCGCGGCGCGGCATCCAGGTCACTATCCTCAATGACGGCCCGCCTGCCAACGGTGCCTCCGGCCGCTCGCTCTCATGGCTGAACTCGGCGCGCATGCGCTCTGAACCCTATCATCGGCTGCGTATGGCCGGCATCGATCGTTATCGCACGCTCGCGGCTCAGAACCCTGATGCGGAATGGCTGCGCTTCGATGGCGGACTGACCTGGGATGCGGATGACGAGCGCAACGAGATCGACGGGGCCTATCGCCACGAGGTTTCGCTCGCCTATGACGCGCAGCGGCTTTCCGCAGCCGAAGTCGCCCGTGTCGCGCCGGGTCTCGACGCAGGCGCAATCACCCCGCAGGGTGCGATCTTCAATGCCGGGGAGGGCTGGGTCGATCTGCCGACACTGATCGGTGTGCTTCTCAAGGAATTTTCCGGGCTCGGGGGCGTTCTGGTGACGGACCAGGGGGCTGCGCGGGTCGTGATCGAAGGTGGTCGTGCCGTTGGCGCGGAAACCGCAAAAGGTTACCTCCATCGGGCGGATGCTGTCGTGCTCGCCACCGGGCCGGCGGTGCCAAAGATGGCTGCGGAAAGCGGGCAGACCATCGGGGACGGGACCCCGATCGCCCTTCTCGTGCAGACCAAGCCGCTCGCCCATCCCCTGCGCGCAGTCCTCAATACACCGCGTGTCGCTGTTCGCCCCGCGCCTGGCGGCACCTTCTCGCTGGATGCGGACTGGGCGGCAGAGGAGGGGGTGACAGTACGCGCAGACGGCACCTACGAGATTGATGACAGCGTTATTGCCGAACTTCTGACGGAGGCTGCCAAGGTGTTGGAGGGCAATCCTGAACTCGAGGTGGCGTCCGTCGGCGTTGGCGGCAAGCCTATCCCGGGTGATGGCGAACCCGTGATTGGAGCCATCAAGGCTATTCCCGGTTATTACGTGGCCTTCAGCCACAGCGGCGCAACACTCGGTCTCATCGTGGGCGAGTTGCTCGCATTCGAGGTTGTGACGCACACCGAACATCCCATGCTCGCGACTTTCCGGCCTGAGCGTTTCTCATTGAGTTAAGTCAATTTGAGGCGCATATCGAAATGAGCCTGCCGTTAAGGCGGCGGGCTTTCGTTTCCAGCATGTTCATGCGGAGACATCTGTTCGAATCCGTTCAAGAGCGGAAGGACGACGAGGTTAGCTGGTCGTCGGTGGCTGGCCGACGAAAAGCCACGAAATCAAAGCTCGCGACCGCCCCCAACAAGTACGGGACAAAGTGGTCGAGAATTATCGTTGGCTTCACGAGATATAACCATTAGGCAGGATGGGAGTCGCTGTCTTCGGTAATAGATGCATCATCGCGTCCGCCAGGAAGTGTGGAGCGACGTCTGTGCGCACATTCCACGATTTCGATTGTACGTTTAATGCGGCATCGACGATGAAATGTCCCTATTTGGGACATCTTATCGCGGAAGAACCTACGGTTTGTTCCCTCGTCGCAGATATCACAAAAATTACACGCAAAGATCGTTTCTCCCCGCTCTTGCTTAGCCATTCGACCTTTAGAATATTGCGCCGGCTTCGCCGTATTTCGGGATTTTTTCAACTGCGGCAATGATTGCAAATCGAAGATGCCGCTTCGCTTTTTCATTCTGCTAGAAACCATGCTTTGCTTTGGCGAACATTTTTTATTTGGTGAGAGAATTAGCAATAGCAAATACTTAACTGTAATTTTGACGTGCTGCTTCGCCTTAGAGGACGTCTTGTTGTTTCGGACGAAATCGATCCTACTGTAGGCCTCGTTTCGATCCTCCGAAAGGGCGAGTGCACCAGATGATGTAAATTGGTAACGCAATTCTGATTATTTGGCTAAGCGCGCAAGAGTTGTCTTGCAAAATGCCCTCTATTGATTAATGCGTCGCATTGGGCAACAAGGGGTTGAACTTTATCGATGACCAGACATCTGGCCAACGCGCGATTTCTGGTTTCAGCAATCACCATACCATCTACTAGTGGTTTCGGTAAGAAGGTGATCGGCGGTATCGCGTCAGTCTCACCCGCCTTGCGTTCAGTCGTCATTCTTTGCGCAGCTTTTTGCTTTTCTCCACAGACGGCATGGTCACAAGATGATCTCAATAGACGGCCGTCGGCAGAGGCGAACGTGGGCCAGGTAGATACAGGTGTTGCCGCGTCCCAGGAACCTGCCCTGACAATTCGAACATTTGCCGGCTCCACATCCCGCGATGCGACGGCTGGTGCTTCGCCCTGTTTTCCCGTTGATACGATCCGCATTGAAGGCGGGCACGAACTTATTGGCGGCGAAGCTGTGGAAGACGTGACAAGACCCTTTGCATTGCCTTGCCAGAGCAACGAAAGCGTCGGCGGATTGCTCAAGGCGGTAAACGGCCTTTTTGTCGATAAGGGTTTTGCCACGACGCAGGCCTGGCTGCCGGAACAGGACATCGCCGCCAGCAGGACGCTGGTCCTGCGAGTTGTGCCCGGTCGGATCGATGCTGTTCTCTATAAGGAGGAGGAGCAGCCTTATAAGGTGTTCTTTCCCCGCATGGCGGAATTAAGTGGCAACGTCGCACGATCCACGTCTATCTCAGAGTTCGTGCAGCAGGCAGACGCCTGGTGGGAGGGCCTTGATGACGATCTTGAGCGCCTGACCTTGTTGCCGCCATCCGCCCGAATCGCGATGACTGGCACAATTGCGAAAGACGATGTCCTGCATGTTGATCGTCTGCAGGACACGCTTGATGGCCTCAACAGGGTTCCTTCGAACAAGGCCAAGGCGGAGCTTCTTCCGGGCAAGAGGCCGGCGACCTCCGATGTGCAGATCACGAACCGCATCAATGACGCGTTCAGGCTCTATGGCGGTTACGACACGGAATCCATCGAAGGTGTGGATAAGCTTCGCTTTGGGATCACGGCGGAGAAAGACAATCTCATCGGCATCAACGACATGTGGGGACTGACGCTTAAGAGCGGCGTCGAGACCAATGAGCTGAGCGGTGATTTCGCGGTTCCCGTCGGACGCGCCACAATGAGGCTCAAGGGCGACTGGTCCGAAAACATGATCGACCTCGGCCCGCTTTCCGAGTTGTTCATGACGACCTGGAACGTCAGCGCGGGTGCCGACTGGATCGTTCATTCGTCGCGCACGGAGCGGCTGGTTGCCGATTTCACGGTCGCGCATCGTGAACAGAACCGCTACATCAACGGCGTTGGGCTGATGGACCAGCGCGTGTCTCCACTTCAGGCGGGTCTGACTTACAGTCGCTTTTTCGAACGCGCCAACGTGTCGGCCCGGATTGGGGCCAGCCAGGGGCTGTCCATCTTCAATGCGCGCGAAGATGACGACGATATCGACGCCTCCACGCCCCACAGCCAGTTCACAAAGCTGGATGCATCTCTTTCGGGGTCTTATGTCTTTCCCGGGCGCGCCTCCGTTTCCTCCAGCCTGTCGACACAATGGGCGGCAACCGCGCTTTATTCCGACGACCAGATGACGATCGGCTCGCGTGGCTCGGTACGAGGGTTTTCCAACGGAAGCTTCAAGGCTGACCGGGGTGCGGTGTGGCGAAACGAGGTCGCATTCGCCATGCCGGTCGATTTGCTGTTGGGGAAAGCCGGATCAAGCGCGCCGTCGGACATCCAGGATACAGTGCAGATATCCGCCCCATCGTCGGAATGGGCGCGAACGACCCTCTCCCGTCTCAACCCTTATCTCTTTCTCGACACAGGGCTCGGCCGCGACGTTGCCAATGACGTCACCGGATACCGGGTCGGCAGTGGTGTGGGCCTGCGATATGGCGGCCCAAGGCTTTCTTTCGATGTCGGCTACGCCTGGCGGGTTGCCGAAGACAGCCGAAGCCGACGCGTGAGCGAGGAAAAGGGCGAGTTGTTCATGACACTGCGTTTGAAGGTTTTTTGAGCCATGCCGTTTTTGTTCGATCCTCCCTCAAGAGATGCTGACGATAATTACCTCACGTTCGGGCTGTGCCGCTGGCGGGTCTCATCAGTATCCGGAATTGGCATGGCGGCGCTTGTTGCCGTTGGATTGATGCTGATCGCTCCTGCGGCGAACGCAATTGCGGAGGACGGCAAGGCTCCCGCTGTCCGGGAAGAGACTTTCGGGGTTGCGGCAGAAGCAGTCGTAGAGCCCAAACGTTATGGCGACTGGGAACTGGTCTGCAAGCCGCAGGCGGCTTCCGCCACGCCGAAAGCGGAAAGCGCGGCATGCCGTCTCCAGCAGGCGCAGGCCGTCAACGGCGGGAAGGATGTCGTCTTTCTGTTCAACATTGCAAGGCAGGGAAAACAACGTGTCGCGATCATTTCGACGCCGCTGAACGTCTATCTGCCGGCAGGTCTGGAGTTGAAGATCGATGGCGGGCAGGTTCAGCGCGTTATCTTCGAGACCTGCAATATCTCCGGATGCCACGCCGGCTTTGCTCTCAGCGGTTCGCTGCTGGGCTCATTGCGCAAGGGAAATGTTCTGATGGTCGCTCTCAAGGACACCAAGGCAACCACCATTCCGCTCAAGGTTTCACTCAATGGGATCAGCGCCGGCATCGACGCGCTGGATGCGGCAACACCATGAGACCAGACAGGGAGATATACGCAGGGAGAGCCCGCCACGTGTTGATCGCCGGACTGATGGCGGCAGGCTGGCTATCCATGGCCGGACAAGGATTGACTGCGCCGGGCGAGTTCACTGAATGCACGGGCAGGATCGAAGAAGTGTCCAGCAGCCGTCTGATCTCTTTTGCCGACCTCGCCGGTCGCGTCGGCAAGGTGGATTACCTGCTTTTCGGTGAACGACATGGTGTCAGGGAACAGGCGGTTGCGTCGTCCTGCGTGCTGTCGGCTATGGCAAAGGATGATCGTCCCGTAACTGTCGTGATGGAAATGCTTTCACGCGACGACGACGCGGCAATTGCCCGTTATCGCGAAAATCATCCGGAAACACCCGCCGGACTGGGCGCAGAACTGAAATGGTGGACTCGAGGCTGGCCGTCGTTCGACAATTGGCTTCCGCTCGTTGAGCGCACATTCAGCCTTCGGGTTCCGTTGCATGGCGGCGATCTGGCAGAGAAGGATGGACGCACGGGCGAACTGACGCCAAACGAGAAAAAGGCGATCCGCAAGCGGCTCGGTGCAGCCGAAACCGCTGTCCGCGAAAGCTGGACGAAAGCAATGATGGCAGCACATTGTGGACTGATCTCGAACCAGCAGGCGGCGCGGAACGCTGACCATCAGATCCGGCGCGATCTTTCCATGGCCGATGCCGCAGAGCAGGCCCGGATGTTGAAGCGTGGTGTTCTGCTGCAGGTCGGTCGTGGCCACGGCCGTAAGGACCGCTCTCTTTATCAGGTCCTTGCCCAGGCAGACGCGTCGGTTCTGACCATCGGTGCTTTTGTCGAAGGCGAGAAGGTCGGCGACGAGGAGCGCAAGCTTTACGACTACCTCTGGATCGTCGGCAAAGCAGATCTGGCCGAGCCCTGCGAGCTTACCGGTCTGACAAGCAAGACAGGCGAATCCGTCTTCAGATGAGAAGAATCTTCCCATTGGCAAATATCAGCTATTCGTTGGCAGGCAGCCTGTCTTTGTTTCTGTGCGGTGTCGCGCTGCCAGCCTCTGCGCAGGTCATTCCGGACGGTGGCAGCAATACGACCACCGGTATCGACGTCACCACCGGTGCTACGAATGTTCAGATCGCGCCAGTCGGCAACCCGACATCCGCCATCAGCCACAACACCTATACGGAATTTTCGGTCAATCCGCTCGGTGTCAATCTCGACAACCGGACAGTCAATGCACGCACAATCCTGAACGAGGTAACCTCCTCCCGCATCTCGAACCTTAACGGTCCGCTTGATGTGCTGGGTGCCCGAGCCCATGTCATCGTTGCGAATCCGAATGGCATTTCGGTCGACGGGGCAAGCTTCCGCAATACCGGAGGTGTCGTACTTTCCACCGGCAAGGCGTCTATCGTGAGCCGGCAGATCACATCCGGCTCCTTTCAGGATAATGTGGTGCTCAAGACAGAGGGCGGCACGATCGATATCGGTGCGGGCGGCCTTTCCGGCGCGGTGTCTACCCTGCATTTGCTGGCAGGCCGTATCCGCGTCGACGGCCCTGTCGAAAACAGCTCTCCTCAATTGCGCTCGTCTATAGAACTGACCGCCGGCAGCAGTTCCGTCGAATACGATTCAGCGATCGTGCCGAACTCCGATCTCGAGAACTGGGGACGGATGACCGACGAAGGAAGCAACGATAATTCTGTCGCCATTGAAATAACCTCGCGCGGGACGCTGAAGGCCAATACGGTCCGCATCCGCGCCACCAACAATGGCGCAGGTGTCAGCCACGCGGGCAACGGGCTCGCAGCATTCGGCGATTTCGTCATCGATGCATCCGGCAAGGTCACGACGAGCGGGTCGATTGAAGCGAAGCGCAATGTCCACATTAACGCAGGCTCGATAGAGGCCCGTTCACTGGCCGGTCAGCCTCAAAGCAGAATCGAAGCCATCAACGGCGCGTTGACGCTTCTTGCCGGAACGGGTGACATCAAAAATACCGGTGTTTTGATGAGCGGCAGCAGCAGCGACGGAGCGAATGTAGACTCCAAAGGCGCCGCTACACTCAAGGCTGCGGGTGATATCGCGCTGCTGACCGAGAATGCGGACCAGCTCGCAATCGTTTTCGGAGCGAAGGGCGATCTCGATGTCCGCGCCGGGGGCTCCATTATCAATAATACCGGCAGGCTGCTCTCGAATAATAAGACCATCATCGAGGCTGGTGGAGACATCCTCAATATCGCCGACGTCCTCAACGGCGAAGGTGTATGGCACTACCAGAAGGACGACGGCAAGCGGCTCTGGTACACCCTCTGGCGATCGCGCGAAACGATCGAAACCATCAGCCTGGATTATGGTCAACAGAGGGTGCCGGGCCAGCAGGCATATATCATCGGTGACAGTGTCGCGATGAAGGCCGGTGGAAACATCGTCAACCGCGGCAGCTCGATCAACGCCAATACCGGACCGGTTCTGATTGACGGGACAAGCATCCTTAATGAGGGTGGTCTGTCCGGCTCCCTGCAGTTCGTCAAGCGCTGCAGGCTGACCTGCATCGGTTATGGCTCGTCCACGACAAACGTCTCGGGTGGCGCCATCAATGCCAACGGCAATGTCGAATTGCGCGCCTCATCCTCAATCCTGAATAGATATGGCCAGATCGTCAGCTACGGTAGCATCAACGCGACTGCTCCCTCCGTGGTGCTGGAGGGTCGCTCGATCCCGACCGTCGTTCAGCGCCCGCCCGGCCTTTATAATTTCTGGGGCGGATCGACCGCGTGGATCGGGACCGGCGATCAGGGTGGTGTCTTTGATGCACCCCAGGGCAGCATCACGATCAATGCCTTCCGTCCGGTTCAGGTGACCGCGGGCACGCTGCGGGCGCGAGATGGTGTCTTCGCCTTATCAGGTATCGAAACCTTCAAGGAAACGGCAGGCGAAGAATACCCGTTCGGCCTCAACTCCATCGGGCTCTTCCCGGGGATGGTGGGTAGATGATGGCTGGCCGAATTCACCGGAAATCACCGTTCTTGTTCGCCGTGCCCCCAACACTCACGGCGCCGAAAAAAGCCGAAATTGCTCCCGGGCATAACCCGGAAAATCCCGATCACGGAGTTCAATCCATGTCCAACATACTATGCCGCCGACCCACCCTTACCTCTTTGGCGGTTATCGCCCTTATGGGAGCTTTGGGTTTGGCGCAGCCGGTATCGGCTGGCCCTCTTGAAGATGGCAAGACCCTTCTGGAAAAAAAGGATTTTGCCAATGCCGCAAAGGCTTTTGCCGATGGCTTTGACAAAGGCGATGGAGAAGCCGGCTTTCATCTGGCCCGCATGGTCGAGCTTGGTGTGGGTTTTACGCCGGACGCGGTGAAAGCACGGGCTCTCTATATTGCTGCGGCGGAAAAGGGTTCGGCTGCGGCGATGAACCGGCTAGGGCTTATGCATCTTCGCGGCGAAAATGTCCGCCAGGACTTTGCCGCCGCGGCTGAACTCATCTGCAAGTCCGCCGATCTCGGTAACCCGGAAGCCCAGTTCAATTGCGCAGGTCTTGCTCTCGACGGTCTCGGCCGCGCCAAGGATGCCGCAATTGCCTTCGGTTATTACGAGAAGGCCTCGCAAAATGGGCATACCGGCGCGCGCAACATGGAGGCCGCACTTCTTCGGACCGGCACCGGGATCGAACAGGACCTCACCAGGGCGGTGAAGCTTTTCGAACAGGGCGCGTCACTCGGTAACCCGGTCTCGCTCTACGGTTTCGCCGAGATGCTGGAAAAGGGTGAAGGCGTGACTGCCGATCCGATCCGTGCCCACCTCTATTACAATCTTGCCAATGAACGCGGACATCCCGGCGCGCGTGCCGCTCTTGAACGCCTGACAGCGAGCATGACGCCGACGGAGATCGAGGACGCGCAGGCGCGTGCTCGCAACTGGAAACCGGCTCAAGCCGTGGAAGCAAATTGATCAATCACATCGAATTTTGAGAGGGACCATGAAGAGCACGACGATTTTTATTGCGGTGGGGGCTGCGCTTTTGTTGACGGGTTGCCAGACGGCGAAGCCGTTGTCTCCGGAGCAACAGGCGAAACAAGACGAATACAATCGCGAGAATGACCGGGTCGCCAAGGCGGATTGCGGACTGGTTGATTTGCTCAATCAGCGCAGGACCAAGGTGGAAGAGAAGCCACTCCATGCACCCGACTGCGCCTATATGCGCCGCAACAATACTCTTGTGGGTTTCGACGGTCGCCCGACGCCGTTGCCGAACTTTGCTTTCAACGGCATCCCAGTGCCGATTGGCGGCATCGTTGCACTCGCTCAGGCGGCCGAGAAGGCGACCAACGAGGAACGCGCAAAGAAAGCCCAAATACCGGCCCACCTGAAATCCGAGGATGGAGCGATCGTTTACCGGAAGATGATCCTTCGCGGGTTCAAGGAATCAGAGGTCGCGGCCCTCGCGGACACAGCAGCTTTCTCTCACGCGGCCGCAGCGACGGGCCGTGGCCGGCAATATCTGGCATCGGGCGCGAGGTAGGCCATGCGTGTTGCGTTGGCCGGCAAGGCATTGATCGCGTTCACCCTTGTTGCGGTCGCCGGATGTCAGGGCGCTGCTCCGTCCGCTGAACAGACCGCCAGACGAGAGAAAATAGAACAAGCCAATCTGCGCAACGCACAGGCATTTTGCGCGATGATTGATGAGGCTAATCGAGTGACAATCGCCCGCCGGCAAATGCTGCCTGAGAACGATGATTGCGCCTATTTCAGGCGCAACGGCACGCTTGTGGGCTACAGTCCGGCGGTCAGAAACCAATATACCGGCTTCTTCGACAATCTGCGGGATGTCGCGGCCTACGGTCGCGCGCAGAAGGCAGCGTTGCCGGTCTCGGTAAAAAATGACCCGGATGCTTCGGATATCTATCGCAAATTGCTGGTCCGCGGCTTCGATGAGGACACCGCCGGTGAAGTGTCGCGTTCGCGCGCGTTCCTTGAGGCGGTTATCGCCTTCCGGCACGCACGGCAGGCACAAGGAATGAAATAATGGCTTGTTCGAAGGTGACGCGTTTCGTTCCTATTTTCCTCTCGGTGGTCCTTGCTGCCGGCTGCCGGCCCACCGATCCACAGCCGGTCGCGACGCTGAATGGCGAAAAGATCATGTCGGCGACGTGCACCAATTCCATCATCACTCCGACGGAGCAGTCCTGCAGAAAGGCTCTCCTCGAAAAATGCAGGCCGGAAGCGACGATCGCTGGCTTGAGCGAGAGCTCACGGCCGGTTTATCGCCATCCAGGCTGGACGACACAGTATGTCTGGACCGTCCTTATAAAGAACTGCTGATGAGCGGGTTCGCGCTTAAACGAAGATGAATTCATTTTCCCTTGGTGGAGTATCCGAATGAAAGCGATGGTTGTCGAAGTCCTGAACGGTACGCGCAGAGCGGACAAGCTGGCGAAGAAAGCGACCGCCCTGGTGACGTCGGTCAGCCTTGTGCTGACGACGATCGCCGGTTCGTTTGCGCCCGCCAGTGCCCAGGTGATCACAGATCCGACCGCGCCAATTGAGTTTCGTCCAAACGTAACATCTTCGGGCAACGGAACGCCGACGCTTAACATCGTCAAGCCGTCGAGCGGCGGTGTCAGCCATAACAAATTGCGCGAGTACAATATCGATACGCGCGGGCTGATCCTGAACAATTCCGGGCTTGGCGGTACCTCGATCATCGGCGGTAAGGTTGAGTCCAACCCCAATCTGGTCGGTGGCAACTCCGCCAAGATCATCGTCAACGAAGTAACCGGCAGCAGACGTTCCAACCTCAATGGTGTGACGGAGGTTTTTGGTTCAAAGGCCGACGTGATCGTGGCCAACCCCAATGGCATTGATTGCATGGGGTGCGGGTTTATCAACACCGGTCGCGCGACGCTGACCACCGGAGCACCGCTTATCGACTACAATGCCGGCACGGTAGGGCTGGAGACCCGGTCAGGCGATATCACCATTTCCGGCGCCGGTGTTTCGGCCGCCGACGGCCAGTCGCCGGACGAGATCCGGCTTGATGCAAAGTCAATCCGGATTGATGGCCTGATCGATGCCCGTGGTCGTATCGACCTCAAGGCCGGCTCCAATCGTACGGACGGTTCGACGGGCAAAACGACGACCATCGCCGGCGATCCCGCGGGCCAGGGGATCGTTTCGAGTGCTGCAGGTGTTGTACGCGCAGCATCGATTGCCGCGCTTTCCAGCGATGTGAACACGGGTATTTCGCTGGCTGGCAACATCCAGGCTCTTGGTATGCTCGATGCCAATGGCGCGCTCTTGCCGGGCGCATTTTCGCTCGTCTCCGCCGGTCAGATGCAGATGGTGTCGGGCGGTGTGGCCGGCAACGCCGACCTTCGTGCCGCAGGCGCGCTTCAGATTGCGCGCGATCTCGCGGCCCAGGGAGAAATCTCCATTACTGCCCGCGATGTTTCTTTGCTCGGTACGGCGACCATAGAAGGTGGTCGCGGCCTTTCCATCGTTGCGAGTGCCGACATCGTTTCCGCAGCTGTGCTCAAATCCGGCGGTGTGACGACGGTGGAAACGGGCGGCAATGCTTCTCTGTCCGGCATTATCGCCAGCGTCGGCAATATGAACCTGCGTGCGACAGACAAACTTGCCACCGACACGGCGACCCTTGTTGCACCGAACATCGACATCAGGGCGAAGGACGTCACGCTCACATCGACCTGGTTCGAACCGGAAACCCAGGGTTCGATCACGGCAACGAATGTTGAGATCGGTGATGGCACCCAGTTCAAAAAGACTTCTCCGGTCTTCATCAACGCAGCTGAACAGCTAACCATCGGCACCCGGATCGATACCGCGGGCTATCCCGCTCTTTCGATGGCATTCCGGGATCTGGCTATTTCGAACACCGGTGTGTTCACGACGGGCGATCGCCTGTTCGATGTCCGCAACTTCAGGAACGCCGGCGTACTCCTTTCAAGCGGCCAACTCGCGATCAATGCTCAACAGGCGATCGTTGATGCGACGGGTGTCATCAAGGCCGGGACCCTCAGGATAACGACTGGAGGCAATCTCACCAATCTGGGAAGCCTTCTCTCCGAAACGACGCTTACGCTTCTTTCTGACGGAAGCGTAACAAATGACGGAAAGATTATCGCATCAGGTGAACTCGAACTCGACGCCGTGAGCTATTTCGCCAACTCGCAGGGGGCTCAATTGGCAGCCCGGAAGGCAGAGTTGATAGTTGGAAACGATCTCCGCAACAACGGAGTGATTAGCGCACTCGAAAACGTCGATATCAACACTGGTGGCGCGATCACGAACACCGGTACGATCAGTTCCAATGCAGACCTCACTCTCGTGGCGGCAGATCTCCTCAATTCCGGTGCAACAGCATTAATCGGAACACAAGGAAATCTATCGGTCACTTCCGGCCACCTTACCAACCTGCTCGGCACCTTGCAGGCCAATGGCAGCTTCGAGATTGCCGCATCCGGCTCTCTCATCAATGCCGGCCTGCTGCTCGGACGTTCTGGCCTTGGAGTTACAGCCTCGGCACTGACCAATCTAGAAGCCGGCAAGATTCATGCAGGACGGATAGACATCAAGCTGAATGCAGGAGATCTGAGCAACCTTGGTCAGATGGTCAGTGGAGACACGTTCGATATTGTCACTGCGGTAAGTGTCCTCAACGATGGTATCGTCCAGGCGAGGTCATCCACCCTGCACCTGGAAGCAGTCTCCTACATTTCCAATTCTCCTGCGGCGGAATTGGTAGCGGCGAACGCAAACATCATCCTTTCGGGTTCTTTAAGCAATGCTGGTCTGATCGCCACGCCTGGGGCGCTGACTCTGCAGGCGGCACAGGGTGCGCGAAATGAGGCAAGCGGCGAAATCGTCGCCAAGGTGATCGAGACGAAGGTCGTTGGTGATCTCGTCAACCTCGGCAAACTCGTTTCCGAGACGACATTGAGGGTCACCGTTTCCGGCCTTCTTGCCAATAGCGGTTTTATCCATGCCGCCGGTGATCTGGAACTGACTGTGGCCGATCTGATCAACAGTGGCGCCGGCTCAAGTATCGCCAGCAACGGCGATATAACCATTCTGGCGTCGCGCGCTATCGTCAACGACGCAGGTTCAATCGCCTCCAGCCGGTCGCTGATGCTTTCGGCAGACACTACTTTGTCGAATTCCGGTCTTCTGCAAGGTAGCGATGGGCTTTCAGCTTCGGCGGAGAGGCTTGATAACCAGCAGGCAGGGCGTATTTATGCCGGTTCGATGCGCCAGACGGAGAATGGCCCGGTACCCGTTGGCGAACTGACTGTAAACCTTTCCGGAACTCTCTCCAATCTCGGTCAGATCGTGTCGGCCAACCACGCCCTGCTTTCAACGGCGGCAAGCCTTGGTAACAGCGGATCAATCGAGGCCGGTGGAAACCTGCGTCTTCAGACTTACAGCTATATTCCCGGCTCTTCGTCTGCCCGTCTGGTGGCTCGCAATCTCGATCTCATCCTTGGCTCCTCCTTCACAAATGCCGGGCTGCTTGCTGTCGCCGGTAAGCTGGGTCTAGACGTCAAGGGCGACCTTGTTAACGGTGCCACAGGTAAAATCGATGCCAGTGCGATAGAGGCCAGTGTCAGCGGAAACCTGCACAATCTTGGTTCTATTCTTACACCTGGAACACTGAACGTCGTGGTTGGCGGTTTGCTGACAAACGAAGCGCTGGTCCACGCCGGAGCAGGATTGAAAGCCCAGGCCGCATCGTTTGCCAATGTCGGGACCAACGCCGCAATCAAGTCCAGTGCCAACATGATCCTCGAGGTTCGCGGCAATCTCGATAACAGCCTTGGTCGGATATTCGCCGGCGGCAATCTTGCAATCGAAGTCCTGGCAACCTTGACCAACGCGTCGGCCCGCATCGAAAGCGGCGCCGACATGCAGATCAAGGCGACGGCGCTGATCAATACCGCCATGGACGGGACGGACAGCCTACAGGACTATTACCAGCTCGGCGATCTCAGCATTCTCTATGCGACTGAGCGCAGCAGCAAGGGTGCCAAATATTATGGCACGATGAGTGCTGCACGCGACGAATTTACTGGAATCGTTCGAGTCCGACTACCCGGCACGATCCGCGCCGGCGCCAATATGGCGATCTCAGGCGATGCCCTTGAAAACCGCGAAGGTCGTATCCTCGCAGTCAAGGACCTTTCCATCGACATGAACCGTATCCTCAACGATATGGTCACCAGCACCGTCGATCATTATCGCGTGGAATGGCGTGGAAATCGGGAATCCATGAAAGGGTCCGGCAGGTTCCATGCGCCGGTCGGTGCCGACACGCGATGGCTTGTTTTGCCCTTCAGCGCCGAAGCCTTTAAGGATTCTAGCCTCGCTGGGCGCGCCTTAGGCGGCGACAGGATGATCGTCATTTCAAAGGGCAAATCGCCAATCACCATTACGTATTCCGGTAAACAGCAACACCGGGACAATGTAATCAACGATGGCAGGGTCCAGATCGTCGAATATGCCGACGTGGCAAGTCTGCTTGATCTGGCTGCGCTCGGTATCGATCCGAACAATATTCCCGATGTGATCATGATCGGCAGCCGCATGGCTGACATCGAGAGCGCTCCTTACGGCAATCATACCAAGACATATATCGGAACGGCCTCTGTCGGCGTCGGCTCGATGATAAAGTCCGGTGCTTCCCTGATGATCGATGGCGGCGCTGCGATCACCAATCGCGGCACGCTTTCGGGAAGCCTCGTGTCCATCGAGGCAGGCGAAGTGCAAAACGGCCTTGGCACGCCCGGCGGTATCGATGGTTCCGGCTTCGGCAATTACAGCGGCACGGCGCCTGTTGGCATCAGCGGCAATGCCGGTTCAGCTATCGGCGCTGCTGCAGGCCAGTTGGGCATCGTCAACTTCGTGCTCGATGATGTCTCGGTTCCGCCTCTTGACCTCGGGGCTTTCGAAGCGCGAAACCTGCACAGTGTCAACGCCTCCGATTTCGGCAACCTCGTGCGCGTTACGGGCTCGTCCGAAGCTGCGCGCCTGCTGGGCTCGGCGCGCATAGATGGCGCAGCGCTCATCTTCTATGCGGATCCGGTCGCAGAGGCGAAGGCCCTGGCCGAGGCGGCCCGCCAGCAGGCTGGTACGCATCTGGTCGTCGATCCCTCACTTTCGCTGGAAGAGCAACGAGAGCAGCTTTACCGCAACGCTGCGGAATTTGCGGCAAGTACCGGCGCGCGATACGGCGTGGCGTTGACCGAGGCGCAGCGTGCTGCCCTCGAAAAGCCGATGGTATGGCATGAAACCCGTATCATCGACGGCAAACCCGTGCTTGTCCCGCGACTTTACCTGCCCTCGCAGGATGAACTGCTGCGTGGCGGGCGCGGCGCCGGCCTGATCGCTGCCGGCGATCTCCTGATCGATATTGACGGCAAGCTCAACAATAGCGGTGCGATTGTGGCCTCCGGGCTCGCTTCGATTTCCGCCTCCTCTATCCTCAATCAGCGCCTGATCGATCTCGATGAGCGTGACCGTGCACTTGCCGGAGGACGCGGCGACAGCGGCCTCATCACGGCCGGCACGCTGTTTATGGCAACCGATGGCGATCTCCTGAACCGTGGCGGTACGCTTGCCTCGGCAGGCGACATCGATCTGAGGATCGGCGGCTCGCTGATCAGCGAAACCCAGCGCTACACCCGGACAGTCGATTCCCAGGACGGCTGTGTCGGTAAGGCCTGCGGCACCCTGCGCACCGATTATAATGTTGCATCCATCACGGCCGGACGGGATCTGACCATCGTCGCCGATCAGGATATCGTCAATCGTGGCGGTACACTCGGCTCCGTCACCGACATGTTGCTCGCAGCCGGCCGCGACGTAACCTTCGAGACGCTGAAGGACAGTTTTGTCGCCGAAGATTACAAGAAGCGCGGCTTCCTTTCGGGCGTCACGGTGTTGCGCAACGAGATCACCACCGCCGAGGCCAACGCCCAGTCGCTGGTTGGCGATGTCTCGATCCTTGCCGGCTACGGCGTATGCGACGGTGGCAGCCTGTGCGCGAAGGGAACCGCTCCCGGCGATGTTCTTCTTAATGGAGCGCTGGTCAGCGCCTTCGACAAGCTCTCGATCGACGCCACCGGCAAAATCGATATGGGTGTCGTCAGTCAGGAAGTCCATAACAGATACAAGGAATGGGGTTTCAAGGGCCTGGGTTGGGGTTCGGTCAAGCAGACATGGAACGATGTCGATACGTCTGTCACCCGGCTTTCGGGCAATGACGTCTCGCTCAACGCCAAGGGTCCGATTACCGGTACAGGTGTAAAGATCGCCGCCGTCAACGACCTTCTGATGAAGACCGATGACACAATCCGGCTGGAAGCGGCGCAGGATGCGCTTTATTTTACAGAGAAGGGCTTTTACGTCGGTCTCAGCTTCCCGGGATCCGCCGGCATAGACGCCGCGTTGAAGGGCGGCTCCGGTGGCCAGATCCTGTCCGGCCTTGCCGGCATCAATCCGCTGACCGCCAAACTTGCAACGCTTGCCAATGCCGACAATGGACTTGCGGCTGGGCTGGCTGCCGTTAATCTGGCGACCACCGGTGCTTCCGTCTTCGGCGGTGCTGTGGACGCTACCCTCGGACCCAGCAAGGGCGGTGTGGTTGGTTCCGCACTCGATCCCCTCAAATCTTTCAGAGATCCTGGAACGGGGCAAATTACGGCAGGCTCGATAGCGAAGACTGTCGGCATCAACCTGTCCGTCTGGAAGAGCGAGCAGCGGTGGAGCGAGAGCCAGGTTTCCGAACTGACGGCTGGCGGCGATATCGTCATGAAGGCCGGGCTGGACGTCATTCTGGATCAGGGCACGAAGATGGTCTCCGGCGGCGATGTCTCCATCGATGCCGGCCGCGACATCCTCATGGCCGCACTTGTCGATTACGCCAAAGACAAGTCATCCTCCTTCGGCTTGCAGCTTTCCATGTCCTCGATCGGCTTCGATATCGGCAAGTCGAAAGGCTATGACGAGACGTTGACGAACGCTTCAATCACTGCCGCCGGCAATGTCTCGCTGACATCGGGCCGCGATACGGCGCTTCTGGGCGGCAACATCATCGGCAGGACGGTCGATCTGGATGTCGGGCGCGACCTCACTATCCTCTCACCGCAGGCGCAGGGCTGGCGGGACGGTTTTTCCTTCGGCCTGACGGTTGGCGTGAACCCGGCCGACTGGAGTGTTCGTGGTTCAAAGGAAGACGGCTTCAAGGCATGGTCTTCCGGCTCGGGGATTGTCGCTGCGCAGGGCATTGATATCAAGGTTGGCGAAGACACCACGCTGGTCGGCGCGCTGCTTCAGGCGACCGATGGCGATATCAGCCTCGATACCGGCACGCTGACGGTGGCCGACCTGAAGGACACCGACCAATACAAAAACGTTGGCGGTTCGATCGGTCTCAGCGGCGGCGGGCTAAACTCCGTCGGTTTCTCCTATGAGAAAAAGGACAAGCAGGGCGAAACCCGTACGACGCTCGATGCCTCCGGTGAATTGAATGTCAACATCCGCGATGCGGACAAGGACGGCGTTGCTGGAACGGAGGCGGACAAGGCGGCAGCCGAGCAGCTTCTCGCTTCCATCAACAGGGATGCCTCGAAGTATCAGGAAATCACGAAGGACGACTACACCAAGCTGTCGGGCGAACTTGATGTGCAGAACCTGATCGAGCTCGGCGATAATCTGAAGAAGATTCAGAACTATCAGCGGGCGCAGAACGCGGCAATTCCCGAAACTGTCGCGGCGCAAGGGCCGGAAGCCATCGATCTCTATCGTGACGCTATCGTCCGCGGGCTGACTGGAGCAGAACTGCAGAACTATACCTCGTCAGAGGCTTTTGCGGCGCAGGTCGCCAACCGCACTGTTTATCGACAGTTGGAAGAACAAGGTGCCAATCCCGAAATCGTGGCGATGGCTCTTTTCCTGACGACGCAGGGCGAGCGTGTCTGGTTCGATGAAAGTTCAAAGACCTTCCAGGCAAATCTTGGTAATTGCGGGACGCAAGGTTTTGCCTCGCCCTGCGGTACAAATCTTGAGACGCTTGCCGAGCATGCCCGGAACAATCCTCAGCTCTTTGCCCAGGAAGTTCATCACATCATCGGCGATGCCGTCGCCGATGTTCTGGCTCGCTATGAGCCGACACTTGACGGCCATGCGATGTCTAACGGACAGAGTCGCGAATTCCAGGAAAGTCTGGCAACGGCGTATGCCTGTGCAATCGCCTGGAGTTCGCTAACTGGCGATCCGTCCTTTATCCGCAACCTGAACACGAGCCTGTCATCTATCGACAATCAGTCCGGCATCAATGCCTATCGCGGTATGGCTGGCATCGTACTTGAGAAGATTGGCCCAGCAGACCCTGCGACTGGCAAAGGGACACCAGTGGATCTCGCGTATGTCGATGACTGGATGGGGCAAGGAATCTCGAATGAAGGGGAGTTGGCAAACCGAGCGGATCGCAGAACAGCAGCAGGTATCGTGTTGAGCGGTGTTGTTGCCACGCCCACGAAAACATATCTTGACTATTCCCGGATTACGACCGCGAACCTCGCTAAAGGTCAATCGCCCGTTCCAAGAAGCCTTGAAGAGCAAATCGCATGGAAAGAAGTGTTGGCAAATCCGGCAGGTGGTACCTTATTGGATCTGAATAATGATGTGCGTTTTCTCAAAATCAATGGATGGCAAAAAATGGAATATAGTACCAATACTTCGAAAGGGGCAATATCAATTCACTACCAATATAACACTATAACTGAAAAACCATACGATATCAAAGTCGTCTCTAAGCCTCTTAAATAGATATATATGGAGGATCTCCAAGGTGATCATTAAAGAAACAGACCGTTTTCTAAAAACTGAGGAAGAACACGAGGTATATGCAATATACTGGGTAGACGGGGTGCGTCACTACTATATCATTCCGAAAGGCTTTGATGGGTTCTCTGCTAGGCGGGATCGGGATAATATCTCTGTCGTGGACAACAGGATTTCAAAAGGATTCCGTTTGATAAGAAGTAGTTCGGGGAATGATATGCTTTTACATGAGGCGCTTTTAGAAGGAGATTTGCTTGACCGTCTGCTGGAACCACAGGACCCGGAGGCTGTACAAGAATTTAAAAAGAAACTTGAGCTTAATGATGAAAAACCCACACTATTTTAGAATAGCGACTGGTGCAGCGTTGGGCCACTGAATAAAATGGAGAGCTTGCGTCTACTGAATGCAGAGAGCGATGCGTTGGCAGGAAAGTCGAATGCATACCGAATGTTGGATGGAAATTTTGTTGACGTCGAAGTAAAAGTATTGGGCGACGCAGCGGAGTTGGTTTCGAAACTGGAGGAGTTGTTTGTTCTGGTTAATTCAGTGTCCAGAACTTCTCCATCACTCGAAGTTTGGAACGCTGTCTTACCAAAATGGTTCATCGATGTTTGTGCGCCGGAAGCAACTCAAGACCAACTTGAGGAAGAGATGTCTTTAAAGAGATCAATGATCTTTGAAGAGTGGGTTAACATGATGAATTTAAAACCATGGTCAGTCAGCAGTTGGGTGTACTGGTTTGAGCCAGCTCGACGGAATTGGTTTTGGAACAAAGGAAAAGAGATAACTTCAAAGAATATTTCCCTGAATATTTTTGCTATTGATTACCCCCTTACTACAGATTCATTGAGGTGGGCAGTAAAAGCTACAGGCGGCGAAGTTAAGAGCATTGATTGTTGAACATGGTTTTTAGTCGGCAACATTCTCGATGAGACGCGCCGGTAGTATGCGACAATATCAAACCCGCTTTGTGAGAATTTGACGTGGCACGAATCATCTTGGCCGCCGGCCGCCGTTTCGGTAGATTTGCCGTATTCCTGCTTGTCCCGCCGGCAGCGATCATCATAGCCCTTTGGCTCTCGCTCCTCGATGACCACCCCGGATGGTTTCTCGGCCTTGCGTTCATTATTCTGCCGTTTGTTACGATTACAGCATCCTTCCTGGCCGGGACTTTGGTCGCCGGCATTCAACGTAGCAAAATCAGTGGACTAAAACGATCGGAGGCCCCGGGCCTCTGCTCGGCTTGGGAGGCCGTCGTCGGGCCAAGTACTGCGAAAAGGACTACTATTGTTTTGGATGATGAACTCAACGCGAGCGTCAGGGTCGAACGAATTCTGTTCGGGCTTCTCGGTGAGCGATACATTCTAAGCGTTGGCATCCCGCTTCTGGCTGTCACGGACACGGACGCCATGGTCGCCATTTTCGCACATGAGAATGCCCATTTGCGCAACAAGGATGTCAACGGCGCCTTGCGTCTCGCTGAATTTGAGAAAACGTTTCACTTCGTATTCAGCTATGCCTCGCCGGAAAGCACAATCTCAGGGCGTTTACTCTATAGCTTGCTTGGCCTTCTCTCCGATTCTTTCCAGCGGGAGACTTCGCGTTTGTCGTGGCAAGCCGAAATCAAGGCTGATCAACAGGCGGCATCCCACGGCCGGTCAAAAGAAGCCGCCCGTGCCTTGCTGCTGGTTGCAGCCGCAACTGAATTCCTGAACGAACAGGTTTACCAACCACTCCACCACGAGGTCCTCGGCGCCATCTCGCCGCCCGTACCACCGCTGACGCGGGTCTTAGGAGCAGTGGGACGACTTACAGATCCGGAGGTCCTGAACGGTTACGCGCTCCAGGCGTGGAATTTGCCAGAGGATGACAAAGCCTCCCATCCATCCTTGGCCCGGCGTCTCTCGGCTCTGGGATATCCCGAGCTTTTAGAAATAGCTCCGGTGACCACAACAGCGCTGTCTCTCTTGGAGAAAAACACCGCTGATCGGTTGGCCGCCGCTTTCGATGAGGCGTGGACGAATCGGATCGCAGACCAACTTCAGTGGTAATTCACCGCTTCGAGGACTGGTCTCGGTGAGTTTTGGTCACCTCGTAGCTGTCTGTCGTCGGCAGGAAGCAGGTCTGCTTTCAAAACCGACTAAAGTTCTTTGAGAGTGGTCAAGGTCTGACTTCGCAAAAGCTGCTGTTCCCTCCAGATTTCAGGATTTTTGCGCTCGAATACTTTCCATGAGACGCTGAAAGCCCAGTACACCTATGACAGCACCCGCGCTCCGGTCGATCTACGCTTTAGAATGGAGGTAAACAGTGCGCAAGCGACGTTCCTCTTATGATGACGCGATTTTAGCCACCAGTCCAATTCCAAAACCAAACGGATACACAATGTATCAAATGCAAGGCGATGAACGGGAAGAAAGGCGTATTCGAAATTGGTCTCACAAAAGATGGTATTATCGATCATCGATTCTTTAGGCCGGGGAAATGAAAACTAGTCACCTGATTGTGGATGGAATGTTATCTGGGACAGGCATTCGCGATGGCGATCATGGCGGGTATCTCAACCCTTTTGATCTTGGCGTGTCTGTCGGACTTGCTGCGCAAATTTCAAAGTGGCTTGAACGATACGAAAATGCTCACTTTTTTCAGTTCGAAAATATAGAAGAAAACAGAAATCTGGATAAGGAAGGATTGGAAATAGCTCGTTCTCTGCAGAGTGAGTTTCCGGATATAAAAGTGACCTACTTTTCGAATGCAAATATGAAGATCATTACTTTCTCGTAGATGACCGAGCATCTTCCTAGAAATTGCAAACAGTGTCACGCCGTCATCGACATAGAAGCGAGACCCGTGTTTCCGAACTGGTCTCCGGCGGTGATGTCTCCATCGATGCCGGCCGCGATATCCTTATGGTCGCACTTGTCGATTACGCCAAAGACAAGTCATCCTCCTTCGGCTTGCAGCTTTCCATGTCCTCGATCGGCTTCGATATCGGCAAGTCGAAAGGCTATGACGAGACGTTGACGAACGCTTCAATCACTGCCGCCGGCAATGTCTCGCTGACATCGGGCCGCGATACGGCGCTTCTGGGCGGCAACATCATCGGCAGGACGGTCGATCTCGATGTCGGGCGCGATCTCACCATCCTCTCGCCGCAGGCTCAGGGCTGGCGGCACGGCTTCTCCTTCGGGGCCTGACGGTTGGCGTGAACCCCGCCGACTGGAGCGTTCGCGGCTCGAAGGAGGACGGTTTCAAGGCATGGTCTTCCGGCTCGGGGATTGTCGCGGCACAGGGCATCGACATCAAGGTTGCCGAAGACACCACGCTGGTTGGCGCGCTGCTTCAGGCGACCGATGGCGATATCAGCCTCGATACCGGCACGCTGACGGTGGCCGACCTGAAGGACACCGACCAATACAAAAACGTTGGCGGTTCGATCGGTCTCAGCGGCGGCGGGCTAAACTCCGTCGGTTTCTCCTATGAGAAGAAGGACAAGCAGGGCGAAACCCGCACGACGCTCGATGCCTCCGGTGAATTGAACGTCAACATCCGCGATGCGAACAAGGATGGCGTTGCTGGAACGGAGGCCGACAAGGCGGCAGCCGAGCAGCTTCTCGCCTCGATCAACAAGGATGCCTCGAAGTATCAGGAGACAACGAAGGACAGCTATACCAAACTCTCTGGGGAACTCGATGTGCAGAACCTGATCGAGTTCGGCGATAACATCAAGGCGATCCAGAACTATCAGCGAGCGCAGAATGCGTTGGTTCCGGGAGAGATCGCGGCTCAAGGTGGCCGGGCTGTCGATGTCTGGCGCAAAATGATCATCAATGGCGCGTCGCCGGAAGAAGCGACAGCGCTTGCCAAAGGCGACCCGATTTTTGAACTCACAGTTCGCAAGCTTGAAACCGCCGACGCGGCAATCGAGCACTACGGTAGTATGGATAAGCTGCCCGAGGGAACCCTGACGCTGATCGCGATGGGCCAGACAATCCTGTTCGGTAAGGCGAGCAATTATGAAGGGGGCGCGGTCGTCGTTCCGTGCGCTGCGAATGGCGTCTGCCAGGTGGAATTGGCAGCCTATCTGCAAACATTGAAGACGAATCCGAATTCGGTCGAGATAGCAGTCGCCAATTTTCGTAATGAAGTCATCAAGGGTCTAACGAGCACCTCGACCGATGATGTCAACGGTGGACCTTTCCGTCTCGATGCTGCGTTCCGTGATCTCTTGAATTGCGTATCGGACAACCCGGCCAATGCGGCGGACGATCTTCTTGCAGCGTATCGGGCCAATCCCAGCGGGTTTCAGGCGTTGGCGTATCGGACCTACGACGTAACGCGCGTCAATCCCCAATCTGTTATCGCAGCGGTAGAGGGGCTGGCTGCGGGCGGCAACATCGCTCAGTTCGAGACCGGCATGACCCTGGCGCAGTTGCCACGGTCAACGGCCCTCGATGGCCTCTTGGCCATTGCCGGCATTGCCTACGAGTTCACGCCGGTGGCCGATACGGTTGCGATCGTTGAAGCTGCCGAAAGCAATGACATTAAGGGCGTTATGATTGCTGGCGTAGGCTTCCTGCCTATCGCCAAGGCAGGAAAGCTTCTCGGTAAAAGTGCAGAAGCAGTCAAGGATGTCCTTAAGGCAGGCGGTGATGAGGCTGCGGAACTCGTTAAAGATGCTGTAAAATTACTACCTGCACCGTCCGCTGCAACAGCGTCTTTGCGACGCCTCGCTCCGGGAGTGGCATCCTATGGCGGGGATCTGCCGAAAATCGTTGATGGGCAGACATGGCTCAAGGGTACCGCTGGCAATGCTGGTAAAGTCCCCGCTCAAATCGCCGAACAGATCGCGGGGCGTGATTTTAAAGACTTTAATGAATTCAAGGAAGCATTTTGGAAGACTGTAGAAAAAGACCCTGTATTAAGGTGAGAGTTCGGAGAGGACAGTATCAGGGAAATGGCCGCTGGACGAGCGCCATATGCCGTTAGATCTCAACAGCAAGGTGGACGTATAAAGTATGAGCTCGATCACAAATTTGAACTGCAATACGGCGGCAATGTATATGATATGAGTAATCTTATTATTAGAACTCCACTTAATCATGTAAAGGGAAAATAAACATGACGTCACATAACGAATCGGAATTAAGGCTTAAAGCAATCACCTTGATAAATGAATTGCGTTCTGGGAATGCATCCGATGATAGGCAAGAGGATATCACTCATACCCTAGATGCCATAATGCCGGACCCAAACTATTGGGATTATGTGATTGATCATACTCCTCGTCTAACTGCGGAGGAGATTGTCGAAAAAGCGTTTTCGTATAAACCAATATTATTGTAGCAATTATAGGGGGCTCCTAGAAGTGCCGTGGATTTCGTGCTGGACGACGTCTCGGTTCCGCCTCTCGACCTCGAGGCTTTCAAAGCCCGCAATCTCTACAGCGTCAACCCCGCCGAGCTCGCCGCGCGGACTGGCGCGCAGTACGGCGTGGCACTCACGGAGGCACAGCGCGCTGCCCTCGACAAACCGATGGTCTGGCGCGAAACTCGGATCATCGACGGCAAATCCGTGCTCGTTCCGCGGCTTTACCTGCCCTCACAGGATGAACTGCTGCGTGGCGGCCGTGGCGCGGGTCTGATCGCGAGCACTGAAGCCAGCGCCCAGTCGCTGGTTGGCGATGTCTCGATCCTTGCCGGCTACGGCGTATGCGACGGTGGCAGCCTGTGCGCGAAGGGAACCGCTCCCGGCGATGTTCTTCTTAATGGAGCGCTGGTCAGCGCCTTCGACAAGCTCTCGATCGACGCCACCGGCAAAATCGATATGGGTGTCGTCAGTCAGGAAGTCCATAACAGATACAAGGAATGGGGTTTCAAGGGCCTGGGTTGGGGTTCGGTCAAGCAGACATGGAACGATGTCGATACGTCTGTCACCCGGCTTTCGGGCAATGACGTCTCGCTCAACGCCAAGGGTCCGATTACCGGTACAGGTGTAAAGATCGCCGCCGTCAACGACCTTCTGATGAAGACCGATGACACAATCCGGCTGGAAGCGGCGCAGGATGCGCTTTATTTTACAGAGAAGGGCTTTTACGTCGGTCTCAGCTTCCCGGGATCCGCCGGCATAGACGCCGCGTTGAAGGGCGGCTCCGGTGGCCAGATCCTGTCCGGCCTTGCCGGCATCAATCCGCTGACCGCCAAACTTGCAACGCTTGCCAATGCCGACAATGGACTTGCGGCTGGGCTGGCTGCCGTTAATCTGGCGACCACCGGTGCTTCCGTCTTCGGCGGTGCTGTGGACGCTACCCTCGGACCCAGCAAGGGCGGTGTGGTTGGTTCCGCACTCGATCCCCTCAAATCTTTCAGAGATCCTGGAACGGGGCAAATTACGGCAGGCTCGATAGCGAAGACTGTCGGCATCAACCTGTCCGTCTGGAAGAGCGAGCAGCGGTGGAGCGAGAGCCAGGTTTCCGAACTGACGGCTGGCGGCGATATCGTCATGAAGGCCGGGCTGGACGTCATTCTGGATCAGGGCACGAAGATGGTCTCCGGCGGCGATGTCTCCATCGATGCCGGCCGCGACATCCTCATGGCCGCACTTGTCGATTACGCCAAAGACAAGTCATCCTCCTTCGGCTTGCAGCTTTCCATGTCCTCGATCGGCTTCGATATCGGCAAGTCGAAAGGCTATGACGAGACGCTGACGAACGCTTCAATCACTGCCGCCGGCAATGTCTCGCTGACATCGGGCCGCGATACGGCGCTTCTGGGCGGCAACATCATCGGCAGGACGGTCGATCTGGATGTCGGGCGCGACCTCACTATCCTCTCACCGCAGGCGCAGGGCTGGCGGGACGGTTTTTCCTTCGGCCTGACGGTTGGCGTGAACCCGGCCGACTGGAGTGTTCGTGGTTCAAAGGAAGACGGCTTCAAGGCATGGTCTTCCGGCTCGGGGATTGTCGCTGCGCAGGGCATTGATATCAAGGTTGGCGAAGACACCACGCTGGTCGGCGCGCTGCTTCAGGCGACCGATGGCGATATCAGCCTCGATACCGGCACGCTGACGGTGGCCGACCTGAAGGACACCGACCAGTGGCGGCGGCGGGCTGAGCTCCATCGGCTTTTCCCACGAGAAGAAGGACAAGCAGGGCGAGACCCGCACGACGCTCGATGCGTCCGGTGAACTGAATGTCACGATCCGCGACGCGGACAAGGGCGGTGTTCCCGGAACGGAAGCGGACAAGGCTCCCGCGCCGCAATAACACATTGGCGGTGGCTCCTCCGACTCGGAGGACTTCAGGCTTCGACAGGTTCGCTGACATCATCCAGGAGAAAGTGCACGATCACATAGCGCGTCGTGTATTTCTGACCGCTATCGGAGACGCTCTCGACGCTGCCGCCGTCGGAGGGATGCCATTTCTGATAGTGGGGGTTGTTGGTAATCAGCGTGATCGCCTTGCCCGAGAAGCTGCCATTCAGCCGATAGCGAGCCTCTGCCAGGCTCCAGATCTTCTCAAAATCCTCCTGGCTGATCCGGACTTTCAAGGCTTTTCTGGAGGTGGCTTTTCCAGGCGAGCCATCGTCGCTTGCCGCCGGTGGAACATGCAGGTCAACCTCTTCCGCACCATCAAGCAGAAAGGCAAATTCGTCTGGCCACATCCGTCTCACGTATCGCTCCTCCCAAAGCTTACCGCCCCACAGCACAATCATGATAGCGCGTCCGCCGCGAGAGGCAATGGCGGAAATGTACCTGCGTTTCGAATACCCGGAACTTGAAATTGGCCGGGAGATCGTGCTTGTTCACGATCAGCAGGGCGCGTTTGCGTCCACCGTCAGTTGAGAACTGCATCGAGGAGTAAGGCATGAAGAAGCTCATCAACGATCTAGCCACCGTTGTGCGGGACATGCTTGAAGGGGTGGTGGCGCTTAGCCCTGCGACGGTCCTGCTAGCAGATGAGAATGTTGTGATCCGGTCTGGTCTTCCGGAAACGGAAAAGCGGAAGGTGGCGGTCCTGTCGGGTGGAGGCAGTGGACACGAGCCAGCCCATGCCGGCTATGTCGGTGCGGGCATGCTGACCGTGGCGGTGGCAGGCGATGTCTTCACTTCGCCCAGCACCGATGCGGTTCTTGCCGGTATCAAGGCTGCAGCCGGCCCCGCCGGCGCTCTGGTTATCGTCAAGAATTATACGGGCGACCGGCTGAATTTCGGATTGGCGGCCGAGCTGGCAAGGGCTGAAGGAATTCCGGTCGAGATCGTGGTCGTTGCCGATGATGTCGCGCTGAAGGACACGGTTCCCGCCGATCGCCGCCGGGGTATTGCAGGTACAGTGCTTGTTCACAAGGTCGCGGGCGCGGCCGCGGAGCAGGGACTTCCCCTTCAGGCGGTGGCTCGGATCGCGCGGGAAGCCGCAGAAAAATTGTCCTCCATGGGAGTATCGCTGGGCTCCTGCACCCTCCCTGCTGTCGGCAGGCCGGGCTTCGTCCTTGGCGAAGCTGAAATCGAGGTCGGGCTCGGAATCCATGGCGAGCAGGGCGTGCGGCGGATGCCTGTCGCATCGGCGGACGAGCTTGTGAAGCTGGTCCTCGAAACGATCGAAGCCGATGGCAGGCTGAAGAGCGGAGACCGGGTGACGCTTCTGGTCAACGGACTGGGATCAACGCCGCCGATGGAGCTTGCGATCGTGGCGCGATCAGCGGTCGCACGCCTGGAGGCGAAGGGCGTCGTGGTCGAGCGGGCCTGGGCAGGCACCTTCCTCTCCGCTCTCGACATGCCGGGCTTTTCCCTGTCGGTCATGCATGTGGACGATACAACGCTGAGCCTCATGGATGCGCAAACCGATGCCGGTGCATGGCCGCGCGGCGGTGCGGTGAACCGCACGCGGGTCCTGCCTTCGGCAGGCGTCGAGAAGAGTGTGACTGCGGAAAACACGATAACGGCAGCCGGTGAGCGATTGCGTGCCGCCGCAGAATTGGTTGCCGGAGCCCTGATCGCCGCGGAGCCCAAATTGACGCAGCTGGACAGTGTTGCGGGCGACGGTGACCTCGGAACAAGCATGGTGCGGGGCGCCGAAGCGATCCTGGCGCTGCCCATGGAGAGCTTCGCAGATGTCTCCGGAGGATTGATGGCGATGGCAAACGCGATGCGCAAGGCAATCGGCGGAAGCTCTGGCCCCTTTTACGCCACGGGCCTGATGCGCGCCTCGCGCCATCTTGCCGGCATCGAAAAGCCGACGGCCCAGCAGATGGCGGAAGCATTCGTTGCCGCCGTTGCCGCGGTGTCTGAACTCGGTGGTGCGAAGCCGGGGGACCGCACGATGATAGATGCGCTTCATCCGGCGGCAGAAACGTTCCGGGATAAACTCGCAGGTGGAGCTTCGGCCGCGGAAGCCTGGCGATCCGCGGTGGCGGCAGGCGTTGCCGGCGCCGAGGCGACGGCCTCCATGAAGCCGAGGCTCGGGCGCGCGAGCTATCTTGGCGAGCGGGCTGTCGGACATCTCGATGCGGGAGCGGTCGCCGTCAGTATCTGGCTTGAAGCAATCAGGAACGATGAGCGCTGATGAGAGTGGGCCGGAACAGCCATGCCGTCGGCCGGACGCCCGTGAATATCTTGCGCCGGCTCCAGCGGCCTTGAAGCTCAGATACGCCGCGCCTTGATCGTGTTCATGACGAAGCTGGTCTCGATGGTGTCGACGCATTTCAGCTTGGCAATCTTGTCCTTGATGAAGCGCTCGTAATCCTCCAGCCCACCGCACATGACCTTGAGCATGTAATCCCTCGGACCCGTGACGAGATGACATTCGAGAACCTCGTCCCAGTCAAGAACGGCCGCCTCGAACATGCGGATTTCGTCATCGTGCTGACGGCTGAGGCGGATGGAGGCAAGGGCAGTCATCGTCCACCCCTCGATTGCCGGATCGATGATGGCGGAATATCCTTTGATCGCGCCTATCTCTTCCAGGCGTCGAAGCCGTCGCAGGCACGCCGATGCCGAAAGTCCGACCCGCTCGGCAAGTTCGTTGTTCGTGATCCGCGCATCGGCAGACAGTTCCTTGAGTATCCTGCTGTCGATTGGGTCTGCAATTTTCTGCGACATAAATGACCATTCTCCGCAATATATTGCTTCATGAGACAGTCCGACGCTTCAGAATGCAAGATATTTTGGTTTCACTGCGTGTAATCTGCAGGTAATTCAACGCCAGCTGAGGGATCATCGGAAATGACCGCGCCGCATCCATCCAAAACCCATATCGGCAACCACGCTCTCCATCCTGAAACGCAGATGCTCAATTATGGGTATGATCCGGAATTGTCGGAGGGCGCCGTAAAGCCTCCCGTGTTCCTGACATCGACCTTCGTCTTCAAATCGGCAGAAGACGGGCGCGACTTCTTCGACTACGTCTCCGGGCGCAAGGAGCCGCCGGAGGGCAGGGGCGCAGGCCTCGTCTATTCGCGTTTCAACCATCCGAACAGCGAGATTGTCGAGGATCGTCTTGCCATTTACGAACGGACGGAGAGCTGCGCGCTCTTCTCCTCGGGCATGTCCGCCATTTCGACGACGCTTTTCGCCTTCGTCCGGCCGGGCGACACCGTGCTCCACTCCCAGCCCCTGTATGGCGGCACGGAGACGCTGCTGGCGAAGACCTTCCATAATTTCGGCGTCTCGGCAGTGGGTTTCGCCGACGGTGTCAGCGAGACCTCGGTGATATCAGCTGCAGAGGAGGCGATGGCGAAAGGCAGGGTGTCTGTCATCCTCATCGAGACCCCGGCCAATCCGACAAACAGCATTGTTGACGTCGCGATGATAGGCCGGGTTGCCGATGTTATCGGCGAAAAGCAGGGGCACAGGCCGATCATCGCCTGCGACAATACGCTTCTTGGGCCCGTATTCCAGCGGCCCATCGAGCATGGCGCTGATATCTCGCTCTATTCACTAACGAAGTACGTTGGCGGGCATTCCGACCTCATAGCCGGGGCGGCGCTCGGCCGCAAGGATGTCATGAAGCAGGTGAAGGCATTGCGTGGGGCAATCGGAACGCAGCTCGATCCGCATTCATGCTGGATGCTCGGACGTTCCCTTGAGACGCTGCAAATCCGGATGGAGCGGGCGAACAGCAACGCCAAGGTCGTGGCGGAATTCCTGAACGCGCATCCCAAGGTCGAAAAAATCCATTACCTGCCGTTCAGCGATCCGGCATCCGCGGTTGGCAAGGTGTTTGCCACACAATGCTCCGGCGCGGGATCGACCTTCTCGTTCGACATCGTCGGCGGGCAGGCTGCCTCTTTCAAATTCCTCAATGCGCTCAACATATTCAAACTCGCGGTAAGCCTCGGCGGTACGGAGTCTCTTGCTTCTCACCCCGCGACGATGACGCATTCGGGGGTTCCTGCCGATGTCCGCCAGCGCATCGGTGTGCTGGACTCCACGATCCGGCTGTCAATCGGCATCGAACATCCCGATGATCTTGTCGCCGACCTGACCCTCGCCCTGGATCAGGCCTGACGACAGGTAGCTGACAATCTGTAACCGAGCGCGCCAGCGGCTATAAAGGTTGTCCTGTGCAGGTGGATCGATGTATCTGGGGGGGGAACTTCACTTGAACCTGCAGGCACATGGAAACGTCGCTTTATCTGCCCATCAAGGGCTTTCTCGAAAAGGCGGGCTACGCCGTCAAGGGCGAGGTTGGCGGTTGCGACCTCGTCGGCTTGAGCGATGACGATCCGCCTGTTGTCGTGATTTGCGAGCTGAAACTGAGCTTCAATCTGGAACTCATCTTGCAGGCTGTCGATCGCGCAGCCATTGCGGACGAGGTCTGGATCGCGGCTCGGGTTTCAGCCAGGGGCAAAGGCCGCGAGGCCGACAGACGTTACCGCGATCTTTGCCGCAGGCTGGGGATCGGCATGCTCGGCATCTCCGATACCGGTGAGGTCAGCGTGATCGTTGGTTCCATATCACCGATGCCGCGAACCAATCCGAAACGGCGGTCGCGGCTGATGCGCGAACACCAGAGGCGACGCGGCGATCCGACGGCAGGTGGCAGCACGCGCGCGCCGATCATGACCGCGTACCGCCAGCAGGCGCTCGGCTGTGCCCTGGTGCTGGCATCAGGGCCGATGCGGGTGCGTGAAGTCAGATCCAGCGTACCTGATGCCGGGAAGATCCTGCTTTCGAATGTTTACGGCTGGTTCGAACGGCAGGACCGAGGAGTCTATGGTTTGACCCAGGCCGGTCGTGAAGCACTACAGCGATGGCCGCAGCAGGACACGCCGGCAACTGACACTGTTACCGGCTGATTTTTTTCAGCAATGGAGGCTCGCGCCGCCACAAGATGCGACCGGCCACACGGGCGGCTCCACATCACTGCTTTGCTGCGATTGCTTCCTTTACCGCCAGCTCCGCCATGGCCAGTGCAGCATCGCGGGTTTTGGCCGCAGCCACAAACCGGCCGTTATGGCAGAAGGTCGCGCCTTCGACGCCACAAACCGCTTCGAGATCTTTGTCCGTCAGGCCGGCCCAAGCTGCTGGCAGGTCGGCACGCAGCTCAAAGCCCTCATCCGCGCGGCGGATACCGGTCAGACACCAGTCGCTGTTGCGCGGGTGAACGACAAAGAGCAGATGGTCGGCGCCTGCCTTCATGATGGCGGGTCGAAACGGCATTCCTACCGGCAGTTCCAGAATATGTCCCTCACCGGCATCCACGATAGCCCGGTTCACAAGCGCTTCGGCCCGCAATTTTGCAGCGCTGTTGGCAATCTTTGCCTCCACGAAGCTGCGGGCAACGGCCAGCGCCGCGTGGAAACTGCGATTGTCCGCTTCGGGATCGGTCTCGTCGAAAACAGGTTTCAGAGTTTCCAGCAGGACGGGCAGGGTCAGCCCAGCGAGCTGCCCGGCGATGGAGGGGCTGAGCGCACCATTGTCGACCAGATCGACCGGCAGCACGAAGCTGGTATCGAAAGAGGTGTGAATGGCTTCGATATGGTCTTCAGGAACGCCGGAGGCGGCAAGATAGTCGCGGCCGAAATGCTTCCAGATCAGGCCGAACGAGCTATAGGGCTGACCGTCGTCCCGTAGTGGCGCGCCGCGCTGGTGGTGATCAAATATTCCCTCCGATGGGTCATAAGCGCCGCCGACGTCGTAGATGATGCGGTTCGCGCCGGGCGTAATCCATTCGGACGCCCTGCTGCGGATGAGGCGGGCCTGCGGGAAAAGCCGGGTGAGTACGACGCTGGATAGGAGTTCGTCGGCGTGGAAGCCACCGGAATGGGTGACGAGGAAGTCCGGGATCATGTCAGGATGCGCCTTGTTGCTTGCGGAATATCCGCCTGAGATTGAGGCACCTGATATCCTTTGCCGGACGCTATCTCAACCCGCCATTCGTCACAGGGATCAAAAGCAATGCCATGCCGGACGACGTCGGTGGATCGAACCAGCCGACGTTGTCAGCGCTGTCAGTCTCTGTGAGGATATCCCGGGCGCATCGTCCAATTATTCTGCGGCGATTGTTACTCTTTCAAACCGTGCTTTAACAAGCAAAGCAGCTTCTGCGATTGCCTGATTTACCCGCGCGCTTATGGCAGGCGAAAGCTCACCTTCTATGAAGTCCCGGCCGGAGGTGTAGATTGCGGTGGGTGCCACGAAGGCTTCGAAAAATGCAAATAGCGGTCTGAGCTGATGCTCCACCACAAGTGAATGCCGGTCTCCGCCGCCTGTCGCCGTCAGGATGATCGGCTTGCCTCTGAGGTCGGCGGGGTCGAGAAGATCGATGACGTGTTTAAAGAGGCCGGTATAGCTGCCCTTGTAGGTCGGTGAGCCGATCACCAGAGCTTCGGCATCGATGATCGTTTGAACAATCCGCCGCGCATCACCATCGAGATCCGCCACGGATCGTGCCGAGCTCAATGATGCCCCGAGATCCTCGATGTCGAAAACCTGATGCTGCAGGCCCAGTTGTCCGGCCAGCGCTTCGCTGACATTTTCGACAAAGCGCTTCGTGCTGGATGGGCGCGATGTGTTGCCGGAGAAACCGACGATCAGATTGTTGCTCATTGACGTTCTTTCGAGTGATCTTGGGGAAGGGCGGTTTGCGCCAACGCGTCTTAAGCCGTCTTCAGGATTGAAAGGGCGGCTGGATGTGTCGATCGGTCATTCTCGCTGGTTTTCCAACGATCAAAGGCGGCACGTCCGAGAATGGCGACGGACGTATCTTCCTGGGGTGCATGGACGAGAACTGACTGGATATCGCGGAAATGCCGCTCCAGGCCGAGATCGGCGTTGAGGCCGGGATTGCCGATGCCACGAACAGCCAGTTGCACAGCTTCGCGGATCTGCCTGCCGGCGAGGAGCCGGGCCCTTATCAGGTGTTCGGCATCGCCAATATGGCCTGTGAGCGCGCCGAAGATGATCTGCCGGGCGCCGGAGACCAGAAGGTCGATCTCACCCGAAAGCGTGACAAAACGTTCTGTCCGCGCAATGGGATGGCCCAGATTGGCGGGCACACGTTCATGCGCGAAGCGGATGAAGGCTTCCTGAGCCGCTTCGGCTGCGCCGAGATAGATTGCGGTCAGCGCAAGCGTCATTGCCGCATGGCTGCGATTATCCTGCTGGGCAACGGAGGGATCAACGAGTTCCAGCACATTTTCTGCCGGGATTTCAACCTCGGTATATTCGACGTCATGCGAACCTGTCGCCCGCATTCCGAGGCTCTTCCAGTTCTCGATAATCTTGATGCCGGGCAGGCCGTTAGGCACGACAAACGTGCCGACCCGCGCCTGAGCCTCGTCGGTGTGCGCCCAGACGAGAAAGTGGGTGAGGCCGTGTGCGCCCGTCACGAAGCGCTTGCGGCCCGTGATCGACCAGCCATTTGCCGTCCGGCGCGCACGCGTGGCCGGCAATCCGCCGCGCGCCGGCGAGCCCAGTTCCGGCTCCACACGGGCGGCATTCAGCAGCAGTGGCTGATCTTTGGCTTTGGAAAGAAGGTCCCTGTAAAGACCGTCGGGCCAATGATCCTTCGTCGCCTGTCCCAGGTGGGTGAAGATCGTCATTGCGCTGATGAGCGCCACGGAGGGATCGCCGCGTCCAAGGGCCGCCAGAATATGGGCCGCGGTGCTCAAGGTTCCCCCCGGGCCGCCGTAACGCGTGGCCACGGTGCTCTCCAGAAGTCCGGCTTGATGAACGGCGCGAATGCCGGTCCAGGGAAACTGACCGGTCTGATCCGCATCCGGTGCGGCTTCGGAAACGGCGTACACAGCGGCGTCAAGTGCGGTGGGATCATAAGACATGCGGATAACGGCTTTCTGGAAGGTCGAGAGGCGGGATCACCCGTTGCGGGCGTGGATGATCCCGGTCTTGGAGGAAGAGGTGGGCAGGTCCGACGGCCTGGCCGGACTGCCGTGATCAGGCGGCTGCCTTCTTCTTTGCCTCTTCACGTTCGCGAATGCCCTCGCGGACGAGAGGCAGGATGTATCGTCCGTAGTCGACGGCATCATTGTAATTGTCATATCCACGGATCGAAATCAGATCGGCGCCGAGATCAATATAGTCGAGAATGGAGTCGGCGATTGTGCGCGGCGATCCGACCAGAGCGGTTGTTGCGCCGCTTGCATTGGTCGCGGTGACGGTCGGATACCAGAGCGCGCGGTCATGGACATCGCCGCGTTTGGCGATATCGAGCAGGCGCTGGGAGCCGATATTGGCGGGGGGTGTTGCGTTGACCGGCGCGCGCGAAAGGCCCCTCTGACGGTTCTCGTTCAGACGGTCGAGAACCCTGTGCGCCTTATCCCAGGCCAGTTCGTCTGTTTCAGCCACGATTGGCCGGAAGGTAACCCAGATGCGCGGGCGATCGGTTCGGCCTGCTTTTGCGGCTTCGGCATAGATGCGGTCAATCTGCTGCTTGGTTTCAGCCAGCGGCTCGCCCCAGAGCCCGAAAATGTCGCACAGCGAGCCACCGATACGATAGGCGGCATCTGACGAACCGCCGAGCGAAATCGGGATAAGACCGTTGGTGGGACGCACGGCGCTGCGAAACTGCTTGAACTGGTAATATTTGCCGTCGAAATCGAAGGGCTCGGTTGAACTCCAGGCAAGGCGGAGAATGCGGATATATTCTTCCTGGCGTTCGTAACGCTCTTCCTTGTTGAGGAAATCTCCTTCGCGCGCCTGCTCCTCATCGCTTCCGCCTGCGATGAAGTGGACGACGACGCGACCGCCGCTCAACTGGTCGAGCGTGGCGAGGGACTTGGCCGCAACCGTCGGATAAACGGTGTTGGGCCGGAGCGCGACGATGATCTTGATGTTCTTCGTATGCGCGAGCACGGTGGCGCCCAGCGTGAAGGGATCGAACGAAGAGGAGGAATAGGGAATGAGCGTGTAGTTGAACCCATAGTCGTCCAGTGCACGCGCATAACGTTCCAGGAAGAGCGGATCGACCGGAGCATCAGGGATGGGGTTCAGATCATTGGACTCGTTGGGAAAGCTGACGCTGATGAATTCCGCAGCCATGGGAGCTCCTTGGTGTTTCTGAGTGTCGGGTAAAAGCTAAAGCCGGCGTGGCATATGAGGAAGACAGGTCTTTCTATTTCTATGGAATATGTAGAAAATATTGCCTGACTATCCCGACGGTCTAGAACCTTAGATTGCCGCCCGTTCCGTCCCTTCGTGATCGGGAGCAGGTTTCCACCCCAGAGATGGAGCAACTGTCGTCGCAAGATCGGTGAGCAATCTTATGTTTTCGGACAGTCCGAAAGCGGGAGGCAAAAAAAGAACGAGCTCATCTGCGGCCGCCAGTCCCGGATCGCTCAAAACCGCCTCTATGACTTCTTCCGGTGTACCTTGAAAGACCGGGGAAATCTGCGCGCCAACAGGCGGGCCGGCAGGGGCCAGCGCACCCTTCGGGCGTGAGGCGGCAATTCCCACCGTGCGACGCTCAAGGTCGTAAGCCGCGTATTTCTCACGCAGTTCCGGGGTGGTGCCAACGAGAATGGAAGCGGCAACAGCGACCGGGGGTGGCATCGTCTTCCAGATGCGGAGCCAGTGGGTGCGATAGGCATCAATGATCCGCGCCTGATATTGACCGAAAGTCTCGCCTTCTGCCTGATCGTGAAGGACGGTCCCGGAAATCAGGCCAATCCCAAGTTCGGCGGCCTGTATTGCTGAATCGAGGCTGGCGGAGCCTTGTCGGATACGGCTGCGCAAGGTTGGGCTATGAGGGGTCACCCGCAACTCGGCTCCCGGAGGTGCACCAATGTCCCGCTCGGTAACAGTGTGCAAAACATCACCGGCAATGGCGGCGAGGAAACGCGACTGGCGTCGCTTTGCCTCTGTGCGGGCATCGGTATCGACGGTTCCGAAAACGGCATCGAACGCGCCGTTGGTCCCGGTCGAAATGGCAAGTTCAAGCCGACCGTCGATCAAGAGGTCGGTTGTTCCCGCCGCCTCAGCCAGGAGGATGGGGTCCTGATAACGCATCGGGATGACGGCGGAACCAAGCGTGATGTGCCGCGTATGCTGGCCGACTGCCGCAAAGAAGGGTAACGGGGAAGAAAGATAGTGGTCGAAGTGACGCTGATAGGCCCAGCCTGACTGATAACCCAGCCTTTCCGCCTGCCTGAACAGTTCTATGCCCTGTCGCAGCCCCTGTGCCGGACCGTCATCGTCGTTGAACGACACGCGCGTATTGAAACCCAGCCGCTGTTTCGGTCGAAACAACGCGGGAAGGTCGCGGGAAGCTGCTGCAATATTCATGCGAGTTGCTCCTTCCGCAGAGCGCGCTGGACAGCGGGAGCGCGAACCGTTCCGGCAATGCCCGACGGGATGGAGTTCAGCAGCGACGCGGTATATTCGTGTCTCGGATTGGCGAATATCTCGGTGACGGCTCCATGTTCGACAATGCGTCCCCGCTGCATCACCGAAACGCTGTGCGCAAGTTGCCGGACGAGGGCGAGGTCGTGCGAAACGAAAACATAGGTCAGGCCGAGCTTCGCCTGTAGCGACAGCAGAACCTCGACGATATCCGCCTGAACGCTGACATCGAGTGCGGATGTGGGTTCGTCCAGCACGATCACATCAGGCTTGAGGACCAGCGAACGGGCGATTGCCACACGCTGACGCTGCCCGCCGGACAGGGCCGACGGTTTGCGCTCCAGGAGGTGCTCGCTCAAGCCGACATTCGCGAGAGCTTCCTGTACGCGTTCGGATCGCTCTTTCGGCGTCCCGATCTCGAAGCGGTCGAGTGGTTCACGAACAAGCTGCCCCACCTTCCACGTCGGGTCGAGGGACGTAAACGGGTTCTGGTAAACCAGTTGAAGATGCCGCCATACGGACCGCAGCGAAGCGCGGTTTTTGTTCGTGACGGTCTCGTCGGCAACCGTAATCGTGCCGCTTTCCGGCTCTTCGAGCCCCAGCAGCAGGCGGATCGTCGTCGTCTTGCCGGAGCCGGATTCGCCGACGAGGGCATGAGTCGTGCCCGCCGGAACCGTAAACGAAATATCGTCCACCGCAGTCAGGGTTTTGCCATCGACAGTGAAGCGTTTGGTGACGCCGCTGACGGCGATCTTTGGCGACTTGTCGCCATCAAGGAGGCTGAACCCCGGATCGCGGAATTTGGCATAGCGCTCCGGGTTGAGCGCAGGGACGTCGCCATGGAGTTTTTTGGCATAGGGTGAGGAAGGGGAGGAAAAAACCGCGGACGTCCTGCCTTTCTCCTGCACGACGCCGTTCTTCAGCACGACGAGATTATCCGCCCTTTCGGCCGCTATTGCGAGATCGTGGGTAATGAGAAGGAGGCTGATGTTCAGCTCATCCCGAAGACGGGAGAGGAGATCGAGGATGCGCTTCTGGATCGTTACGTCGAGTGCCGAGGTCGGTTCGTCCGCCACCAGCAGTGCAGGGCGCGGCAATATTGCCAGAGCGATCAGCACGCGCTGCAGCATCCCTCCGGACAACTGATGCGGATAGGAATCGTAAACCCGTTGCGGATTGTCGAGACCCACCTTGGCGAAGGTTTCGAGAATAAGTGTCCTGCGGATCGCTGGATTGGTCTCTTCCATCAGCGCTGCCGCTTCCAGCGCCTGGGAGCCGATTGTTCTCACAGGATTGAGAGAGTTGCCGGGATCCTGCGGTACGAAGCCGATTTCACGGCCGCGAAACGGCCTGAAGCGGCGTTCCGGCAATGCGAGAATATTCTGCCTGTCGAAAACGACCTGGCCCGTGGCGTTTGCACCGGTGGGGAGAAGCCTCAGCACGGCTTTCGCGATGGTCGATTTTCCAGAACCGGATTCTCCGATGAGGGCAAGGCTTTCGCCACGTCCGATTTCGAAGCCGACATTATGGACGACCTCCTGCCGTCCGTAGGACACGGCAAGATTTTCGACCTTGAGAAGGGGTATCGCGTGTTGTGGAGACGCTGCCACGAACTCGGGAAGGATTGGCGCTGTTTTCAGTGCGATTTGCGAAGCCATCGGCTGATCCTGTTGACAGAGAGGACGGTCACGATCGTAACGAACGCGGGCGCATAAACGAGCCAGGGCCATTTGAGGTAGTCCTTGCCGATTGAAATCAGCAGGCCCCAGTCGGAAGAAGGCGGAGGGTCGCCGTAGCCGAGGAAGGCGAGGCTGGCGATCACCAGAATGGACTCGCCGAATTGCAGCACGGCAAGCGGCAGCATCGAGCGGGATGCGTTTGGAAGGACGTGTCTGAGAACGATGTAGCCGCGCGAGCCACCCGAGAGAAAAGATGCCTCCACGAAGGTCGCCTGACGTGTCTTGATAACCTCGGAGCGCGCCACGCGGGCGAAGAAGGCGATGGCCGATATGCCTGTCGCAATCGCCGCATTGATCGTTTCGAAGCCGATGGCCGTGACGATGATGACCGCGAGCAGGAACTTCGGGATGGAGAGCAGCACGTCGACAAAACGCGCAAAGACGATATCCACCCAGCCGCCGAAAAATCCGGCGAGCAAACCGACCACACCACCGATGAAGACGCCGATGACGACAGCGACCAAAGCGCTCGATACGGATGAAGCCGTGCCATAAACGACCCGTGTATAGAGATCGCGCCCGAGATGATCGGTGCCGAACCAGTGCGCAAAACTGGGCGCAAGAAGCTTGTCGGCCGGGACACCGTTGATCGGGCTCTGGCTGGTGAACAGTTGCGGCGCAATCGACCAGGCGACGACGATTGCGATGACGAGGAGGGAAATGGCAACCGTTGAAGTAATGTTGAGAGCTCTCAGCTTCTCGAACGGGTTGCTGCCGGAAACCGGGCTGGAGATAAGGCTCATGGTTTGGCCCCCGTTTCAAGGCCAAGCGGCGTGTCGTCGATGGTTGCCAGACGACGTTTCCGGCCAACGATAATTTTCACCCGTGGATCGAGCAGCGGATAGAGAAGATCGGCGATGAGGTTGACGACGACGAACACCACGGCTCCAAGCGAGACGATGGCCTGCAGGACGGGCAGGTCCTGCGTGCTGACGGAACGCTGGACGAGACTGCCGATACCGGTACGGCCGAACACGGTTTCCGTGATCAGCGAGTTGCCCAGAAGCTCGCCCACGGTAAGGGCGATAACGGTCACCACCGGTAGCGAAGCGGGCTTGAGCAGATGTGTAGTGAAAAGCCGTTTCGGCCCGATGCCGCGGCTGCGGGCAACCGCCGCGTAATCCTGTTCCGCTTCATGATCGAGATTGGCGATCAGCACTTCCGCGATCTGCGCGGAAAACGGTATGCCGATGGTGATCGCCGCAAACAGCGTTGCCCAGAAGCTGTCGGGTTCGATGACCCGGAACAGCCGGAGCTGAAAACCGAAAAGGTGGATCAGAAACAGGCCGATGACGAAATTGGGTGTCGACAGGAACAGCGAAGGGAAGGCCCGCAGCAGCCCTTGCCCATACCGTTTCGGCACGACCTGTGTGCCATAGGCAACGGCGAATGCGAGGATCAACGCAACCGTGAGTCCGGCGGAGGCCAGAACCAGCGTCGATGGCAGCACCTCGGCGATCAGGGTCGAAACGGGTCGATTGGAGCGCATGGAGATGCCGAGATCGCCCGTCAGGAAGGCCGACAGGGAGTGCCAGAGCTGCACGATGATCGGCCTGTCCAGCCCCTGTGCAGCAATGATTTCGGCGATTTCCTGCTCGGTGAAACCGTTCTGCGGGTTGCGCAGAACGCTGGTGATCGGGTCGCCAGGCAGGACGCTGACGACCACGAAGGTGAAGACATAGGCCAGAAGGATGACGACGATCGCCTGGCCGAGCCGCTTTGCGGCGTAGGTTAGGTAGGCATTGCTCATGCCGTCACCTCCTTGACGTTACTTGGTGGGCGCTGGCCTCATTCGGCAATGAACGCTGTGTAGTAGCTGGCGTAAGCGACGCCGTTATAGACTTCGCCCTTCAGCTTCGGCGATTGCACGTAAATGCGCTGGACGATTTGGGTGCGTGGTATGAAATAGCCCTGTTCCAGCACGTATTTTTGCAGGCCGTCCAGAAGAGGCTTTCGTTCCTCGACCGAACCCGCGCCGGCGATTTTGTCACGCAGGTCGTTGAGCTTTGCATCACGCTCATCCAGCGCGAACCAGTTCTCGCCATTGTTGGCGTTGGTCAGGATGCTGGCGACCGTGCCGGCATCGATGAAGCTGCGCGTGACTTCATATGCGGGAACTGCGGCGCCGCCGAATTTGACCTTCTCGCCATAGGTCACGACATCATAAGCCCTGATGTTAACCTTCCATCCGAGCCTGCCAAGCTGCTGGGCAATCAGTTCATCGACGGATTTCGAAGTTGCCAGATAGGGATTGGAATGGATCGTCAATTCCAGCGGCTTGCCGTCTTTCACCCGAACGCCGTCCGCGCCCTTGGCCCATCCGGCTTCGTCCAGAAGCTTCTCCGCCCTGTCCGGATTGTAGGCGAGGAGATCGCTATGATCGGTCGCGCCGGGGACGTTGCTCTGGATGAACGACGTCGCAAGCTTCCAGTCCTGCGTATAGACGGTGTCGATGATTTCCTGGCGATTGATGCCTGCCTGGAGTGCCTGACGCACCTTCGCATCATCATAGGGTTGAAGCTTGGTGTTGACCGCCCAGCCGTTGACGAAGCCGAGATAACGCGGCGTCGCGACGGTAAAGCCTTCTTCCTTTAGCGATTTCAGTTCCTGGGGCGAGGCGTTATAGGCGACGTCCGCCTGACCGGACTGAACCGAAGCGACGCGAAGGGATGGTTCCGACACCAGCTTGTAGGTGATGGTATCGAGATAGGCGGGTCCGGTATGGCCGACTGCGGCGGGCCCCCAATTATAGTCCTTGCGCTTGACGAGAGTGACATGGTCGCCCTCTTTCCAGGACTCCACCACATAAGGTCCGCTACCGGCGGTCTTGCTGAGGTCTGCCTGCTGGCTGGCTGGCTGGGCGATGCTTTTGGGGGAGACCAGGATGGAACCGTGATAGCCAAGGGTCGGAATGAAACCGAGCGTCGGCTTCTTGAAGAACACCTTGACCGTCGTGGCATCGACCGCTTCCGCGCGATCATAGGTCTTGGGGAAAAGGCCGATCGGGTTGATCCCCTCGTTCTTGCGGCCGGCATACCAGATGTCGAGATTGGCGACGACGGCCTTCGCATCAAGCGGTTCGCCGTCGGAGAAAGTCACGCCGCTTTTGAGGTGCAGGGTGAATTCCGTTGCGGTGTCGTTCTGCTCCCAGCGTTCGGCAAGCCAGGGGCTGACCTTGCCTTCGGCATCGACGTAAAGCAGCTTATCCGTAACATGACCCCAGATGTGGCCCTGGAAACTGGAGATGGCGCTGTTGTTGGGGATCCATGTGTCGCCCAGTGAATCGATCAGAAACGTGATGTCACCGCCATCGCGCGGCGTATCTGCCGCCAGTGCGCTCAGAGGTGCCACTGTCGATAAAAACAGCGAGGCCGAGACCGCCAAGGAGGCTGTGAAAAGCAGCCGGCGACGCGACAGGGAGAATGAGAAAGAACGTTTTGTCATGGTATGATCCTGATAAATTCAAAGTTTTTTTCGTTGCAATTTCTGCATCTCCTGCGGACGGACTACTGCTGCTGCCATCGGTACAACGCACGTCAAACCGTTGCCGCACCGGCTTTTCAGCCGGGCGGGAGAATGCTGGAGTTCATTGATGATCGGGTTGGGCGTCGCGGGGTTAGCGAGCGGCTTCTGGAAGCCTGCTTGGCTGAGGAGCGCGCCCGCTTCTACATATTCCAGTCATGACGCGGTCCCTCGTTGCGGTGTTCATCCTGCCCATAACCTAGCAGTCAGGCGTGAGGGAGAAAGACTGGTTGTTCTTTTTCTATCGATTTAGTGAATTATTTTATCGCCATTTTGCCGACAGTTTGGATTGGTGTTTCAGGCGCCCTTAAATTGCCGTCTCGCGCCGGTGATTGAGGATGGCCCGGCGCCGAAGATGCCGTGTCACGCAGGGCAAATGTCATGGCTTCGAAAATCCTGACCGGCGGCAAATCACCGGTAAAAAGCTCAATCTCCACCCTGGCGATCTGGCCGGTCGAACCCTGAGACAGTTTCGAAGTGCCGATGTCGCGGGTCAGGATATTCGGGTTGCCATGGATGCAGATGGCATTGTCGTCAGCGGAATCCTGCGGCTCGAACCATGCGCCGGTGGCAAGCTGCATCACCCCCGGCATGACGTCCTCACTGACGATGGCGCCAGCGAGGCAGCTGCCGCGCGCATTAAAAAGCCTGACGACGTCGCCGTCAGATATTCCGCGGGCCGCGGCATCGGCCGGATGGATGCGGACAGGCTCCCGATCCCTGATCTTGGTCGAACGGCTGAAATCGCCATAGTCCAGCTGGCTGTGCAGACGTTGATATGGCTGATTGCAGACGAGGTGCAGGGGATGCAGGCGGGCGTCATCGGGCGTCTCCATTCTTGGGGGATACCAGCGCGGATGACCTTTGCAGTCCTCATAACCGAAACCCTCGACCGTTTCGGAATAGATCTCGATCTTTCCTGAAGGTGTCGGCAGCGGCTTCGTCCCGGGACCCTCAAGGAAAGCGCGCGCCGGGCCACCGTCGTCGGGTTTAGCCGGAAGAAGCAGTTCCCCCCGCTCCCAGAAGGTTTCAAAATCGGGCGCGTCGTGGCCGCCCGCCGCAAGCGCCTGACGGGTTGTTTCGTACAGGAAGGCGAGCCATTCTCTGCTGTTGCGGTTTTCGGTAAAGGCATCGAACCTGCCAAGTTCGCGCGCAATCCCGGCGAATATCTCATAATCGTCGCGCGCTTCGCCGACAGGGGCGATCAGGCGCTTCATGGCGATCATCAGGGGATCGCGATCGGCGGCGCCGATGTCGTCACGCTCAAGCGTGGTCGTGGCGGGCAGCACGATATCGGCATGTCGCGCGGTCGAGGTCCAGGCCGACTCGTGGACGATGATCGTTTCGGGACGCCGGAAAGCGGCCCGCAACCGGTTGATATCCTGATGATGGTGAAACGGATTGCCACCCGCCCAATAGACAAGCCGGATATCGGGATAGCGGAGTGCGTTTCCGTTGTAATGAAACTCGGTGCCGGGATTAAGCAGCATATCGGCGATGCGCGCACAGGGAATATAGTCCGGCACGGGATTTTTGAATTGCTGCAGCGTTGGCAAGGGAACGGCGAGAAGGTTCTTGCCGATATTGCCCAATGCGCCAAGGGAATAGGAAAATCCGCCGCCGTCCAGTCCGATCTGGCCAAGCATGGCGGCAAGGACAATACCCATCCACACCGGCTGTTCGCCATAATCGGCCCGCTGCAGCGAATGGCTGACCGTGATCAGGGTTCTGGAACTGGCCATCTTTTGCGCCAGCTTGCGGATCGTCTCCGGGTCGATGTTGCAGATCGCGGCCGCCCATTCGGGGCTTTTATGCTGGCCGTCCTCCCTGCCAAGAAGATAGTTCTCGAACCGGTCATATCCAGCCGTGTAACGCTCCAGAAACGCCCGGTCGTGCAGTCCTTCCGTGACGAGGACATGAGCAAGCCCGAGCATCATCGCCACGTCCGTACCGGGAATAATGGGAAGCCACTCGGCATTCAAATCACCCGGAAAATCGTCTGCCAACGGACTGATGAATGTGAAATGCGCACCGCGAGCGCTCGCGCCGGCCAGTTTCTGCCGGACGGAATGTGTGCTGATCCCTCCACCGTGGACATCGGCATTCTTGATCGCCATCCCACCGAAGGCGAGCACCAGCTCGCTGCTGCGTTCGATCGCGTCCCAAGTCACGCTCTTGCGGTCGAAGCTGTCATACGGTCCAAGCACATGGGGGATTATGACCATGGCAGCGCCGGAACTATACGTGTTGACGGACCGGACATATCCGCCAAGGACGTTCAAAAAGCGGTGAATCTGGCTTTGTGCGTGATGAAACCGGCCGGCACTCGACCAGCCATAGGAGCCGCCGAACACCGCGCTCGGGCCATGATCGTCATAGACCCGTTTCAGCTCATCCGCGACCAGCTTCGTCGCTTCGGCCCAGCTGACCTCGACGTAATCGTCAGCGCCGCGTCGCTGCGCGTGGCCGGTCTCGCGTTCAAGCCAGCCCCGCCGGACGGCAGGCCGTCTGATGCGAACGGGGCTGTCGGCAATCGCTGGAAGATTGCCCAGAAGCGGTGATGGATGCGGGTCACCGGGGTGGGGCTCTATCTCCAGTCGCCCATTTGCAAAGCGTCCGGAGAATGCACCCCAGTGGGAACTATGAGTCTTGAAGGGATTCATCGCATGGCCTCACGATCATGGATTGCAACGTGGCAATTCTATTTCGGCAGGATTTTCCCCGGATTCATGATGCCGGCAGGGTCGACCGCATGTTTGATGAGCGCCATCAGATCAACCGCGTCGCCATGTTCCTCGCGCAGATAAGCGATTTTCCCGGTGCCGACGCCATGTTCGCCGGTCGAGGTGCCGCCGACGGAGAGGGCATATTGCACCATCTTCTTGTTGATGGCCGCCACTTCGCCGAGCTCTTCCGCATTGCCGGGATCGACCGCAAAGACAACATGATAATTGCCGTCGCCGACATGGCCGAGGATAGCCGCAGGCACGCTGCAATCCTTCAGAAGTTCGCGGGTCTTCAATATGCAATTGCTGAGCTGGGAGACCGGGACACAGACATCCGATGACCAGCCTTTGGCGTTTGGCCTCTGCGACACGACGGCATAAAACGCATTGTGCCTCGCTTTCCAGAGACGATTGCGTTCTTCGGGTGCATTGGCCCACTCGAAATCCTTGCCGCCATGTTCCTCCACGATGGCGGATACCATGTCGACCTGTTCCTGAACGCCGGCGGGTGAGCCATGAAACTCGAAAGCCAGCGTGTCCTCGATCTTCAGCTCCAGCCCGGAATAGGCGTTGACGGCCCTGATCAGGCCACGGTCCATAAGCTCCATGCGGGCGACCGGGATGCCCAGCTGCACGACCTGAATGGCTGATGCCACCGCCTGTTCGACGCTCTCGAAAGAGCAGAGCGCCGCCGAGATGGTTTCCGGTATTCCGTAGAGACGAAGCGTTATTTCGGTGATGATCCCCAGCGTTCCTTCCGAGCCTACAAATAACCGCGTCAGATCATATCCGGCGGAAGATTTTCTGGCGCGACCGCCGGTTCTGATGATCTGACCGGTCGGCAGCACCACGGTCAGCCCGAGCACGTTTTCCCGCATCGTTCCGTAGCGGACGGCATTGGTGCCCGAAGCGCGGGTTGCGGCCATGCCGCCAATCGAGGCGTTTGCGCCAGGGTCGATGGGAAAGAATAATCCCATGTCTCGCAGATATGTGTTCAACTGCTCCCGCGTGACGCCGGCCTCAACCGTGCAATCCAGATCTTCACTGCTGATACGGGTTATCGTCGACATGCGCGAAAGGTCGATCGAGACCCCGCCATTGACAGCCGTCAAATGCCCCTCGAGCGAAGTGCCGGCACCGAATGCGATGACGGGCACCCCTTCCGCTGCGCATAGCCGCACGATCTCGGATACTTCGGAGGTGGTTTCAGCGAAAGCGACCGCGTCGGGAAACACGGCAGCATGATGCGCTTCGCCGCGCCCATGCTGCTCGCGCAGTGTCAGAGACGTTGAAAGACGCTCCCCGAGGAGGTCCCCCAGGGATTGGATGAGAGAAGAGGACAGGTCAGGCATAAGAGGATTCCGTGGGAGCCTGGCAGCGGAATGCTACGACAGACTTGCAAACATCGAGGGCGAAGCGCGCGCCCGGCGGAACGCCAGACTGTCTCCGCCATCTGGCGGTGATATCAGGCGGCGAGTTTTTCGCCCCTGAGATGACGCTCGAGGAATGGAAGGCTGTCCTGCCCCCAGTAGAGTTCATCCTGATAGCGATAGGTCGGCACGCCGAACACGCCGGCTTCCCTGGCGGCTTCGAAGCTGGCCTTTTGCAATGCTGCAACCGCATCACTCTGGCCGTGTTTGTCGAGCGCTGCAGCATCAAAGCCTGCGGCTGTCGCAATCGCCCGGCGGACATCTGCGTTGCCGATGTCTTCACCACGAACCCAGAAGGCCTCCTGAAGCGCAGCTGCCAGCTTGAGCCAGTCATCGCCCGTTTCGATCGCCGCCGCGACCATCAGACCGGCGGGTGCGGGATCCGAGAGAGCGGCGCGATTGTCGAAATTGAGCACTTTTCCGCGCAAAGCCGCCCAGCGCTTCAGATCCCTGATCCAGTAGGCGCGTCTGGCCTCCGGCCGGTTTCGTGAATAAATGCCGCCGTTCTCCTCGATCAGCGGAATGACATGAGGGCGGATCGTGGCACCCTGTTCTTTCGCCAGCACAGCAAACGGTTCAAGACCGATGAAGGCCCAGGGGGAGCCGATGCTGAAGAAATAATCGATCGTCTTTGTCATTATCTGCTGCTTTCAGTTGGGTTGATTGGTGGAGGCGGCGGCCGTGTCGAAGACGGAGAGAGCACAGTCGCGCGCAATCAGCACTGCTTTGGGATCGCGTCCGACGGCGACGGTTGCCAATGCCCCTTCGTAGAGAAGCGACAGATGGGCAGAGGCAATCTCCACCGTGCTGCCGGCTCTTGCCAGGACAGCGGCAAACACGTCCCTGACCTTCGCCTTATGGGCACGCGCAACGACCACGACGCGTTCGGATTCGCCATGTTCCGCAACCGCAAGGGCGAAGGCGCAGCCGCGAAAATCCGGGCTATCGGCCTTTTCGTGGAGTTGCTCGAAGATCAACCGGATTTGCTCCTTCGGAGCCATGTCTGCATCCAGCACTTTATGGAGCGAATGGATTACCCGCTCGTGACGCGCCTCCAGATAGGCTGCAACGAGATGATCTTTCGACGGGAAATGCCGATAGAGCGTCGCCTTCGCCACATTCGCTTCTTCGATGATACGATCTATGCCGACGGCCCGGATGCCCTCGCGATAGAAGAGTGTGCCAGCGGCGGTGAGGATATGGTCTGATATGGCTTCTCGCATTATCGTTTCACACTGTCGTTTCAAAAGTCGTGCTGATACGGATTGCCGGTCATGAAGTGACGGCAGGACTGGCATGCGCCGCCCGGTCCGGGGCGGCGATGAGAGACGTGATCGCATCGAGCGGCAGCGGCTTTGAAAACCCGCCCTGATGTGCCAGCTTTCCGGCAAGCGTTTGCACGGCTTCGTTATAGGGCGTCGGAACGCCGTGAATCCGGCCCAGCAGAACGATTTCGCCGTTGAGGAAATCCACTTCGCTCGAGGCTCCGCGCCTGAAGCTCTGCCAGGTCGATTGCTGGCCCGGGTGAATTCCGCTGTTCGGCGCGACCCGCCAGTTCGAGATGTCGAGGCTTCGCTCGGAAGGCGAGGCAAGGGTGTAGCCTGCCGCTTCCAGCACATGGCGGGCCTCATCCACCAAAGCCGCGCTGATCCTGTCGTTCAGATCGGCCGGACCGTCGAACAGTTCCAGAGCATTGCGAACGTTGTGAAGGAGCTTTGCTGCTTTCCATCGGCGGATATCGTCGCTTGGCTCGGCAAGATATCCCGCCCTGTTCAGGTCTGCCGTGACCTGCGCGGTCACGTCATCCTGCCCGAGCGGAAAGCGCCCGACTGTCACGATGCCCAATTGCGGCTCGCCGCCAACCACCACCTTGCCGGTTTCGGTGAACCGCGCCGGGGTTAGAATGCTTGCGCCATAGACCCTGGAAAATGTTCTCAGGGCATTTGCTTCGGTCGCCAGTCCATTTTGAAAAGTTACGATCGGAAGATTTGCCGCCGCCGGTGTCGTTGTGTTCGAGATGCTTTGCCAGGACCAGAAGGCGAGCGCGCTGACGGCATCCTGAGCTTTCACGGTGAGCAGGAGGACATCATCCGGCGTCAATTCCGGAATATCTGTCAGGTCGAAAACCCTCAAATCGATCTGCCGCGTCTCCGAGGGGCGCTGAAAGGTGAGGCCATGCTGCCTGATATGGCTGATCTGGGCGCCCCGTCCGAAAAGCGCATAGTCAATGCCGGAAAGTGCGAACTGCGCTGCAAGGCTCGCGCCCACCGCACCGGCGCCGATGATAACGTAACGTGGCATCTGTCGTTTCTCGTCTTGTCTTTTTCGCGCTCCGGATTTCCCGGAGAGCTTGGCTGCTGATAGGTTCGGCGCTCTGTGCGGATTGCAATTGAGGATCGCGGTAACACACGGTTCAAAAGCACTCTGGGACAGATCGTAAAGCCTGCGAGCAGTTTGAAGGAAGACCGGTCATTCTATATCTACTAATTTTGTAGAAAATCAGTTCCCGAAATCGGCGATTTCGGGAGAGATTGCGCTGCCCCTGGCAGGCGGTCCGTTATCGCCGAGCCAGAGACGCGTCTGCGTTCGATGCGGGCAGCGGCAACAGAGTTTATTTGATGCCGAAACCGAGACGGCGCAATGTCTGGCTCAGTTCCGCGCGGCCCTTAAGCGCGGCGGCGTTCTCGACACGCTGGGAAATGGGTGCTGTCCAGCCGTTTTGCGGCAGGCCCTGTTTTTCCTGAAACGTCTTCAAGACCGCGTCATAGGAATCAAGATCATCCCGTGCGTCCTCCGAATAGGTTTCATGAAACAGGATGGATGATTGGGGCAGGCGCGGTTTGACGTCGGTTTTCACGGCCGGGTCTGGATAACCCACGGTGAGGCCAAAGACGGCAATCGTCTCGGGAGGCAGGTTCAGTTCGCGGGATACGTCTTCCGGCCTGTTGCGAATGCCGCCAACGTAGCAAGAGCCGAGACCGAGTGAATCGATTGCGGCAACCGCGTTCTGCGCGGCCAGCGCCGCATCGATGGCGCCGATCAGGAAGCTTTCCAGATAATCCAGCCCTTCTCCGCTGTTGCCGTGGTTGGAAGCGACCGTTCGCAGCCGCTTCAGGTCGATAAGCCAGATGAGGAAAACAGGTGCATCCTTTATATGGGCGTTGCCGCCCGTGAAGCCCGCCAGACGTGCCTTGCGCTCCTTGTCCTGCACCGCCACCACGCTCCACGCCTGAAGATTGGAGGATGTGGGCGCAGATTGTGCGGCTGCGACCAGAAGTTCCAGGCTGCCCTCCGGCAGAGCTTTCGGCAGATAGGCGCGGGCGGTGCGATGGTTCAGCAAGGCGTCGATCGTGTCATTCCAGAAAGGCGGAGAAAAATCGGACTGTGTTCCGTAGCGGGCCTCAACACGTTGCTGCGGGATTTCCAGTTTGGTGATCGGACTGGACAGGGTCATCGTGTGTAGCTCCGTAATGTTGGTAGTGGGGGCAGTCCCGGATGAAGGCCGGAAAGGTTGAAATGCCTTTCACTTGATATGCTTTGCCGGTGCCTGTGCCGAGCAATGTCTTACTCATTGGCGATTTTTCAGGGAAACAACATTTCCATAAGACGTCCGAGAGTCATGCTGTCGAGATTTCCTTTTATCTCGCCATGTTGCGAAGAAACGCAACGGCGGTCCAAGGCAGCGCAATTATTCAGCACAAATTTTGGTGTCTGGCTGCATACGTATTGGAATAAAATTCTGCAAGAAATGTTTTCTTTGATGGTTGAGAAGAATTTTCTTCTTAAGAACGCGCCGCTTTGCCCCGATGCTTTCACTATCGAAACGACGTTTTCAAACGGGGATTTTCATGACGATAGGACGCCGCCAGTTCAACAAAATGCTTCTTCTGGCAACGGCAGGAACGGCCCTGCCGGGTTCGCTATTCGCCGCAAGTGGCGATGCGAGCCGGCCCGTCTCCGGCGGCACGCTCAAGCTGCTCTATCGTGTCGATCCCGGCAACGCACTTTTCGCCATCAACACATCGTCAGGCACGGGGCAGGCGATCGGCCCGAAGATCGTTGAAGGTCTTCTAACATTCGATTTCGACCTCAATCCGCGGCCCTTGCTGGCAACGGAATGGTCCGTTTCGGATGATCACCTGCGCTATACGTTCAAACTCCGGCCGAATGTGAAATGGCATGACGGTGAGGATTTCACCTCGGAAGACGTTGCCTTTTCGATTTTCCGTCTGAAGGAAGCCCATCCGCGCGGCCGCATTACCTACCAGAACGTCGAGGCGGTGGAGACGCCGGATTCCCTGACCGCCATTATCGTGCTGTCCAAACCGGCGCCGTTTCTGATTGCCGCGCAATCGAGTTCGGAATCGCCGATCGTGCCGAAGCATATTTTCGAAAAGCTGAAGCCGGCCGATGGCCAGACACTGCAGACCGCGATTGGCACCGGTCCTTTCAGGCTGACGGAGTGGACGCCGGGCAGTCATCTGATCTTCGATAGAAACCCCGTCTATTGGGATGCCGGCAAACCTTATCTCGATCGCATCATTCTGCGCATCATCACCGACCCGGCCGCGCGGGCGGTGGCGCTGGAGACGGGGGAAGTCGATATTGGCGACAACCCGGTGCCGCTGGCAGACCTTGAGCGATTGAAGCAGAACCCTGATCTCGTCCTGGACACGAACACCTATGCTTATGCGGGGCCGCAGCAGCAGCTGTTCTTCAACTACGATAATGAAATCTTCCGCAAGAAAGATGTCCGCCTGGCCATTGCGAAGGCGATCAACCTCGATGAAATCGTCAATGTGGCGCTCTTCGGTTATGCGCAGATATCGCCGAGCCCCGTCAGCACCGCCCTGCCGAACTGGTATGACGCATCCGTCAAGGCCCATGCCTATGGTCCCAGGGAAGCGGAAAAATTGCTCGATGCGGCGGGATATCCCCGCAAGGAAGACGGCAAACGTTTTCCCGTGCGGTTGACCTACAATTCCTATCTGACGCCCGGCTTTGCCGACGTCCTTCGCAGCCAGCTTGAAAAGATCGGCATTGCCGTCGAAATCCGCAAATACGACCTGCCGACCTATCTGAAGACGGTCTACACGGACCGCGCCTTTGATCTGGTTGTGGAATCCCTTTCCAACACGTTCGATCCGTCGCTCGGCATCCAGCGGGCCTATTGGAGCAAGAATTTCAAGATCGGACTGCCCTTTTCCAACGCGGCCAACTACGCCAATCCGGAGGCGGATGCGCTTCTGGAGGCGGCGGCCATCGAGCCCGATGCGAAGAAGCGCTGGGTGACCTGGAGCAGGTTCCAGCATCTCATCCATGACGACGTCGCCTCTGTCGATCTTGTGGCGGCGGGGAGCCAGATCGTGGCGCACAGGCGCGTCAGGAACTACGTCACCGGCGCGCAGGGGCTGAACTGGAGTTTCGGCGACCTATGGCTCGATCCGACCGCTTGAAACCCGATGTGGAAACCAGAATTTGTCAGGAGGATATGCAATGTCCGTAAATGCTGTAACCAAAGACCGCCTCATCGAGTGGCTGACAGATGGCAAGGAACTTGCCGTTCTCGACATTCGCCCCGCAGAAGAGGTGGGATATGCTTCCCCATTGTTTGCGACCAACCTTCCGGCTGAAAGGCTGGATGCGGAAATCGACCGTTTCATTCCGCGCCCTGTCGTGCGAACCGTTCTGGTGGATGATGGCAAGGGAAGCGCAGAGCAGGGGGCGGAGCGGCTTGCCGCCAGGGGCTGGAGCGATATTCACTTTCTGCGCGGTGGAATTCCGGCATGGATCGAGGGCGGCCTTGACGCCTTGCCGACATTCGATATTCCCGGCGTTCCTTTCGTCCAGAAGGTGAGAAGCGAAAAGAACACGCCAGTGGTTTTCGCCCGTGAACTGAAGGCGTGGCAGGAAGCCGGCGAGGATGTTGTCGTCATCGACACCCGCACAATAGCGGAATATGAAAAGGCGCATGTGCCGGGCGCCATCGGCGTACCCGGTGCCGAACTTCTGCTGCGTTTTTCCGACCTCGTGCCGTCACCCGACACAAGGGTTGTCGTCTCCTGCGCGGGCCTTCCCCGCGCAATCCTCGGGGCGCAGACATTGATCGACGCCGGTGTTGAAAACGATGTCAGCTATTTGCACGATGGCACGCGCGGCTGGACCGATGACGGGTTTGAGCTGGAAACGGGGCGTTCGCAAACATATCCGTCCGCCAGCAATGATGCGAAAAATATCGCGAAGGTGCGTCTGGAGACCTTCTCCCGGCAAGACGACCTGCAGTTCATCGATCGAGCCACGGCCGAGACATGGCTGCGGGACACAGCGCGAACGACCTATTTTCTCGATGTGAGAACACCGGAAGAATTCGCAGCCTCCCACCTTAAAGGTTCGATTTCCTCGGAAGGCGGCCAGCTTCTCGGCGTTGCCTATCGCACCATTGCCGTGCGCGGAGCACGGGTCATTCTGGTGGATGATCTGCTGGGCGCCCGCGCGCGTGTTGTTGCCCATTGGCTGAAACGCCGGGGCTTTGAAATCTCCCTTCATCTGCACGACTTCGAACATGGTGTCGAGGCGGCGGCCGCATAGGTTTCCCAGACGGTAGATGTCACTCGATTGCCGCCGCGCCTCTCCCGTTTCATGAGGAGCCGATTTGAGCCTTCGGCAGGCGCGGCGATGAGATTGCCAAGGGCAGCGCTGTCACAACGACAGGCATGATCAGTGCGGACCATGCCGCCCCATAGCCGAAATGATCGACCAGAAGACCGAATATGTAGGGGCCGATTGCCATGACCCCCAAACAGATGGTGGAAGCGAAGGCAATTGTCGATGCTATCGAACCTTTCGGCGCACTTTCGGCGATTTGCAGAAGGTAAAGCGGAAACCACCCGATCCCGAATATTCCGAGCACGGCGAGCACGAAGAGGACAATGGTTGGCGCAGTGCCGATGGGGAGAGCCGCGAGGATTGCGGCAGCGCCTGCGGCAATGACGGATACCAGGCCGAACGATTGGGTGCGCAGTCCGGGCCGGAAGCGGTCGCTGAGCCATGGCAGCAGAATCCGGCCTGGAATGCCGGCAAGCTGTGTTGCGGCAAACATGGACGATGCGGCAAAGAGGCCAAGCCCCAGCCCATCCGCCATGAAGCCGATGATGTGTGCGGTGAGGGTGAATTGAAATGCCGACATGGCGATACCAAGCCGTAATACGGGCCAGAAGCTCGAATTCTGCCCGACCTCGTGGATAAGTTTTCCCAGGGAAAGCGGGCGCTCGGTTTTAGCGGCGACATCGCCTCCTTCGCGATAGAGGCCCCAGAAGAGTACGGCGCCCAGGACGGAAACACCGGCGCAGAGCCATGCCGCCGCGTGCCAGCCGTAACGGACCGCCATGAACGGCAGGAGGGCGGCTGCGATCATGGTTCCGAAAGGAACCGCGGCCTGCCGAAACCCTGTCGCTATGCCACGTTTGGCGGGGGGAAACCAGCGCATGATCGCCCGCGTGCCGCCCGGTTGGACCGCAGCATAGGTGCCGCCGAGAAATGCGATACACAAAAGCAGCGTGGGCAGGCTGTTTGCGAATGCCGCCGCGCAAGCCATCGCGAGCGCCATGCCGAGCATGGCAATGCCGACGATGCGGCGCTCGCCGTGAATGTCGATGGCGCGGCCGAGCGTGAACATCGTCACGATCTGAACGCCGTTCATGACGGTCACGGCCAGTGATGCGGATGCGAGGGAGATGCCGAATGCTTCCCGCCAGAAGGGCACGAGAATGTAAATTCCCTGCGATACGAACGAGCCGGCGGTTTGCGTTGCGACTGCCACGGCAAGGACTGCCCAGATCCGGCTGTCGGTGGCGGGTGCGGGCGAGGAAATCTGTGATGACACGAAAAGCTCCTATCAAGGGTTTTCGTGCAATAGCGCTCACGACTATCAGATAGAATTAGGGGCTTGCGCATTTCAGCGATAACAGCTTGTTATGCAAAACATGCGCTCATTGGATCCCGAGGCCGTCGAGGCTTTTCTTCTTGTTGCCGAACTGCAGTCGTTCACACGGGTTGCAGGCGTGATGAACACATCACAGGCCGCTATCTCCCTGCGCCTGCGCCGGCTTGAGGACATGCTGGGGCATCGCCTCGTCGAACGGACGCCGCGCCGGGTGCGTTTGACGACGGCCGGCGAACGCTTTCTGGAGCCCGCGCGTGCTTATGTCGCGGCCGGCCGCCGTGCGCTTGATGTCTTTGGGCAGGAGCCGACCCGTCTCGCGATCGGTTTCACGCATCATTTGATTGGAGCCGACCTGCCTCGGATACTCCGGGTGATCAGCGAGCGCGAGACGAGCGTTACGCTTCATTTGCGCACGGCCGGCACCCGGACCCTGCTTGAACTCTACGATGCCGGCGAGCTCGACGCGATCGTCGTGTTGCGGCATGATGATATCCGCCGGGATGGCGAGCTGCTGTTTCAGGAAAGCTTCGGCTGGTATTGCAGCGCGGATTTTGATCTGCCTTCGAACGCGCCGGTGCCGCTGGTGCTGCAACCCGAACCCTGCAATTTGCGGGCCATGGCCCTTCGGGCGCTGGAGGCGGCGGACATCGCATGGCGGGAGGTATTCGTTGGAACTGGGGCAACGGCGGTAGGGGCGGCTGCCGAAGCCGGGATCGGCGTCGCACTGCTGGCGCGAAGTGTTGCGCCTGCCGGTCTGCGGGAGGTGAGGGACGGCCTGCTCCCACAGCTCTCAAAGCTGGATGTGGTAATGATTTCCGCGGTCACGGGCGATCACGCGAACGCCGTGCTGCGACGGATCACGCGGGCATTTCAGTCGCCTCGAACCTGAAATTCCCATTGTCGAATTTAGGAAGAGGCGACCGTAAGACGGCCTGAGATCACAGCGCCTGTATCCAATCGTGACCCGGGTGGAGGCGGGTGAGGCAGTCTTTGAGCCATTGTCGTTCCGAGAGCGGTAATCTTGGTTGGGCTCTCGCGAAGTCCTTCTCGTCCTTGGTGCGTCTGTGCTTCGCCTTGAACAGAAGCACGGCGGAGGGATTAAGGTGAGGAATGCCGTCAGCGCTCAGCGACACCATTTCGATACGGGGCCGCGTCATTTCCGGATTTCTCTTGTAAACCCAGGTGTCATTCGTTCCCGGCTCGATCATCATATCGGCGCGCCAGCATCCGGCAGCGCGATCGAAGCACCAGATCTGGAAAATCTCGGGAGCCGGATCCCGATCCGCCGGCAGCGGCTCGATAACGCCATCGTTGACAGTGTAGAACGCCATGTAACCCAGCTGCTGGCGAAAGATGCCCAAATCTTCACGCAGCACCGTGAACTCAAGATCATCATGCTCGCGTGTCTTGCTGCCCAGCCACAGGTCGAGAGCCCAACCGCCAACAACGCACCATGGTTTCGATACACCGTCCAGTCGCCGGGACAATTCGGCAGGGCTCCAAGCGTTCCATGCATCCTCGTCCGGGTGATCATTCATAATATACGGTCACTTTCATTCAATTCTCGTGCTGTTGCTTTTTTCCTGATGGCGTCAAGCTCCGCGTTTCAGCAGTCCGGCCAGAAGCTTCAGCGCTTCCGTGAGATCGTCGAAGGACGGGCCGCCGAGGCAAAGGCGAATGCCGCTCGCCTGATCATCGGGATTAACAATCATGGCTTCCGGAGGGGTCAACTTGATGCGCATTGCCGCAGCGGCGAATGCGAAGCGATTGGCGGCGTCGTGTTCCATTGGCAGCCAGACGTTGTATGCATCGGGATGCGAGCCAAGCTGGTTCGTGCCGAGCAGGGAAACGGCCAGGCTGGAGCGCCGTTGGGCCTCGTGGCGCAAATCCCGCTGGATTGAAGAGATGATGCCGGAGGTCAGCCAGTCCTCAACCACCGCGCAGGAGAGTGCGGATGGGGCCATCGGCATGTCCTGCAGAAGGTCTTCGGCGGTTTCGTGCAGACCGGCTGGTAAAGCAAGGACGCCGATCTGCAAGCCGGGGCCAAGGGACTTGGAGAGCCCGTTTACATGAAACGAGATTTCAGGAGCCAATGACGTCAGCGGCGGCAAGGCTTCCGCGGATGCCGCATAAACACCGTCCTCGATGATCCATACGCCCGCCCGGCGGCAAATATCCGCAATGACCTGCCGCCGCGCCGCCCCCATGGTAACGGTTGTCGGATTATGCAGGGTCGGCGTCAGATAGATTGCTGTGCAGTCACTCGATGGAGTGCCATCCAGCGCCGCCGCCAACGCTTCTGGCACCATGCCTTCGGCATCGATTTCGACGCCCTGCATCCGGTAGCCTTTCCGCCGGGCCAGCGCGATGGCGCCGGGATAGGTGATCCGTTCGGTCAGGAGCAGGCCCTTGGGGCCGCAGGCGAGATCGAAGGCCAGGGCCAGCGCCTGACGGGCGCCGCTCGTCAGCACCAGATGTGAGGGATCGATGGTGAGACCCTGCGTTTCGAGCCAGCGGGCCAGAAGGCGGCGGTGTTCCAGATGCCCCGCGGGCGGGGCATAAAGATTGATATGATCCGTATCGATCCTGCGCGCGATCCCCGTCAGCGTCTTTGCGAGAATGCGGGCGTTGAGCGTGGCCGGCGGTGCGTTGGACGACAGGTCGATCTGCCGGTCGTTATGCGCCTCCTGGATCGCCACGAATGTTCCCCGGCCCTTGACGCTGCGTGTCAGCCCGCGCCGTTCAAGAACGGAATAGGCTTTTGTCACCGTGCCAAGGCCCACTCCCAGTTTCCACGCGAGATCGCGATGGGCTGGCAGGCGGTCACCGCCCGCCAGCCGCCCCTCGATGATGTCGTCGGCGAGGGCAAGCATCAGCCGTTCTGCGGCATTCGCCTCAATGTCTGCAAGACGGGGAGTCCAGGGGGATTGCAGCAGCACGTTCATACCTTCGATAAAAGTGTCACGTTACACTATTTCAATAAACAGCAAGTGTAACATAGGCTATGACGAGGCTGATTGATATCCACACTTTACGGCGGCCGGCCTGCCATCCTGCCGGCGCGCTTAGAGGATCAAATGCTCAGCCATGTAACCGTCGGAACGCGTGATCTTGAGCGGGCGGAACGCTTTTATGACGCGGTGCTTGCCCCGCTCGGTCTGAAGCGGCGAACCGTGACCCCTGATGGCGGGCCTGCGGCGCTTTGCTGGGTGAAGGCGCAATCCCCGTTGCCCCGTTTTTTATGTCTATCAGCCCTTCAACGGCGAACCGGCAACGGTTGGCAATGGCGGCATGGTTGCCTTTCTGGCGCCGTCGACAGAGGCGGTGGGTGTGGCCCATGCCGGCGGCCTTGCGCATGGCGGCACGGACGAAGGAGGCCCGGGGCCGCGTCCGCATTATGGAGAGGGCTATTTCGGCGCCTATCTGCGTGATCCTGACGGCAACAAGGTTCACATCGTGCATCGCGGAGACCTCCAGCAATAGTGCTTGGGGAAACCTGTCCTGTTTCCGGAGAAAGTCAGAATGATCGCCAGCCAGATCGCCCTCGTTTACGGCACCTATATCGTCGCCACCGCCAGCCCGGGCCCGAGCAACATGGCGATCATGGGAACGGCGATGCGTGACGGCCGTCTGCCCGCCCTTGCTTTGACGGCTGGCGTCATCACCGGCTCGCTGTTCTGGGCGATCCTGGCGGCGACGGGCATGTCGGCCGCGCTGGCCGCCTATACCCAGGCGCTTTTCGTCATCAAGATATTCGGCGGCGTTTACCTGCTGTATCTGGCTTTTCGAGCGGGCAGGTCGGCCATGAAGCCGGTCTCCGACTTTGTGAGTGTGGATACCGGGCGCGCGACGCCGCGCTATCGGGCGCTCTACCGGCAGGGTCTTCTCATGCATATCGGAAACCCGAAGGCCATCATGGCCTGGATAGCGATCATGTCGCTGGGGTTTCGCGAGGACGCGCCTGCGGGCATGTTGCCGGCGATCATTGGCGGCTGCGCCATTCTCGGCGTTATCGTGTTCGGCAGCTATGCACTTCTCTTTTCCACCGCCTCGATGATTGCGCTCTATACCAGATTGCGGCGCTGGATCGAATCCGTGCTTTCCGTGGTATTTGCCGCCGCCGGGCTGAAACTGCTTCTCTGGCAGAACTGACAGCCCCACCATCCGCGTTGCCGATTAATCCCAACTGAAAGAGCCATGTCATGAGTTTTGCTATCCATATGATCGATGTATTCGGCTCCGGGCCGCTTTCCGGCAATCCGCTGGCGGTCGTCATCGGTGCTGATGCCTTATCGACGGATGAAATGCAGCTGATGACGCGATGGTTCAACCTCTCCGAAACCACGTTCCTGTTGCGGCCCACCCATCCGCAGGCTGATTACCGGGTCAGGATATTCTCGCTGGACAGGGAGTTGCCCTTTGCCGGGCATCCGACACTGGGCAGCTGCCATGCCTGGCTCTCCGCCAATGGCATGCCCGGGCAAGAAACGGCGATTGTTCAGGAATGCGGCGCCGGGCTGGTCACGATCCGGCGCTCGCATGGACGGCTTTCTTTTGCCGCTCCGCCGCTTATCCGTTCCGGCGCGCCGACGCCCGCCGAGCTGGAGGATGCGCGGCAGTTTTTGGGGATCGAGGCTTGCGACGTCATCGATGCGGCATGGATCGACAATGGTCCCGGCTGGCTCGGGATCAGGATGGCGTCCGCCGAAAAGGTGCTTGGCATCACCCCGGCCCGCAGCTGGACCCACCACATCGATATCGGCGTGGTTGGCCCTCATGCGAAAGGCGGCGAGACCGCTTTTGAGGTTCGTGCTTTCTTCAGCGATCATCTGGGCACCATCGTTGAAGACCCCGTCACCGGAAGCCTCAACGCCTCATTGGCGCAATGGCTGTTCGCAACGGGCGTGGTTGGCGAAGACTATGTCGCGGCGCAGGGAACGCGCCTTGGCCGCCATGGCCGTATCTACCTTACCCGCGATGATGCCGGCCAGATATGGGTCGGCGGCGAAACGCGCACGCATGTCGAAGGCCGTTTACTCGGCCTTTGAAAGACAGATGAAAACGAGGTGACTTTGATGAATAGCAGTGTTTACCGCCCTATTTCCGAACGCGTATTGGCCGATGATTGGGGGCGGCTGACCAAGTATGAATATGAACTCCAGCTGAGGGACGGAAGCTGGCAACGGCAGACCCGGGAGGCATATGATCGCGGCAACGGGGCGACATGCCTGTTGTACAATCCTGCCAGCGACAATGTCCTGCTGACCCGTCAGTTCCGGTTGCCGGTTCTCCTGAATGGCGGTCTGGAATCGCTGATCGAGACACCGGCGGGGTTGCTGGAAGGCGCAGACCCGGCGACGCGAATGCGTGCGGAGTTGATCGAGGAAACCGGTTATGAGGTTTCCGAACTTACGCATCTGTTCGATATCTATATGAGCCCCGGATCGGTCACGGAATATCTCGCCTTTTTCTATGGCGAATATGCCGAGAAACATAAGGTCGGGGCAGGCGGCGGTTCAGCGGACGAGGGCGAAGACATCGATGTGCTGGAAATCGCCTTGCCTGAGGCTATGCGCATGATCACCCGCGGCGATATTCGCGATGCCAAGACGATCATTCTGCTCCAGCATCTCGCTATCCGGCTTCTGCAGGAAAAGGCCACGGCACGCTGATCCTCGCCTCCGGATTTATCGATCCGGGACAGGTGCCGATCATCCTCTCATGGTTTGCCGGCAACAATGCTTCCGATCCGGCGCGACAGCGCCGGATCAACCCGATCATCGTTTTTGAAGTTCAAAAATACGAAGGAGTTTCAGCATGGATATTGCGCCGCTCAGCCCCGTTCACGCATCCACCGCATCGGCAATAGATACCTTGAAAATGCTGGTACGCTACAAAGCCTGGGCGAACGGGTTGACGTTCAGAAGCGTGATGGACCTGCCGGAAGGTGAAGCCCTTCGGCAGCGGCCGACGCGGTTCGGAAACATGGTGCATACGCTGAACCACGTTTATGTGGTGGACGATATTTTCAGGCATCATCTACAAGGAAAGAAACACAGCTACACCGCCCGCAACACCGACCATACGCCCGCAATTGGCGAATTATGGGAAGCCGTTCAGGAAATGGACCGCTGGTATGTCGATATGGTCGACACCTGGTCAGACGGGGATCTCGCGAAAGCCGTTCATTTCGAATTTGTCGGAGGAGGAGAAGGCGTCATGACCCGCGAGCAGATCGTGCTGCATATCGTCAATCATGGCACCTATCACCGCGGCTTTGTCGGCGACATGATGTATCAGGTGCCTTTTACGCCGCCGTCAAACGATCTTCCCGTCTTCATCAGGGATCACTATCGCGGCGCTTACTGAGCGCTTGCGCATCGTTTTATGCCCTTTGCCGTCGGTGCTATCACCGGGTGAAAAGATTGGCGGCCATATAGTCTACAAATGCTCTGACTTTTGGAGAAAGATATCGATTGGTCGGCCAGAGGACGCGGAAGGTCCCTGTGTCGGCCATATAGTCGTCCAGCAGCGATACCAGTTTCCCGTCAGCGACTTCGGACGTCACGGCGAATGACGGCAGGCATGTTATGCCGAATGAACGTTCCGCAAGGTAGATCAGGGGTTCCAGCGTGCTCGCAACGGTGGCGACCGGCAGATCGATCCTGATCTCGCGGCCTTCGTGAACCAGGGGCCACGGCTCAAGCTTTCCGGAATTGGCGAAGCGATGGTGAAGACAGCGGTGCCGGACAAGATCTTCCGGAATCTCCGGGCGGCCATGCGCCTCCAGGTAGCCGGGCGCCGCCACGATGCTGTGCCTGAACGTGCCGAGCTTGCGGCTCATCAGCCGTGTGTCCCTGATCTCGCCGGTTCGGATGACGGCGTCGAATCCCTCTTCGATGACGTCAACCAGACGGTCTGTAAAATCAAGGTCGAGGCTGATTTCGGGATATGCCTCCATGAAGGCGGATATCGTCGGCATCAGCAACATGCCTGCCAGCGGAAGGCTGACACGCAGTTGCCCGCGCGGAACGGCCTGCGATCTCGATAATTGCGCCTGCACGGTCTCATATTCCGACTGGATGCGCCGGCAGGTATCGAGGAAGAAACTCCCGTCCTCCGTCAGTGCCATGCTGCGTGTCGAGCGATTGAACAGTCTTACGCCCAGCTCCTCCTCCAGACGTGCAATGGCTTTTCCAACGGCGGATCCGGAAATGCCGAGACGATGCCCGGCGGCCACGAAGCTTCCCGCTTCCGCCACCTGAATAAATATGCCGAGGGTTCCGAGCTTGTCCATGATGTCGTGATTAAGGAATTTTTGTCCGGTATGTCGAGAATAGCAGCTCGTTTATCCGCTATTTTCCTTCCGATATCCAGATGTCGTCGCGGCTGAAATGGCCCGAAGCTTCAAATGGAGATAATTCATGGAAACGAAACCTATCGCAGCTTTTGCGGGCTCGCCCGCTCCCACGACCTTTGTTGTCAACGTCATTCATGCCCATCCGGGAAAGCAGGACGAAGCCTTCGCCATCATTCAGGATGTCGTTCACTATGTTGCCGAACGAAAGGAAGGGTTCCTCTGGAGCAGCCTTGCGAAAAGCACCGACGGAGAGACGGTCGTTAATGTCGAGGCCATTCAGGGAACCGGCAATGTCGACGAGTTCTTTTCCGATCCGCAATTCGTCGAAAAATTCCGGAAACTGGACACCGTCTCCAGAAGCGAGTTCCACACATATACGGTCGGCGATCTGGTCCTGCCAAAGCCCGTGGCCGTGTGACAGACGTACGGCTCTGAAAAATGTGCCGGTCAGGCAGCTGCCGGGGGGCTTCCCCCGGCATTGGAGAGGGACGCCGTCGCCGGGCCGTGATCGAAGCATTCGATCAGCATTTCAGTGAGAACCCGGATTTTCCTGACGGGATGCTGCCCCGGCGGTCTGACGACATATATCCCGGCCGGGGGCGGTGGATGACGTTTCATCACCTGCACCAGCTCGCCTGAGGCCAGATAATTTTTGACGAGATCGTATGGCAGCACGGCGACCCCCAATCCGGCTGCTGCGGCGACGGCAAGAGCGACCCCGTTATCGGCCTTGAACCGGCCCTGCGGGCGAAGAGTTATTACCTTGTCGCCATCCATCACCTGCCAGGTTTCCGTTCCCTGCATGAGAGCCTGATGGGTCACGAGTTCCTCCGGTGTCTCCGGAGAGCCGTGGACCTTGATATAGTCGGGGCTGGCGACGAAAATGCCGTAGAGGGGGCCGACGCGTCTGGCGACGAGGTTGGAGTCTGGAAGGGTGCCGACCCGGATCGCACAATCGTATCCTTCTGCAATCAGGTCCACGAAACGATCAGCGTAACAGGTCTGTATCTGGAGTTGAGGATGACGGCGCGCCATCTGCGCAATCACCAGCGCGAAATGCGTTGGGCCGAAGGAAAGCGGCGCAGCAATCCGCAGGCGGCCACGGAGCTCACCAGCCGGAAGGATTGTCTCTCTGGCGACGTCGATTTCGGCTGAAATCCTCGCCGCATAGTCGCGGAAGGTTGCGCCTTCCTCCGTCAGGGAAGCACCGCGTGTGGATCGGGCCAGAAGCTGGACACCAAGCTCCGCTTCAAGCCGCACCAGCCGCCGGCTGACCATCGATTTGGAGATACCGAGCCGCAGCGCGGCCGCTGTGACGCCTCCCGCATCCGCAACTTCGACGAATGTCCTGATATCTTCGATATCCACTCAAGCGTTCCCCATTCTGCGACACAGCTTAGCACGGAGAAGGACTACCGCATCAGAAACGGGAATGACAAGTTTCGTCCCGCGGCAACGCCCAAGAGGGTGCATGCCTTTTGCGCAAGCGCGCTTCAATAAACCACCAATATAGGATGAACCCATGACCTTTCGTAACGGCCTTGATTCGCTTCTCCGTCCCGAAGACTCGGTCCTCGTTCTGATCGATCACCAGCCCTATCAGTTAGCAAACCTGAACAGCCATGATCCGCAAGCTGTGGTCAACCTCACGACCGCGCTGGCAAAGCTGGCAAAAGCCTTCAATGTTCCGACCGTTCTCACCAGCGTGATCGCGGCGCGGGGCGGACTTCTCTTCAAGCAGATTACCGACGTGTTCCCGGGCCAGGAGGTCATCGATCGCACCTGGGTGAACACCTGGCAGGACGAGAATGTGGTGAACGTCGTCAAGGCGACCGGCCGCAAGCAACTGATCATCGCCGGCCTTTGGACCGAGGTCTGCGTCGCAATGCCCGTCATCCAGGCGGCCGGCGAAGGCTGGGACGTGACCGTGATCACTGACGCGTCGGGCGGGATTTCGAAGGAGTCTCACGAAGTTGCCATCCAGCGAATGATCGCTGCCGGCGCGAACGTGATGACCGTGATGGCGCTTGCTGGCGAATGGCAGCGCGATTGGGCGCGCACCGAGCATGTCGAGGAACTGACTGAGATTCTCATTCAGCACTTCGGCGGCAGCGGCATCGCTTATCTCTGGGAGCAGCAGCTTCTCAACACGCCGGCGCCGACCACAAAGGGCGGACACTAGAACCGGCAGGGATTGCGGGCGTCTGTCGGCCCCGCATCCCGTCCTCTCCGAATATGCGGGTTGACCCCTTCTGAATTGAGCAAGGCGTGCGGCCGCGACGGTTCCACTGTTGCCTCGACGCGGAAGGGGCTCTCCATTCGCAGCTGCATGGCACCGCCGGCGCGACCCCAATGAGAAAGGGAGGCGCCGGCGTTGATCCCTTGCTTATCGGCGCGCGCATCGGACATACTGGCTCCTGAACCAAAAAGGCCAAGGGCAAGACGAAGCCAGAGACGCAGAGCTGGATCGCGGAGCCATGCGAGGAGATGGACCCCATGAACACGCGATTCCTCGAAACTTTCCTCTGGGCAGCACGATTGAGCAGCTTTTCGGCCGCTGCGGAACGTTTGCACACGACGCAGGCGTCAGTCTCCAACCGGATTGCGGCGCTGGAGCGTGAGCTCGGTGTGGTGCTGTTCACGCGCGATGTGCGCTGCGTCAACCTGACGCCCGCCGGTCGTCTGGCGCTGCAGCATGCCGAAAAGATCGTCAACCTCACCGGCGAGTTCCGGCAGATCGTCAGTAACCGGGAAGCGTTGAGGGGCACCGTGCGCATCGGCGCTGCGGATACGATCGTGTACGCCTGGCTGCCGCTGCTCATCCGCCGCATGAACGAACAATATCCCGGTGTCAGCCTCGATCTGACCATCGATACCAGCCTGAAACTTTCCCAGCGCATCCAGAACGGCGAGGTGGATGTCGGTTTTATCATGGGGCCGATCATGGCCGCCGATATCTACAACTCACCGCTCTGTACCTTCGAATCCTGCTGGGTCGGCGCTGTCGAGCTGCCGCTGCCGGAAACGGGTGTCACGCTCGAAGATATCGCGCATTTTCCGCTGCTTACCTTCTCGACCGGGTCGCAGCCGCACCAGGCATTGCGCGCGCTTCTCGATTCCCATGGCCTGTCCGACAGCCGCATCTATAATTCCAATTCGCTGTCGATCATGACCCGGCTGGTGGCGACCGCTGTTGGTGTGGGCGCGCTGCCGCGCGTGCTGGTGGACGGCATCATCAAATCGGGCGAAGCGCGTATTCTCGACATCACGCCGCCGGTGCCGCCCCTTACCTTTCACACGGTTTACCAGGAGCGCGGCGACAATGCGCTCGCCCGGGCCATCGCCGACATGGCAACGGAAATCGTTAGTGAAACCACCACTCAATGGATGACCGCTGCAGCTTAAATTTTATGCTGCGTCGCAAAATGATTAATCCATAAGCTTATCTTATGGGTTTCGATAGAGTTTTTCCGTTTGTCAGGAAAACAGTTCCCGTTCTTAATTCTCCTCGCAACATGAGAGGAGAGCAACGTGAAAGTCTCACTTGTTCAAATGAATACCCAGAATGACAAGGCAGAAAATCTTAAGGTTGCTGCCGATTTGATTGAGAAGGCGGTCAAGGCGGATAATCCAGACCTTGTTGTTCTTCCTGAGTACTTTGCATTTCTTGGAGATAATCCTCAGGAGATGCATGAAAGCGGCGAGGAATTTCCCGGTGGTGAAATCTATACGCTGCTTTCGGGGCTAGCAAAGAAGCACGCGATTACGCTCCATGCCGGTTCCATCGTCGAGAAGGAAGGCAACCGCTTCTATAATTCGACACTCGTTTTCGGTCCTGATGGCAAGCAGATTGCCCGTTACCGCAAGATTCACCTGTTCGACGTCGATACGCCGAACGGCATCAGCTATCGCGAGTCTGATTCCGTTGCCCGTGGCGAAGAGGTCGTGACTTATAAGGTCGGTGACAAGACGGTTGGTTGCGGCATTTGCTACGATATCCGCTTCCCGGAACTGTTCCGCGCCCTGCGGGACAAGGGCGCAGATGTCATCGTTCTGCCAGCCGCCTTCACGCTGATGACAGGCAAGGACCATTGGGAGGTGCTGGCTCGTGCCCGCGCCGTCGAAACCCAGACTTATTTCCTCGCTGTCGGCCAGATAGGCGCCCACGCGGGTGGCAAGAAGGCCTGCTGGGGTCATTCCATGGTCATCGATCCTTGGGGCCACATCGTCGCCCAGTGCTCTGACACTGTCGGAACAGCGGGGGCTGCCCTCGATTTCGACTATTCGGCCAAGGTGCGCGCCAACGTGCCGGTGGCAAACCACCATGTGCTCTGATCGGAGAAAGACCTGATGTTTATCGTCAACCCCATGCCGGAACAGATCAGCGGCGACATTATCGAGCTTCTTGAGAAGGTCGAAGTCGCAACGATTGGTCATGTGCTTCACTCCGGCTTTGTCGATCCTGAAATCCGGGCCGTTCTTCCGGGCAAGCGCGTGGCGGGCACCGCCGTCACCCTGCGTATCCCGAACGCGGATTCGACCATGCTCCACTACCTGACGCAACTCGTGCGTCCGGGCGATATCGTCCTCATCGACCGTTGCGGTGATACCCGCCACGCCTGCTGGGGTGGTGTCATCACCAACACGATGAAGATGGCTGGCGTCAAAGCCGGCGTCGTTGATGGCCCGGCGACCGACTTCTCCGAGTTCACCAAGGTCGACATGCCCATGTGGTGCCGCGGCCCGTCGCCGATCACCACCAAGATCCTTGGTCTGGAAGGTGCGATCAACATTCCGATCAGCGTCGGCGGCCAGGTGATCAATCCGGGCGATGCGATCCTGTGCGATGAAAGCGGCGTCGTCGCCCTTCATCCGAGCCAGGCGCGCGCCATGGCGGAGCGCGCCATCGGCATGCAGGAAGCTGAACTCGTGCTTCTGGAACGCCTGCGCAACGGCGAGAAGCTGCCTGATATTTCCGGGGCCAATAAATTTGTCCAGGCCAAGCTCAGCGCCTGACACAATCTTACGGGTGGCGGATCAGTTCGCCACTCCCAATAACAATAGAGGAGAACAGGACAATGAAGAAAACGATACTTCTGAGTGGGATTCTCATGCTTGGTGCGGCCGCCCTGCCGGCGCACGCCCAGCAGACCGTAACGTTCCTCGGTTATAGCGGCCTTTTCCAGGAGCGTTACACCAAGGCCGTCATCGAGCCTTTCATGGCCGCCAACCCTGACATCAAGGTCGACTATTTCCCGCAGCAGGGTTCTGCCGCCATGCTTGGTTCGCTACGCGCCCAGAAGGCTGCGCCGCAGGCCGATATTGCGCTGATGGATGTTTCTGTCGCCAAGACCGGCACGGATGAAGGCCTGTTCGACAAGATCGATGAAAGCGTTACGAAGAATGTCGCCGACCTCTATCCGAACGCCCGTTTTGAGGGCGTCGCAGGCGTTGGCGTGACCTTCGACAACCTCGTTCTCATCTACAACACCGATGCAATCAAGACCGCACCGGACAGCTGGAATGCCCTGAAAGACAGTGCCTTCAAGGGCAAGGTCGCCATGCTGAGCGCTCCTGACATCGTCGGTATCGGCACGACCATCATCATGGACCACATGAATGGCGGCACCGACTTCATCAAGAACATCGATGCCGGCATCAATGCGATGGCGGAAGTCGCGCCGAACATTCAGACCTGGGAACCGAAGCCGGAAGTCTATCCGAATGTCGTCAATGGCCAGGTGTCGCTGGGCGTGGGCTGGAACGCCCGTAGCCAGGTGAATGCCGATGGTTCCAAGGGCAAAATGAAGGTGGTTCTGCCGAAAGAAGGCACCATCCTGCAGATCAACACGCTCAATCTCGTCAAGGGCGGCCCGTCGTCCGATGCGGCCCGCAAGTTCGTTGACTATGCGCTGAGCCCGGAAGCCCAGGCCGCCTTTACCGCCGCCATGTATTATGCGCCGACCAACGCCAAGGCCACGGTCGCTGCCGATGTGAGTGATCGCACGGTCGTCAAGGCGATGGACAAGGTTATCCCGGTTGACTGGATCGGCCTCTCGAAGGTTCGCGACCAGATCACGCAGGACTGGCGCCGCAAGGTCATCCCGCTCAGCCGCTAAGGCTTTCGCGCCCGGCGTGAAAAATGGCAAGACTTCCGCATCCCTCCGGGCTGGTGCGGAAACGGCATAGGCCTCGGCTCATTTCCTCCGTCGGTGTTGGGGTCGATGGAGGAGTGAGGTGGCTCGAGGGTCTGCGTTAGGGAAAGCGCCGCGCACAGCGCAGGTGAATTTCCGCCGTGATTGCATAGATCAAGGGACAGGACATGTCCGAGACCCCGCCGGGGTGGGACATGTTCTGGAGAAAGGCAAAAAGCCGGAATGGGAACTTCAGACATCATGCAGCCAGGATTTCTCTCGATTCGTTCACTGACCAAGCGCTACGAGACCATGGTCGCCGTGGATAATCTCAACCTCGAGATACCCAAGGGCGAGCTGGTTGCCTTCCTCGGTCCGTCGGGTTGCGGCAAGTCGACGTCGCTGCGCATGATTGCCGGCCTTGCACCCGTGACGTCAGGTTCAATCCTGATCAACGGCAAGGACGTGACGCAGCTTGCACCCTATAAGCGCGACATTGGCCTTGTTTTCCAGAGCTATGCGCTCTTCCCGCATATGACGGTCCTCAAGAACGTCATGTTCGGACTTGAAATGCGCAAGGTGCCGGCCGCCGAAGCGGAACGGCGTGCTCGCGAGGCGATTGCCATGGTCCACCTGGAAGGGCGCGAGGATCGCCGTCCCGCCCAGCTTTCTGGTGGCCAGCAGCAGCGCGTCGCACTGGCGCGTGCCCTCGTCATCCAGCCCTCCATTCTCCTGTTCGATGAGCCTCTTTCCAATCTCGATGCCAAGCTGCGCGACGAGATGCGCTCGGAAATCCGCCGCATCCAGAAGCAGCTCGGCATTACCTCCATCTTCGTCACGCATGATCAGGTCGAGGCGCTCAGCATGTGCGACAAGGTCGCCGTCCTCAATGGCGGGCGTCTGGAACAGCTCGGCACCCCGCATGATCTTTACGAGCGTCCGGCAACGGCTTTCGTCGCCTCCTTCGTCGGCCGCACCAACAGGCTGGTCGGAAACGCGGTCGGCGATCACATCACGGTCGGCGATGCGGTATTGCGGGCACCCGGTTCGCACAATGGCAAGATCGACCTTATGGTGCGGCCGCACCGCATGGCCATGACGGTTGCTGATGACGCCGTGCCAGATTTCGATGGCGCGCCGGTCAACCGCATCACCGGTGAGGTTCGTGACGTCTATTATGCCGGCGATATCCTTCATTACGAGATCGCTGCGGGCGGGCAGACATTGTCGGTGGAGCGCGCCACCTCCGGCGGCGAAACGCCGGTTGCGGCCGGCAGTGCGGTCAGCCTCATCTGGCGCGTGGAGGACACGCTGGTCTTCGGAGCAGACCAATGACGGCGGCGGTCATGATCACGGCTCCCGGCAGCCGCACATCCTCCATGGTGTTTCTCGCAACGCTTCTTCTCGGGCCGATCATCGCGGTCAATGGCCTTGCCTTCGTGATGCCCGTCTTCAACCTGCTTTTGCTTTCCTTCCGTGAAAGCCTCGGCGGCGGCGGTCTTGGGGAAGCCCACACGCTCGACAACTGGTCGTCCACGCTGACCGACGGTTTTTATATCGAACTGATCGGCCAGAGCATCCTGACCAGTCTCCTGATCACCATTCTCACGCTCATCGCCTCCTATCCCATCGCCCTTTACCTTCACCGGGCGCAGGGCCGTTGGAAAACCCTGCTGCTGGTGCTAGTCATTTCGCCGCTTTTGACCTCGGCCGTGGTGCGCACCTATGGCTGGATCGCGATCCTTGCCGATGACGGCCTCATCAACAACATCCTCTTCGCGCTCGGCGCTGAAAGCGGCGTGCGGCTGCTGTTCAACAAGGTTGGTGTTGTCATCGGCCTCACGGAAATCCTGATGCCCTATATGATCCTGGCGCTGCTTGCCGGTTTCGGCAGGCTTGATCCACGTGTCGAGGAAGCGGCCGAAACACTCGGCGCGTCGCCCTGGAAGGTGTTCTGGCGGATCATCGTGCCGCTCACCATGCCCGGCGTCGCGCTCGGTTGCCTGCTCTCCTTCGTTCTGGCGGTCAGTTCGTTCATCACCCCCAAGCTGCTCGGCGGTGGGCGCGTCTTCCTTCTGGCGACGGAAATCTACGATCAGGCCATCGTGACGCTCAACTGGCCACTCGCTGCGACGCTGTCGATGATCATTCTCGTAATCTTCGGTGCGGCGCTGGTGCTCTATTCCCGGCTTCTGCGGGCCATTCTTTAAAGGAGATCGAAGATGGAAGAACGTCCCGCTCCGCTGGCGCTGAAAATCGTCGCCTTCATCATGTTCCTTTTCCTGCTGGCGCCCGTGGTTCTCGTCGTGCCGATCTCGTTTTCGGCCGACAGCTACATGGCCTTTCCGCCCTCCGGCTGGAGCCTGCGCTGGTATGTGGAACTCATGCATAATTCCAAGATGATGGCGGCGCTCGGCACCAGCACCCTTCTCGCCGTCATCGTCACCGTGCTGTCCATGCTGATCGCGCTGCCTGCCTCCTATGCCATCGTGCGCATGCGGGTGATCGGCGCGGATGCGCTTCTCGCCTTCTTCACGGCTCCGCTGCTCCTGCCCACCATCGTGCTCGGCCTCGCGATCCTGATCGTCTTCGCTGGCGCCGGCCTGCTCGCCACCTTCATCGGTCTGGTGATCGCGCATCTCATCATCGTGCTGCCCTATGCGCTGCGCGTCCTCACCACCTCGCTTGCCGGCCTGCCACTGATCTTCGAGGAGGCTGCTTCCACGCTCGGGGCATCGCCGCTCACGGTCTTCCGACGCGTGACGATGCCGATGATCGCGCCGGGCGTCGTGGCGACGGCCGCACTTTCCTTTCTCGTGTCGTTCGATGAAGCGGTGATTTCGCTGTTCCTCACCGGCCCGCGCATCACCACGCTTCCCGTCGCCATGTATCAGCATGTGGAAACGCAGGCGGATCCGCTTGTTGCGGCCATTTCCGTTCTTTTGATCGTGCTCACCCTTGCCGTCGTTCTCATCGTCGACCGCACGGCGGGCCTGACCAAGACTTTCGTGAAGTAACGGCGGGGAAAGCCGGCATATCAGGAGATCGTCAGCGTGAGGCTGACGAATCAAGATTTGTGCCGGCCCGTCTGACTGACACCGCGCGAATTCATTCCCGTTTACGAACGCTGCTGCTGCATCGGCGCGATCCGTCGCGCCTGTTGATTTCGCTTTGAACGACGAAGGCAAAGGGAAGCCCATGACTCAGACCCCCTCCACGGAATTCGACGTTGCCGTCATCGGCGCCGGTGTGGTCGGTTGCGCGGTCGCCCGCCGTTTCGCGCTGGCCGGTGCGAAGGTGGTGGTCGTCGAAAAAGGCCCCGATATCCTCTCCGGCGCCTCCAAGGCCAACAGCGCCATCCTCCATACCGGCTTCGATGCGCCGGAAGGCAGTCTGGAACTGGAACTGGTGAAGGCGGGCCGGGCGGAATATCTGTCCATTCATGGGCAGATGGGTCTTAGCCTCGTCGAAACCGGCGCGCTCGTCTGCGCCTGGAACCCGGCTGAGGCGGAAAAATTGCAGGCGATCGCCGATCAGGGGCGGCGCAACGGCATTGCCGGACTTGAGCTCCTCGCGGCCGGGCAGGCCCGTGAAACCATGCCGGGCCTATCCGAGCGCCTTGTCGCCGCGCTCGACGTTCCGGGCGAACATATCATTGATCCGTGGTCCGCCCCGCTTGGCTATCTCACGCAGGCGGTGGCGCTGGGCGCGCAGCTGGTGCGAAACGCGGAGGTTCTGTCCGGTGTGTTCGACGATGCGTGGCGGATCGAGACGACGGCGGGCGCTATCCTTGCCACGAGCGTCGTCAATACCGCCGGTCTGTTCGGCGATATCGTCGATGCGCGTCTGGGGCTTCCGCCCGAATTCACCATCAGGCCCCGCAAGGGGCAGTTCGTCGTGCTTGATAAGGCTGCCCGCCGGCATGTGCCGCGCATCGTTCTGCCTGTTCCCACCGAAATCACCAAGGGCATCGTGGTGTGCCCCACCGCCTTCGGCAATGTTCTCGTCGGGCCGACGGCGGAAGAGCAGGACGACCGCGAACGCGCGACGGTCGAGACGGCGACGCTGGAAGCGCTGCTGAAACGCGGTGCGGAGATCGTTCCGGCGCTGGCCTCTGTTTCTGTAACTGCCGTTTATGCCGGTCTGCGGCCGGCCTCCGAAAAGAAACATTACCGGATTTCCGCGCGGCCCGAGCGGCGCGCCATCACGCTTGGCGGGGTGCGTTCCACGGGTCTCAGCGCAGCACTCGGGCTGGCGCAGCATGCTTTGACGCTCCACGAGGGTTTCGGTAGGGGTTTTGCCCCGCCGCCATCAGTCCCCGAAGTGACGATGCCCAACCTGACCGAAACCTGCGAGCGGGACTGGCAGCGCGCCGATCACGGCGAAATCGTCTGTCATTGCGAACTCGTCACCCGCCGCGAGATCGAGGCGGCATTTTTAAGCCCGGTGCCGCCCGGTGATTTCGGCGGGCTGCGGCGGCGCACCCGCGCCGGCATGGGCCGCTGCCAGGGCTTTTATTGCAACGCCCGGCTGGCCGCGATGACGGGCGACCGTCTGGCAACCCCGCTTGCCGTTCGGGAGGGAGACGACCGATGAGCGCCGTGGAGTCCTTTCAACGAGAGCATCCAAGCACTGAGAATGCAGATGCAATCGTGGTTGGCGGCGGCCCGGCGGGCGTGGCTGCAGCGCTGGAGCTGAAAGCGCGCGGTATCGCCCGTGTGATGATCCTCGACCGCGAGCCGGCCCTTGGCGGCGCGACCCGGCATTGCCTGCACTCGCCCTTCGGCATGCGCGAATTCAGGCGGGTTTATTTCGGCCCCGCCTATGCACAACACTTGCAGCGGCAAGCACAGGAGGCGGGTGTCGATATCCGCACCGGTCATTCCGTGTTGGAACTCGGGCAGGATGGCGTGCTGCTGGTGACATCGGCGCGTGGCGTCGAGGCGTTGAAGGCAAGGCGTATCGTGCTGGCGACCGGCACACGGGAAAAACCACGCTCCGTGCGGCTTCTGCCCGGCGACCGTCCGGTGGGCGTGGTCACCACCGGCACGCTGCAATCCTATATCGCCTTTCACGGCATCATGCCCTTTCGCCGGCCGTTGATCATCGGTTCGGAGCTGGTTTCCTTTTCCGCACTTCTGACCTGCCTCACTCATCGCGCCCGACCGGTCGCGATGATCGAGCCGGAGCCTCATTCGCTGGCGCGGTCGCCTTTTCATTGGTTTCCGCGACTGGTCGGGGTGCCCTTTCATTGTGGTGCGACACTCACGGATATTCGCGGGCGTGACCGTGTCGAGGAGGCCGATATCCGTCTGGCGGATGGCCGCATCCTGACCGTTCAATGCGACGGTGTTCTGCTCACCGGGCGATTCACGCCGGAGGCAGCGCTTCTCAATGCATCCCCCGTGGATGTTGCGGCAGGCAGTGCCGGGCCGCTGATCGATCAGGACGGACGGATGGCCAATCCGATTTTCTTCGCCAGCGGGAATGTCTTGCGAGCCGTGGAAACGGGCGGCTGGGCGTTTCGCGAAGGCCACCGCGTTGGCGCGTCGGTGGCTGACGATCTCGCCCGGGAACCCTGCAACGCGCCGGGGGTTCCCGTTGCCTTCGCCGATCCGCTCAAACTGGCGGTTCCAGCCATGTTGCGGCCGGGTGGACTCGATAGACCGGCATTTCGCGATTTTCAGCTTCGTTTCACCAGACGCGTTCAAGGCCGGCTTTCGCTTCGTCTCGACGGAACGGAAGTGTGGAGCAAGACCGGCCGGTGGCGCCCTGAACGCCGTGTGCTGGTGCCCATTCCCGGCGCTGCGTTTGAAGCGAGCCAGATTGCCTTTCACTTTCGGGAGACCAATTGATGCGCATTGCGGCGATCGATCAGGGGACGACATCGACCCGGTGCCTTGTGGTGAGCGATAGCGGCACGGCGGAGGTCGTGGCCAGCCGGCGTCACGCGCAATTTTACCCGGCCGCCGGCCATGTGGAACATGATCCGGAAGAACTGCTGCGCAATATTCGCGCGGTGCTGGCTGCCGCCGGACCGGTGGAGGCCATCGCCATCGCCAATCAGGGCGAGAGTTGTCTGGCGTGGGATGCCGTGAGCGGCGAGGCGCTGTCGCCGGTTATCGTCTGGCAGGATGCCCGTACCGCCGAAGCGCTGGCCGCCCTGCCGCCTTCGGCAACGGATCGTTCGAAAGAGATTTGCGGGCTGCCGCTTGATCCCTATTTTTCTGCCAGCAAACTGGCCTGGCTGTTGAAGCACAATCCGGCAGTGGCGCAGGCAAGGGCCGCAGGGCGTTTGCGGCTGGGCACCACCGATGCTTTTTTTCTGGACCGGCTGACGGGCTCTTTCCGCACGGACCTTGCTACGGCGTCGCGCACGGGGCTGCTTGATCTCTCAACCGGAGACTGGAGCCCTGAACTCTGCGCGCTTCACGGCGTGCCGATGGATTGCCTGCCCATGATCGGTCCTGTCGATGGCGGTTTTGGCGCGGTCGAGGGAACGTCCATCCGCGTTTCCATTGTCGATCAGCAGGCCGCGCTTTATGGGCATGGCTGCCGCAAGGCCGGCGATTGCAAGATAACCTTCGGAACCGGGGCCTTTCTGCTGGCCGTTGCCGGTAACGGGCGTCCGTTGACGGGCGAGCTTCTGCCGACCATCGGCTGGCAGATGCAGGGCGCGCCCGCCGTCTTCGCCATCGAAGGCGGCGTCTATGATGCCGGCGCGGCGCTCGAATGGGCGAAAAAGATCGGCCTATACGCAGATAGTGCCGAACTCGACGGTTTCGAAGGACCCTCGGCCATTCGCCGCGGCGTTGTATTCGTGCCCGCCCTTTCGGGCCTTGCCGCGCCCTATTGGGACAGGCAGGCCGTGCCGCTTTTCATCGGCATGGACCACACCACGGAACGAAGTGACACGGTGCGCGCCGTGCTGGAAGGCATTGCCCTGCTGACGGCTGGGCTGATCGAGGCGGCGTCGGCTGTCGCTCCCATAGGCGACATGATCTCCATCGATGGCGGCTTGTCGAACAGTCGCTATTTCGCCCGTTTTCTGGCCGCAGCCAGTGGCCGAACCATTCGCGTGCCGGCCATGCGCGAGTTGACGGCGCTCGGCTTGGCGGAACTCTGCGGCATCGATGTAGCCGCCATGCGAAACGATGCCGAGATATTCACGCCTGACGGATCGGTCGGGGCCGCCGACCACGCCCGCTTTGCACGCGCCATAGACAATGCGCGGGGCTGGCGGGGCGGGTGAGGCGCTTGTTTACGAGATGGCCACGTCAGTCGCGGATGACGATAAGCGGACCAAGCCTTGTCGCCTTCACGCCGAGCGCTTCCCTCACGAATGAAAGGGCGGCGTCGGTGTCGGCGATCGCGACTGTTCCACTCACGCGTCTGGCGGCGAGTGATCTTCCGGCGATGACGATCCTGCCGCCGAAATGGCGGTTCATTTCTTCAACGACATAAGAAAGCGGCGCATTGTCGACGGCGATCTGTCCGCGCTTCCAGGCGAGTGCGACGAGACTATCGACCGGCTGGACGCTTGTTTCGCCCTTCATGCGATCATAGGTCGCCTGCTCGCCCTGCTGGACGCGTCGGGAGAACGGTCCATCATTGTCCGGTTCAAGAAGGACCGCGTTTTCGGTTACGGTCACCTCCGTGTCGGTCTCGCCGTAGCGGACGTCGAAGGCGGTCCCGAGGGCCGTCACGCGCGTGGTTCCGGCTTCGACGCTGAAGGGTCGTTCCGGCGCATGGGCAACCTCGAAATAGGCCTGCCCGCGCAGAAGGTGGACCGTTCGCCGGGTCCGGTTGAAATCGATGGCGATTGCTGAGGAAGCGTTGAGCTGAACTCTGGAGCCGTCCTCAAGGTCGATGACCGGCATCTCATCTGTCCCGGCGATGACGTCCGCCTGAAGACGCATCGGGCCGTCGAGAAGGAAAAAGGTCGCGGTTGCCGTGGCGAAAAGAACGACGGTGGTTGCGACGGGTTTCGCAAGGTTACGCGGCGTGGCTTTTATGCTGGCGAGCTTTGGGTCCGACTGGATGGCCTTGCGTGCGTCGCCCATCAGTCGCTCGGCGGCACTATAGGTGCGACAGTTTTCCGGATCGTTGAGCCAGTCCGTGAAGTGCGCCCTGTCTTCGGCCGATTGCTGAGGATCGCCGTTGCGGAGCAACCAGTCCGCAGCCTCGCGGTTGCGCTTTCGCTGAGCGTTCATCGCTTCGTTCTCACGCATTGGTGTCTCCAGCTGCTCCCTTGTCTTCTAGACGTTTGGCATCGCCGATTTGGGACGTTTAGCCGATCAGAAGCAGCCGGTCGAGGCAGTGGGCGAAGGCGTGGCGCAGATGCCTGTCCACCATGTTTCTGGAGATGTTGAGTTTTGCCGAAATTTCATCCGGTGTGAGATGATGCAGCCGGTGCAGGATGAAGACGACGCGCCGGCGCGTCGGCAGTTCGGTGATCGCCTGACGAAGAATTGCAATGCGCGCTTCGATCTCCAGCGCATGATCCGGTGCCGGACCTGCGCTCGCCACCGCCATCGCCTCGCGCTCGGAACCGGAAAACAGCCGCGATTCCATGGTCTCCCGCCGCATCCTGTCGATGCCGAGATTGATCGCCGCACGGCAGAGGAAAGCTTTCACCGATCGCTTGTTTTGCAGGATGTCAGGTTTTGCGGCGAGCCTGACATAAAGATCATGCACCACGTCCCGCGCCGTGGAGCGCGGATGCCCCCTGCGGTGAACCGCAGCCGTGATGTCGTGGTAATAAATCTCCATCGCCCGGTTCAGCAGGTCATTGCTGTCGGGAATGTCCCAGGAAGGCGGAGAAGATGAGGGGTTCGACATCGGCACTCAATTCGCAATAACCGGGCTCACCCGTGCGTTTGTTTCTCGGGTGCCAATGGTAAAATCGCTACCGGCTTCAAAGATTGCTTGCAAGTACAACAGGTTAGAACGATTCGAACGTTGAACTTACGGCAGGCTTTAAAGATGATATTAATACTCATCTTTATGCCTGATTTTATTGCGGATTTCACTCTCAAATGTTTCGGCGGGAAGGAGGGTTCTCGTCTCCAGCTTCGTTTGAAAAGGTAGCTGGTGTGATAATTTTGTAACTGGAAAGCGGCCGAAAGCCGCGCCGTCTAAAGCGGGATGCAGAGCGGGGTTCCGGCGACCGGATCGCGGATCACCACAGTCTTGACGTTGAAGACGGTCTCGATGGTATCCGCCGAGATCACGTTCGCTGGTCGGCCGGCGGCGGTGATTTCGCCGTTCTTGAGAATGATGATGTGTTCGGCATAGCGGGCAGCCTGATTGATGTCGTGCAGCACCGCGACGACGGTCTTGCCATGGCGGCTGACCAGCCGCGTCACCAGATGCATGAGTTCAATCTGGTGCTCGAGGTCGAGGTAGGTCGTGGGTTCATCAAGCAGGATCACCTCGCTTTGCTGTGCAAGCGTCATGGCGATCCATGCGCGCTGGCGCTGACCGCCGGAAAGGCTGTCGAGCGGGCGATCGCCAAGCGTGTCCATGCCCGCCAGCATAAGCGCTTCGTTGACGGCCACTTCGTCCTCAACCGACCAGCGGCCGAAGAGGGAGCGGTGAGGATAGCGGCCCTGGCGGACGAGATCGCGGACCGTCAGGCCTTCCGGCGCGACTGGCCCCTGTAGGAGCATGCCGACCCGGCGCGCCATATGCCTGGTCGACAGCGCCGCGATGCTTCGGCCGTCGAGCAGGATGGTTCCGCAAAGCGGCGTCATCAGGCCGGCAAGGCTGCGCAGGATGCTGGACTTGCCGCTGCCGTTGGGGCCGATAAGAGCCGTGAAGCAGCCGCCCGGGATGATGAGATCGAGATTCTCGACGACAGGGCGGCGGTCATAGGCGAGTGTAATGGCCTCGCCTGCCAGCTTTTCGGCGGCTTTTTGCTCATCCACGATCATGACGGCGTCCCCAGAGAAGATATGCGAAAAAGGGAGCTCCGACGAGCCCGGTAATGATCCCCGCGGGTAATTGCGCAGGCGCAATGACGGTGCGCCCCAGGAGATCGGCAGCGACGACGAGGCACGCGCCGACAAGAGCCGCAACGGGGAAAATGCGGGCGTGAGACGCTCCAACGAGCCTGCGGGCGATATGCGGTGCGACGAGGCCGACGAAGCCGATGAGACCGGAGACGGCAACGGCCGCGCCGGAGATGATCGTGACGAGCACGATCATCATGCCGCGAATGCGATCGACCGGCTGGCCGAGGCTTTTTGCCGAATTGTCGCCGAAACGAATGAGATCGAGTTCGCGTGAAGCCATCCATGCGAGTGTAGCGGGCAGGATGAGCCACAAGGCGAGAAGCCGCACCTTGATCATGGTGGCGTCGTAGACGCTGCCGGCAAGCCAGACCATCGCCCGCTGGACGTCGCCGATCTGACCGAAGGCGGAGAGGAAAGTCGTGCCGGCGGTGGCGAGTGCGCCGAGCCCGATCCCGATCAGGATAATGCGAAGCGACGAGGCTCCCCCTCGCCAGGCAAGGAGATAGACCGCCGCCGCCATCAGGACCGCGCCGCCGAAACCGGCGGCCTGAAGCAGTGCCACCGGCGGGTCCCGCATGAGAACGATGACGGCCATGACGGCTGCGGCCGCGCCGCTATTGATGCCGAGCACTCCGGGCTCGGCAAGCGGATTGCGCATAATGGCGAGCGATATGGTGCCCGCGGTCGCAAGAGCCATTCCGACAAGGATAGAAAGCAGCACGCGCGGCAGGCGCAGGTCGAGGACGATGATCGCATCCTGCGTGTTTGCCGCTGGTCCGCCGGCAAAAACATCGAACAGGGCCGGCCAGGATAACGAAATGTCACCCAATGCGAGGCTTGCGAGGACAAGGATCGCGAGCAACAGGGTAAGCGAAAGGAAAAGGCGGATCATGTTTCGCCTCTCATCCGGTTGCGTGCGAGCCATAGGAAAAACGGCGCGCCGACAAGCGCGATCGTCACGCCCACGGGAAAATTCTGGCTGCCGAAGACCATGCGCCCGGCCATATCCGCCCCGACCACGAGCAGCGCGCCGCCAAGCGCCGAAAACGGAATGATCCAGCGATAGTCGACGCTGACGGTCATCCGGACGATATGCGGGACGACGAGGCCGATAAAGCCGATCGGCCCCGCAAGCGCCACTGCGCCGCCGGCAAGCAGGATGACGGTGACGATCGCCACCCCGCGGCAGAGGGCCGTATTTTGCCCGACCGAGCGGGCGGTATCCGCGCCAAGGCTCAGCGTCGTCAAATGCCGACCAAGGAAGAGCGAGACGATGAGGCCAAAGGCAATATAGGGCACGACAGTTGCTGCCTGCGCCATGGTTCTGCCCGTCACCGAGCCTGCCGTCCACATGCGCACGGCATCGAGCGTGCTTTGATCGAAGATGAGCACGGCGCTGGTGAGCGACGTGAGGAAGGTCGCGACGACCGCACCGGCAAGAATGAGCCCGACCGGCGAATGACGGATGGGGCCGAACGAGGAAAGCAAAGTAACGGCAAACGCCGCGATACCCGCGCCCAAAAAGGCGAACCAGATGTAGATATCGCCGACACCCGCACCGAAAAAGGTCATGATGGAGACAACTGCGAAGGCAGCACCCGCATTGATGCCGAGCAGGCCCGGCGAGGCGAGGGGGTTGTTGGTGATGGCCTGCATGATCGCCCCCGAGACGGCAAGCGCGCTGCCGGCCAGAAGGGCTGCGATGACACGCGGCAGGCGAACCGCCACGACGAGGAGGTGGTTTCGCGACCCGTCAAACCGGAAAATCGCGTCCAGAATCGTGGATAGAGGTATACGCACGGTGCCGAGCGCCACGGCAAGAAGCGACGCGGCGGCAAGTAGACACAGCAGTGCAGCAAGGGCGAGAGCCTTGCCGCTATCGGTACCGACAAAACGTCCGGATAGTTTGCGGTTCATCGATCCGCCAGAACATAACGCTCTATGTCGTCCAGTATCCGGTTTGCGGAAGCAATGCCGTGGAAGCTCTGCCAGGCAATGCGATCGACACGGTAGGCCTGCCCGTTGCGCACGGCGGGCAGAAGCTGCCAGAGCGGGTTGCCGATGACCTCCTGCTCGAGTGCATCGTCCGGCCCGCTTTCGAAGCCGCTGGCGGAGACATAAAGGAGGATGTCACCATCGAGATTGGCCAATTCCTCCCAATCCGGCCGCTTGACGATGGTGCCGTCAGTCACCGTCTCATAGGCCGTGCGCTTTACCCCGGCTTCGCGCAGCACCGCAAACGGCGCATAGGCGGCAGGACCGTCCAGGAAGACGACGAACCGGCCGGGAGCGAAACGAACGGTCGAAACCGTCACATCCTTCATTCGCGCGCGGATCGACGTCACCCGCTTTTCGTAGGCGGCGAGCGCCTCCTGCGCGGCGCCCTTGCGTCCCGTCATTTCGGAGAGCAGCGCGAGATATTTCTTCCAGTCCATGTGGTTGACGAGGACGGTCGGTGCGATCTTCGACGCCGTCTCATAGATCGGCGAATGGCCTTCGGTGCTGCCGATGATGAGGTCAGGTTTCAGCGCCGCGATCCGCTCGAGGCTCGGCTCCTTCGGATTGCCCAGATCGATCATCTTCGCCTGCCTGACGACCTGAAGAACCGCAGGGTCCTGAATTGCCATATAGGGCGTGGCGACGACGGGAGCCTCAAGTTCGATGAGGAGCCCGAGCGTCAGCAGCGGATCGAGTGTTACGATCGTCTTCACTTCAGCCGGAACGCAGAAGGGCGGGTTATAAACGCCTTCGGTTATCTCCTTTCCCTGGCAGGCCGCGTGGGCAAGGGAGGCGGGCAGGATGAGGAAAAGAAAGGCAAGACAGAAGCGCAAGACCGGTACCCATTCAATGAACGTGGAGGCGTATTGCGGGGCTTTCGCCCCGCAACGCGGATTGTCAGAATTTCGCACGGAGATTGACACCGAACGATCGCCTTTGGCCGGCCTGTCCGAATGGCAGGGCCGCATCCGGATCGACAACGGTGAAGTATTTTTCGTCGGTGAGGTTTTCCGCAAAAGCGGTTATCTCCCAATTGTCCTTCTTGAAGCCGAGCTGGGCGTTGACGATGAAGCGGGAGTCGATTTCGTACATGCCGCGCGTGCCGAAGCGCGAATTGTATTCCGTGGTGTATTTGGCGTCCGCGCCGACATAAACGCCGTTCTCGAACTCATAACGCCCGCCGAAGCCGAGGGTCCATTCCGGCGCTTCAGGGAAGGACTTTCCGGATTGCTCGCCCAGGCCGCCGTGATCGAACTCAAGGAATTTGGTGTTCAGATAACCGATTGAGGCGAAAGCCGAGAACTGGTCGGTTACCTGATAGGTCGGCTCGATTTCAAAACCCCATGCGCGCGATGACGCGGCATTTTCCGTGATGCGATATCCCGGAATGAGAGACGGGGGACGGATTTCGATCTGCTGATCTTCATATTTGGTATAAAAGAGATTGGCATTGAGGGTGAGCCGGTCGTCCAGCAGGGTTCCCTTGTAAGAAAGCTCGTAGCTCTGGGAATATTCCGGTTCGTAGGTCACGAGGGGGAAGGCCGGATCGCTGCGATTGACATAGGAACCGCCCGAACGGAAACCCTGTGTGTAGGTGAAGCCGACCGTTTGATTTTCGCCAAATTCCCTGGAGAGGCCGATCTTGGGTACGAAATTCAACTCGTCGAAGGATGCGGGACCCCCGGAAAAGAAGGGATCCATCCCGTAAAAGACGAAGGAGTTCAACTCCGTATTCGTTTCCTCGAGATAGTCCAGACGGCCGCCGGCGGTGACGAACCAGCTCGGCGCGAACTCATAGGTCGCCTCGCCGAAGGCGGCGAGGTTTGAGGTTTTGCGATTCTGCTGGTCGTCGAGCTGTGCGGGCATGGGTATGCCCGGTACTTCCGCGACAAAACGCGACCAGCCGTCGAAGACCTGATGGCTGCCGAAAAGACCGGCGACCCACTTCCACCGTTCTCCTTCGTAGTTCAGGCGAAATTCCTGGGTGAATATCGAATCGTCGTCCGTACCCCAGATGCCGGTGACCAGGCCGGGCGTGCCCGCATCGACGGAGCGGCGTGTGTTTACGCCGTATTGAAAGCCGGTCTGGGAGGTGAACCGCAGGCTGTCGGAGAAATCATGGGTGATTTCGAGACCGACATTATGGACCTCGGTCCAGCGGAATTCCGTATAGGTATCGGGATTGTTGTTGAAGTCGCCGCGCCCGTCATAGAGGCCGACCAGCCGGTCATTCGGGCGATCCTTCGAATAGGCGTAGGTCAGAAGGGCGCGCGTATCCGGCATCTCGGAAGGGGTTATGAGCACCTTCGCTCGAATGTTGCGGCTGATATCCGTGGTCAGGTCGTCATAACCGGCGTAGTCTCTGAAATTCGAATAGGAAACATCCGAACGGGAACGCTCGAAGGCACCGGAAATGCGCAGCGCCACCTGATCCTCGACCACAGGCGTATTGACGACGAAGCCGGAGCCGGCCCGGTTATTGTTGCCGACGGTGCCGGACAGTTCCAGCTCCTTGTCGAAGGTCGGATCCTTCGACTTGATATAGATTGCGCCCGACATGGCGGCGCGGCCGGAGAGCGTCGATTGCGGGCCACGATAGACCTCGACCTGCTCGACGTCCCAGAGGCTTCTCGCACCGAAACGGGCATTGTAACGGGTCTGGAGAATGCCATCCACGTAAAGCGATCCGACCGGCGCCCCGCCGGGGACGAAGCCCTCGGAACTCATGCCGCGAATGACGAAGCCGGCATTGACCGTCGCGCTGTCGAGCACGTTGGCAAGCCGCCGGTAAGCGTCCTGCGTATATCTGATCTGGCCATCCTCGATTGCCTTGGCGGTGACGATGCCGACGCTCGCCGTCGTGTTGTTCAACGTCGTCGCGTCGCGCGCGCCGTAAATGGTGATGGCATCCAGCACCGTCGTGCCGTCCTGTGCGGTGCCTGCGGCCGAAAGGCCGGGGCCGCTCGACAGGGTCACCCGGTTGCTGCCGGCAAAGCGTGCATTGACATTGGTGCCTGCCAGCACGGCATTCAGCGCCTTTTCGGGGGTGAGGGTGCCACTGACTCCAGCGGTTCTCTTGCCTGCGGCAACAGATGCGTCGAAGAGAATCTGCAATCCCGTCTGTGCGGCAAGGCTGTTCAATGCCGGGGTTAGAGGTCCGGCAGGCACCGAGATTGTGCGTTCCGCCGATTGTGCCCTCGCCGCACTCACCATTGCCGGTATTGCCGGGCTCATGGCAATGGCAGTGCCAGCCAGAAGCGCCGCCCGCAGGCCCGCCTTTGCCCCACGCGAGACGGAAATTGTCTTACTCATCAAAACCCCCAAATCCTACGGTATTCGACACGCCGCAGCCCACCATCAAGCGTGGGTGAAACGCCCGCTTGTGAGGTAGACGTTTGGTTTTGGGGATTTGGGACGTTCGGCCAAAGAAAAATTTGCGGATCGTGAAATGGTTGGCGACCGCTTATCCGAAGGACGGCTTCTTCCGTTTTGACGAGGGCCTGTATCGAACCATGTCAGCCTGCGAGCATTTCTTTCAGGCAGAGTGTAATAAGAATGTGGTCTTCGACGTCAGGCAGTCCGCTGACGCCCACCGAGCCAATCAGTGTGCCTCCGCGGATGATGAGGGGAAATCCACCACCGCTGGCGACGAAATCGCTGACCGGCAGGCCGAACTTTGCGTTGAAGTCGTATCCCTTTCGCTCGGCTTCGAGCCGGACCTGAAGCGAACTGCGATGAAAACGATGAACGACCGCGCATTTGCGGCGTGTCCATCCAAAATTGTCGATGGTCGCGCCCGGCAGCAGGCTGGCGAACACCACGTCGGTGCCGTGCCTTATCTCGATTGCGACGGGAAGCTCCTGTGCCGCGGCCCGCAATCTTATCAGGCTGCCCAGCTTCCAGGCGAAGTCATAGTTGAAGGTGTTGAGCTGAAGGGCAGCTAGCTCTGCCCGCAGGGCGTCAAGCGAAGGCGTTTCGGTGGTCATTCATTGCTCCGGAATGAGGGGTGATCGTTTACCGGCCGTAGGCGTTGGTCGGTAAACTACGATCCATTAGGGCGGAAGGGCAAGCGTCGCTGTTCCGGCTTGGCCGAACACTGCCGGCCTTCGCGTTCGCCGGCATTGCAAACTCGACCCACCTCGCTCCTGACGAGAGGAAATAATAGCGTATTTTGGAACGTTCCATTTTTCAATGGCAATCATGCCGAAACTTCATAGGGTTTCTGAAAATCATGGAAACCAAAAGAGATCATAATATCATTGAAATTAAACATTATTGGCGATTTTAGACGGAGCCTTTCGTAGTTTTCGATTTTGCTACGGCGATGTCACTTGACAAAATTGGAACGTTCCAATTAATTACCCCTCGATCTTGATGGACGGCCTGGGAGGGTTCAATGACTGGCGGACGGGTGACCGTTATAGATATCGCGCAGGCCGCAGGCGTGTCGAAATCGACAGTCTCGCTGGTGCTACGGGGTTCGCCGCTCGTCAATGAGGGGACCCGGGCCAAGGTCAATGCGGCGATGCGCGAGCTTGGTTATGTCTATAACCGCGGCGCCGCGAACCTGCGCCAGACCAGCGCGAAATCGAAAATCATCGGTGTCGTCGTCAACGATCTGACGAACAGCTTCTTTGCGGAGCTTGCCGTGGGCGTCGACACGGTCGTGCAATCGGCCGGCTATGTGCAGTTTCTTGCCAATACCAGCGAAAGCATCGACCGGCAGCGCGAGGTGATTGCCTCGATGCGGGAGCACGGCATCTCCGGGCTGATCGTATCGCCCGCCCGAGCGACCGATCCGCTCGACTTCAAGCCGCTGATTGCCGCCGGCATTCCCGTCGTGGTCGTTGTCCGCAGCCTGCCCGGTGCGAAAGTGTCGTCGGTTGCATCGGACAATCAGTCCGGCATGGCGCAGGCGGTTGCCCATCTTGCCTCGCTCGGCCACTCCCGCATCGCCTTCATGGGCGGGTTTCCCGATACGGCGGTCTTCCATGAGCGGGTCGGCGGTTTTCGGGACGCCTTGGCTGTCGCCGGTCTGCCTTTTCAGGAGACGGCCGTTGTTCCCTGCGCGCCTTCGCGTGCCGGCGGTGTCGAGGCGATCGGGCGCGTGCTCGAAGCAAGCGATCCGGTCACGGCCGCCGTCTGCTTCAACGATGCCGTGGCTTTTGGCGTTTGCGACGGGCTGCGCGCCCGGCAAATGGAGGCGGGGC